>JAATFA010000089.1 GCA_015655445.1 Actinomycetales bacterium | reverse complement strand
GGCCCCACGAGCTCTCCGGCGGCCAGCAGCAGCGCGTCGCGATCGCCCGTGCCCTCGCGACGCGGCCCGACCTCGTCTTCGCGGACGAGCCGACGGGCAACCTCGACTCGCGCACGAGCAGGGAGGTGCTCGCGCTCCTCGCGGCCGCCGTGCGGCAGTACGGGCAGAGCATCGCGATGGTCACGCACGACCCCGTGGCCGCGAGCTATGCCGACCGCATCCTGTTCCTCGCCGACGGGCGCATCGTCGAGGATCGCCCGGGCGGGAGCGCCGACGAGATCGCGTCGTTCATGCTCACGATGGAGACGGCGGCGTGAGGCGCGCACGCGTGCGCGAGCACGCCTCGAGCGTGCTCGTCGCAACCCTCGCAAGCGCCTTCGGCGTCGCCCTGCTCGACGTGACCGGCTACCTCGCCGCGGTCGTCGACGCGGGTCCCGTCGCGGGAGCCTCCGCGACCGTCGGCGTCGTGCTCACGGCCGTCGCGCTCGTCTTCATCGTCATCGCCGTGTACGTCGGCGCGATCGTGACGGCGAACACCGTCGCGACGATCATCGCCGGACGCACGCGCACGATCGCGCTCCTGCGCCTGCTCGGCTCGACCGCGCGAGCCGAGCGCGCGGCGGTCGCGCGCGAGGGGCTCCTCGCCGGAGTCGTCGGCGCCGCGCTCGGCGCGCTCGCCGGCACGGGCGTCGCCGCCCTCCTCGTCGCGGTCGCGACGGGCGCCGGGTGGGCGCCGACGGTCGCCGTCCCCTACCTCGCGCCCGTGCTCGCGCTGCCGGTCGGGGCGGTCGTCGTGACGACCTGGCTCGCCTCCTGGGCGGGGGCCCGTCGCGTGCTCGTCGTGACTCCGCTCCAGGCGCTCGCCCAGGCGGAGGAGCGCAGCCGCGGGGAGGCGCTCGCGCGGCCCGGCCGGTCGATCGCGGCGCTCGTGCTCGTGATCGTCGGCGCCGCGCTCCTCGCGCTCGGCGTGATCGCGGGCCTCGCCTCGCCGGCGGGCGTGCTCATCGCCCTGCCCGGCGGCGTCCTCTCGTTCACGGGCGTCGTCGCGGGCGCCCACGTCGTCATGCCGCCCGTCCTGCGTCTCGTCGGTCGCGTTCTCGGCAGCTCCGCGCCCGCGCGCCTCGCCGCCGAGAACGCGATGCGGCATCCCGAGCGCAGCTCTCGCATGTCGATCGGGCTCGTGATCGCCGTGACGCTCATCACGATGTTCGCGGTCGCCGTCTCGAGCCTGGAGGCGATCATGCACACCGCGGCGGCCGTGCAGCCGCACGCGTACGACGGCCTCGACGCGATGCTGCAGGCGGTCGTGACGGTCTTCTCCGTGCTCATCGGATTCAGCGCGCTCATCGCGGCTGTCGGCCTCGTCAACACGCTCTCGCTGAGCGTCCTGCAGCGCACCCGCGAGCTCGGGCTCCTGCGCGCGCTCGGCTTCACGGCGGCTCAGGTGCGCGGCATGATCCGGGCCGAGAGCGCCGCGCTCACGATCGCCGCAGCCGCCGCGGGACTCGTGCTCGGGATCGCATACGGGTGGGTGGGGGCGCAGTCCCTGCTCGGATCGGTCGTCGGCGGCTCCCGGATCGTCGCGCCGGCGGTTCCGTGGCCCCTCGTCGCGGCCGTCGTCGCGGGCACGGCCCTGCTCGCGTGGGTCGCGTCGGTGACCCCGGCACGCCGCGCGACGCGCGTCTCGCCCGTCGTCGCGCTCGCGGTCGAGTAGGCGTCCCGCGCGACGCGTGGGGGCCCCGGAGACCGCCGCCGTTCGACGTGCGCGCGCCGAGTCCGCATCCGCCGGTCGGACCCCGCACCTAGAGTGGTCGCGTGCGCATCGGTCTCTTCGGCGGGCTGCGCCTCGAGCACGACGGGCGCGCGCTCGAGGTCTCCGGACGCATGCAGCTCGCGGTGCTCTTCCGACTCGCGGTCGATGCGGGGACCGTCGTGAGCTACCGCGCGATCGCGGAGGACGTGTGGTCCGATCCGCCGGAGAACGCGCGCGCCGCGCTGCAGTCGATCGTCTCGCGCCTGCGCGGGCAGCTTCCCCCCGGCGCGATCGAGTCGGCGACGGGCGGCTACCGGCTCGCCGTCGCCCGCGCCGACGTCGACGTGCTCGCGTTCACGGACCTCGTCGCTGCGGCGGAGGAGGAGGCGGCCGGCGGGGACGCGCGCGCCGCCGCCGAGCTCGCGCGCGAGGCCCTCGCCTTGTGGACGGGGGAGCCGTGGGCCCCGCCCGGCGACTTCGACTGGTTCGCCCGCGACCTCGTGCGCGATCGCGCGCGCGCGCTCGAGCTCGGCGGCGTCGCGGTCCCGCGCGGCGAGCACATCCGGCCGGCACGCGTGCCCGTGACGCTCACGCCGCTCGTGGGCCGCGAGCGGGAGCGCGCGACGCTCGTCGACCAGCTCGCGGCGAATCGACTCGTGACCCTCGTGGGCCCCGGGGGCGCGGGCAAGACGCGCCTCGCGGTCGAGGTCGCGTGCGATCGGCGCGACGCGGTGTTCGTCGAGCTCGCGCCCGCGGGCCCCGACGAGCTGTGGCAGGCGATCCTCGGCGCGCTCGGGCGCGACATTCGCGGCGCCGACGCCCAGCAGGAGACCGCCCCCACCGACCTCGAGCGCGTCATCGGCGGGCTCGCGGGACGCGACGCGCTGCTCGTGCTCGACAACTGCGAGCACCTCGTCGACGCCGCGGCCGCGGTCGTCGTCGAGCTCCTCGGCGCCCTGCCGCGCCTGCGCGTGCTCACGACGAGCCGCGAGCCGCTCGGCGTGCCGGGGGAGGCGTTCGTGCCGGTCGGGCCCCTGCCCGAGGACGACGCCGAGCGGCTTTTCTCCGAGCGCGTGCGAGCGGCGCGGGGCGCGCCGCTCGAGGCGGACGAGGCGGAGGCCGCCGAGCGCATCCGCCGGCGCCTCGACGGGCTGCCGCTCGCGCTCGAGCTCGCCGCTGCGAAGGCGCGCACGCTCGCGATCGAGGAGATCGCCGCCGGCCTCGACGACCGCTTCGAGCTGCTCGGCGGGGGCTTGCGCACCGTGCGGCCGCGCCACCAGACCCTCCGCGCGCTCATCGACTGGAGCTGGGAGCTGCTCTCCGAGGGCGAGCGGCACATGCTCGCGGCCGCGTCGATCTATCCCGCGGGGATAGCGGCGGCGGACGCCCCGGTCGTCGCCGCCGCGCACGGAGGCTCGCGCGCCGAGCTCGACGCGCTCGTGGACAAGTCGCTCCTGCACCGCGTCGCGGGGCGCTATCGCGCACTCGAGACGATCCGCGAGTACGGCGTCGAGAAGCTCGCGGCCTCGGGCGGTCTCCCGAATGCGCGGCTCACGCAGGCGCGCGTGCTCGCCGAGGCGTGCCGGCGGCATGACGCGCAGCTGCGCGGCGCGGGCATCCGCGACGCGCTCGCGTGGTTCGACGCCGAGGACGACAACGTAGCGAGCGCGCTGCGCTTCCTGCGCGATCGAGGCGC
>JAATFA010000015.1 GCA_015655445.1 Actinomycetales bacterium | reverse complement strand
GCCGCGAGATGACGAACCTCTCGCTGCCCAAGATCGGCCAGCTGTTCGGCAATCGCGACCACACGACCGTCATGTATGCCAACAAGAAGATCAGCGAGCTCATGAAGGAGCGTCGCTCGATCTACAACCAGGTCACCGAGCTCACGAGCCGCATCAAGCAGGACCGGCGCTACAAGGTCTGAGCGGCTGACGCCGCGCGCCGACCCGCCCCGCGGGCTCGCGCGGGCCGAGCGCTGCCCCGCACCGCCGTGAGGCGCCGAGGCGCGCGGACTCCACGCATCGGATCCCCTCGCTCCCGCCCACGACGCGCCGTGTTTCACATGTGCATAACTTGTGGATAGTCGTGGATAAGGCGGCCGCGCGATGTGAGGTTCTCACCCGTCGGTGTGGAGCGTCGGCGACCGGCTGTGGAACTCGTGCCCCGTCCGGGCCCGCTCGCCCTCCGCCGCCGGACCGACATCCACGCGCAATCCACATCTTGCATGGATGTAGTTCCCGCTCACCGGGCGGCTGACGACACGTTCTCCACACTTCACACAGCGGTTAAGACCATTACCTCTTCTTCTTGTCATTCTCCAGGCCGACAACCTTCTGCCCGCCGGACGCCCCGCCCTCGCCGCGACACCGCGCTGTGCCAGTATTAATCGGCCGGTCGCCGGGTCCGGCCTCGTGCGCGAACAGAGGTGAGACTTCGTGAGATTCCAGGTCAATCGCGACATCTTCAGCGAGGCCGTCTCCTTCGCCGTCAAGCTCCTTCCCCAGCGCACGACGCTCCCCATCCTCAGCGGCGTGCTCATCGAGACCGCGGACGGCGGTCTGCGGCTCTCCTCGTTCGACTATGAGGTGTCCGCGCAGACGACGATTGAGGCCGAGGTCGAGGAGGAGGGCGTCGTCCTCGTCTCCGGCCGCCTGCTCGCCGAGATCGCCAGCCGGCTGCCGAACGCCCCTGTGCGCTTCACGACCGACGAGGGCAAGATCGCCGTCGCGTGCGGCTCGGCGCACTTCACGCTCTTGAGCATGCCCGTCGAGGAGTATCCGAGCCTGCCGCACGTCACGGGGAGGTCGGGCAGTGTCGGCGGCGAGGAGTTCGCGACCGCCGTGAGCCAGGTCGCGGTCGCGGCGTCGCGCGACGACGTCACGCCCGTCATCACGGGGGTGCAGCTCGAGATCGGCGACGACGCGCTCTCGCTCATCGCCACCGACCGCTACCGCGTCGCGATCCGCAGCATCCCCTGGCAGAACGAGTCCGACTCCGCCGATCCGGTGTCCGCGCTCGTTCCGGCCCGCACGCTCAGCGAGATCGGCAAGACCTTCGGCCACAGCGGCACGATCTCGGTCGCGATCTCGACGGGCGAGGACCGCGAGCTCATCGCGTTCAGCGCCGAGACGCGCACGGTGACCTCGCTGCTCATCAAGGGGAACTTCCCGCCCGTGCGCCGGCTCTTCCCGGACACCGTCGACAACTACGCGGTCATGAACACGGGCGAGCTCATCGAGGCGACCCGTCGCGTCTCGCTCGTGCTCGAGCGCGAGGCCGCCCTCCGCTTCACCTTCACCCCCGACGGCCTCACCCTCGAGGCGATCGGGTCGGAGCAGGCGCAGGCGCAGGAGACGGTCGACGCTTTCCTCACCGGCCCGGAGACCGTCGTCTCGCTCAAGCCGCAGTTCCTGCTCGACGGTCTCTCCGCCGTCCATTCCGAGTTCGTGCGCATCTCGTTCACGAAGACCGACAATCCGAACAAGCCGGGGCCCGTGCTCATCACGAGCCAGTCGTCGAAGGACCAGCCGGGAACCGACGACTACCGCTACCTGCTGCAGCCCAACCTGCTGCTCCGCTAGTTCCTTCCCGCTTCAGAAAGGGCACGAGATGCACATCGGACTCGTCGGACTCGGCCGCATGGGCAACAACATGCGTGGCCGGCTCGAGGACAAGGGGATCACGGTCACCGGATACGACCCCAATCCCGCGGTCACCGATGTCTCGTCGCTCGCGGATCTCGTCGCCGCGCTGCCCGCGCCGCGACTCGTGTGGGTCATGGTCCCCTCCGGTCCCATCACGGACGAGGTGCTCACGGACCTCTCGAACGTGCTCGAGCCCGGCGACCTTGCGATCGACGGCGGCAACTCGCACTACACGGAGGACTTCACGCACGCATCGCTGTTCGCGGCGAAGGGCATCCACTATCTCGATGTCGGCGTCTCAGGCGGTATCTGGGGCCGCGAGAACGGGTACGGGCTCATGGCGGGCGGCGACGCCGCCGACGTCGAGTGGGCGCTGCCGGTCTTCGACGCGCTGCGCCCGGACGGACCGCGTGAGCAGGGATTCGTGCACGCGGGCGGCACGGGCGCCGGGCACTACGTGAAGATGGTGCACAACGGGATCGAGTACGCGATCATGCAGGCGTGGGCCGAAGGCTACGAGCTCATGAGCACCCGCTCGGACATCGTGAAGGACGTCACGGGCACGTTCCGCGCCTGGCAGCGCGGAACGGTCGTGCGCAGCTGGCTGCTCGAGCTGCTCGTCAAGGCGCTCGAGGATGACCCGGGGTTCACCGACATCGAGGGCTACGTCGAGGACTCCGGCGAGGGCAGGTGGACTGTCGAGGACGCTCTGCACCACGCCGTCCCCGTGCCGACGATCAGCGCGTCGATCTTCGCGCGCTTCGTCTCGCGGCAGGACGACTCCCCGTCCATGAAGGCGGTCGCGGCGCTGCGCAAGCAGTTCGGCGGCCACGCCGTGCGCCCCAAGTGATGTGATCGTCACCCGTCTCGCCCTCGAGGACTTCCGGAACTACGCGTCGGCGGACCTCGCCCTCGTGCCGGGCCCGAACCTCTTCGTCGGGCCGAACGGGCAGGGCAAGACCAACCTCCTCGAGTCGATCGGCTACGTGAGCACGCTCGGATCGCACCGCGTCTCCGGTGACCGCGCGCTCATCCGGCAGGGCGCGGAGAGCGCGATCGTGCGGCTGCGGCTCGAGCACGACGGCCGGGGCATGCTCGTGGAGCTGCAGCTCAACCGGTCCGCTCCCAATCGCGCACAGGTCAATCGGGGTCCCGTCAAGGTGCGAGAGCTGCCGCGCTACCTCTCGAGCGTGCTGTTCGCACCCGAGGACCTCTCGCTCGTGCGCGGCGATCCGGGGGGACGGCGGCGGTTCCTCGACGAGCTGCTCGTGCAGCGCACTCCCCGTCTCGCGGGCGTGCTCGCGGACTACGATCGCGTGCTCCGACAGCGGACGACGCTCTTGAAGTCGGCGCGGTCGGCGGGTGTGCGCGACGACCGGCTCACGACGCTCGACATCTGGGACGAGCGGCTCGTCGCACTCGGCAGCGAGATCATCGAGGCCCGCGCGGCGCTCGTGGACGCGCTGCGCGGTCCGATCGTCTCCGCGTACACGGCGATCGCCGGTGAGGAGCATGCCGTCGCGCTCGCCCTGGCGCTCAGCATCGCGGGCGGCGACCCGGAGGAGGGCGAGGACGCGGAGGCGATCGAGCGCGACCCCGGTCGCGACGAGGGGTCGGATGTGTCGTCGCGGTTCCGTGCGGCCCTCGCGCGCAAGCGTCGCGCGGAGCTCGAGCGCGGACTGTGCCTCGTCGGGCCGCACCGCGACGACCTCGTGCTCATGCTCAACGGGATGCCCGCGCGCGGGTACGCGAGCCACGGCGAGTCGTGGTCGTTCGCGCTGGCCCTTCGGCTCGCGTCCGCCGAGATCCTGCGCGACGGCTCTCCCGGGGGGGATCCCGTGCTCATGCTCGACGACGTCTTCGCGGAGCTCGACGTGACGCGGCGCGTCCGCCTCGCGCAAGCGGTCGTCGCCTACGAGCAGGTGCTCGTGACCGCCGCCGTGCTCGAGGACGTGCCGGTCGAGCTCCGCGCGCACGTCGTGCACATTCGCGCGGGACGTGTCGTGGACGACGAGGGGAGCGCGGCGTGAGCGGCGACGGCGTGAGCGGCGACGGGCTCTCCGAGGCGTCGCGCGTCTACCTGCGCGTACGGCAGGTCATGGGCTCTCCCGCGGACCGCTCGGTCGACGCGCGACGGAGGCGCGCGGCCGCGTCGGGCTCCTCCGTGCCGTTCGGCCGTGGCCGGGATCCGCAGGCGATCGCGTCCGTGCTCGATGCCGTCACGGAGGAGCTCGGCTGGACCTCGCCGCTCGAGCGCTCGGCGCTGCTCGCGGCATGGCCGGAGCTCGTCGGCGCCGAGACGGCGCAGCACGCGGTGCCCGCCGGCGTCGAGGAGGGCGTGCTCATCGTGCGCTGCGACTCGACGGCGTGGGCGACGCAGCTGCGCATCATGCGCACCGAGATCGTCACGCGCATCGTCGTGCGCTACCCGTCGGCGGGCATCTCCTCCGTGCGCTTCGACGGGCCGGGGGTACCGAGCTGGAAACGCGGCCCCAGATCGGTTCCAGGGCGCGGTCCACGCGATACCTACGGCTGAGACGGCAAAAGAGACCACACGCGGGAGAAAAGAGCCTCAGAAGGGCGATTCCAGGCATTCCGAGCCCGTCGCTTGGTAGAATAAAGGGTCGTCGAGGTCGCGCCGGGAATCCGCGGGCGGTCGACGATCGGCCCACCACGATCGACGCGACGGGAGCACCCATTCCGATGTCTTCAACCCCCACTCGGAACACGCAGGACGACAGCTACGGAGCCAGCGCGATCCAGGTTCTCGAGGGGCTGGAGGCGGTGCGCAAGCGCCCCGGCATGTACATCGGGTCGACGGGCCCGCGCGGACTGCACCACCTCGTGTACGAGATCGTGGACAACGCGGTCGACGAGGCGCTCGCGGGCTACTGCGACGACATCCAGGTCGTGATCCTGCCGGACGGCGGGATCCGCGTGACGGACAACGGTCGCGGCATCCCCGTCGACGAGCACCCGGTCGAGAAGCGGTCGACGGTCGAGGTCGTGCTCACCGTCCTGCACGCGGGCGGCAAGTTCGGCGGTGGCGGATACGCCGTCTCCGGCGGCCTGCACGGCGTCGGGAGCTCAGTCGTCAATGCCCTCTCCCGCCGCCTCGAGGTGGAGGTGCGGCGCCAGGGTTTCACGTGGAACCAGAGCTACTCGATCGGCGTTCCGGACTACCCGCTCACGCGCGGGGAGCCGAGCGACGAGACGGGCACGACGATCACCTTCTGGCCCAACCCCGACATCTTCGAGTCGGTCGACTTCGACTACGAGACCCTGCGGACGCGGTTCCAGCAGATGGCCTTCCTCAACAAGGGGCTGCGGATCTCGCTGCACGACGAGCGTCCGGGCGAGGAGTCGCGGTCGGACGTCTTCCGGTACGAGCGCGGTCTGGTCGACTACGTCGAGTACCTCAACTCGACCAAGAAGACCGAGCTCGTCCATCCGGACGTCATCGCCTTCGAGTCCGAGGACCCCGATCGCGGCATCGCCCTCGAGGTCGCGATGCAGTGGACGACCGCCTACAGCGAGAGCGTCCACACCTACGCCAACACGATCAACACGCACGAGGGCGGCACGCACGAGGAGGGGTTCCGTGCGGCGCTCACGACGCTCGTCAACCGCTACGCGCGGGAGAAGGGCATCCTCAAGGAGAAGGACGAGAACCTCTCCGGCGAGGACGTGCGCGAGGGCCTCACGGCGGTCATCTCGGTCAAGCTCGCCGAGCCGCAGTTCGAGGGCCAGACGAAGACGAAGCTCGGCAACACGGAGGCGAAGTCCTTCGTGCAGCGCGTCGTCGGGGACCAGCTCGGCGACTGGTTCGACCGCAACCCGTCGCAAGCGCGGGACGTCGTGCGCAAGGCGATCCAGGCCTCGCAGGCCCGCATCGCGGCCCGGAAGGCGCGCGAGCAGACGCGGCGCAAGGGCCTGCTCTCCGGAGGCGGGATGCCCGGCAAGCTCAAGGACTGCTCGAGCCACGATGCGTCCGTGAGCGAGATCTTCCTCGTCGAGGGCGACTCGGCGGGCGGCTCGGCGGTGCAGGGCCGCAATCCCGAGACGCAGGCGATCCTGCCGCTGCGGGGGAAGATCCTCAACGTCGAGAAGGCCCGCCTCGACCGTGCATTGAGCAACAACGAGATCCAGGCCATGATCACGGCGTTCGGCGCCGGGATCGGCGAGGACTTCGACGCCGACAAGGTGCGGTACCACAAGATCGTCCTCATGGCCGACGCGGACGTCGACGGCCAGCACATCACGACGCTCCTGCTCACGCTGCTCTTCCGTTACATGCGCCCGCTCATCGAGCGCGGATACGTCTATCTCGCGCAGCCTCCCCTCTACCGCATCAAGTGGTCGAACGCCGACCACGAGTACGCGTACAACGACCGTGAGCGCGACGCGCTCATCGTGGCGGGGCAGGCGGAGGGCAAGCGCATCCCCAAGGACAACGGGATCCAGCGCTACAAGGGCCTCGGCGAGATGGACTACAAGGAGCTGTGGGACACGACCATGAACCCCGAGACCCGCACGCTCCTGCAGGTGACGCTCGACGACGCGGCCGTCGCGGACGGCATCTTCTCGACCCTCATGGGCGAGGACGTCGATGCGCGGCGCACGTTCATCCTGCAGAACGCGAAGGACGTCCGCTTCCTCGACATCTGACCCGCCCGGCCGCGCCGCGGCCGAGCGGCCGACCGTCGAGTGACCGGCCCGCCCGGCCGTCCGCATCGAGACACCCAGGAACAAGGACGAGATGACCGACACCACGAACACCGAGAGCGACACCCCGGGCGACCGCGTCGAGCAGGTAGACCTGCAGCTCGAGATGCAGCGCAGCTATCTCGACTACGCGATGAGCGTCATCGTGAGCCGCGCGCTGCCCGAGGTGCGCGACGGGCTCAAGCCCGTGCACCGCCGTGTGCTCTACACGATGTACGACGGCGGCTATCGGCCGGATCGAGCCTTCTCCAAGTGCACGCGCATCATCGGCGACGTCATGGGGCAGTTCCACCCGCACGGCGACAGCGCCGTGTACGACACGCTCGTGCGCCTCGTGCAGCCGTGGAGCCTGCGCTACCCCCTCGCGCTCGGCCAGGGCAACTTCGGCTCCCCCGGCAACGATCCCGCGGCCGCGCACCGGTACACGGAGACGAAGATGGCCCCGCTCGCCATGGAGATGGTGCGCGACATCGACGAGGACACCGTCGACTTCATGCCCAACTACGACGGTCGCACGCAGGAGCCGACCGTCCTGCCGAGCCGCTTCCCCAACCTGCTCGTCAACGGGTCCGTCGGCATCGCCGTCGGCATGGCGACCAACATCCCGCCGCACAACCTGCGCGAGGTCGCCGAGGGAGCGCTGTGGGCCCTCGAGCACCCGGAGGCGAGCCGCGAGGAGCTGCTCGAGGCCCTCATCCAGCGCGTCAAGGGACCGGACTTCCCGACCGGCGCGCAGATCCTCGGCGTGCGCGGGATCCACGACGCGTACCGCACCGGCCGCGGATCGATCACGATGCGCGCCGTCGTGAACGTCGAGGAGATCCACGGGCGCACGTGCCTCGTCGTCACCGAGCTGCCGTACCAGGTCAACCCCGACAACCTCGCGATGAAGATCGCCGAGCTCGTCAACGAGGGCAAGCTGCAGGGCATCGCCGACATCCGCGACGAGACCTCGGGGCGCACGGGCCAGCGGCTCGTCATCGTGCTCAAGCGCGATGCTGTCGCGAAGGTCGTGCTCAACAACCTCTACAAGCACACGCAGCTGCAGGACAACTTCG
>JAATFA010000172.1 GCA_015655445.1 Actinomycetales bacterium | reverse complement strand
CTGCACCGGCTCCACGATCACCGCAGCCAGCTCGTCGGCGTTGGCGCGGATCCATTCCAGCGATTCGGGGGCGCCGTAGTCCAGCACCACCATGTTCTCCACCGCCGAGGCTGGGATGCCGGAGGCCACCGGCAGCGGCTTCGGCGCGCCGTCCGGCTGGCGGCGGCCGCCCTTCACCAGCACCTCGTCGAACTGGCCGTGGTAATCGCCCGAGAAGGTGGCGATCCGGCTCCGGCCGGTGACGGTGCGCGCGATGCGCATCGCCGCCATCACCGCTTCCGAACCGGTGTTGCAGAAGGTCACCCGCTCATTGCCTCAGCGGGAGAACGAGGATGCGGGCGGCCCTCACAGGAGCACCCTAGGCGCTCGCGCTGAGCGTCCGCCAATCCGCACTGCGTCCGCGGGGCAGGGCGGGGCGCCGCGCGTGCTCACTCCGTCGCGAGCCGACGCCGCCACGACATGCGGTGCGCCGAGAGGGTCGCGAGCGCGACGGCGAGCATGAGGCCCCCCTCGGCGAGCACGAAGCTCTCGGTGATGCTCGTCGTGCCGAAGAGCAGCAGGACGAGCGCGGGCCAGATGTGGGTCTTGCTCCGCTGCGTCGCGGCGACCGTCCACGCGCGCCGGAAGGCGAGCGCTCCCGCGACGAGCAAGAGGAGCAGGCCGACGACGCCCGCCTGGAAGACCGTGTCGACGTAGGCCGACAGCCCCGTGGACTGCGCGCGTCCCACCTCCAGCCCGAGCGTCGCGAACGGGTGGATGGCCGTGTTCCACGGTCCGACCCAGCCGAGGCCGACGAGCGACTGGTCGCCCTGCATCGCGAGCATGAGCCGCCACAGGCTCGTGCGGAACTGGATCTCCGGGGCGAGCCCGAGGAGGGAGACGATCTGCGAGCGCAGGGTCCACGCGGCGACCCCTGCGGCGGCGATCACGACGACGAGCGCGATCTGCACGGCCTGCCGCACGTCCCCCCGCGCGCGCCGCAGCCCCGCGAGCACGACGAGCCCGAGCACGACGACGGCCGCCGTCGCGATCGTCACGGGCGAGCGCGTGAGCGCGATCGTCGCGAGCGCGAGCGCGATCGAGCCGAGCGCGAGCGGGCGCTCGACCGAGCGCGTGAGGAGCTCGAGCAGGAAGGTCACGACGGCGAGGAGCGCGATGAAGCCGAGGTAGTTGCGGCTGCCCGCGATCCCCTGCACGGGTCCGCCCTCGGCGAGCAGCCCCTGCACGCCGAGGACGGGGATGGGCGCGTCGAGCAGGATCCCGCTCAGGATCTCGACCGCCATCGAGACGACGAGGTAGAAGCGCAGGGCGTCGCCCGTCGCGCGCATGATCTGCAGCACGTCCCGCCCGAGGGCGAGGTAGAGCCCGAGGAAGCCGAAGGCGTAGGCGTAGGCGATGCCGCCGAGGGTCGCCCACTGGTACTGGCTCCACACGATCGTGAGGCCGATCCAGCCGAAGAGCGCGAGCAGCGAGATCGGCAGGAGCCCCTGCCACTCGACGCGCTCCCACTGGCCTGCGAGCGCGAACGCGGCGAGCACGTCGAGGGCGACGAGGATCGCGATCACGCCCGGCTCGCCGAGAAGGGCCGCGAGCGGGTGGGTCGCGAACGCGAAGAAGACCACGACGGTCGCGAACGTCTGGTTGAAGCGTGGGCTCCCCGCGATCTCGAGCGCGAGCCGCCAGGCCGGGTGGGCGGCGCGCGGCCCGGCGTCGCTCACGCGCGCGCCCTTCGCGATCGGAGGGCCGCCCGCCCGTCGCGATCGTCGCGCGCCGGCCGGCGGCGGGGGTCGAGCGCTCCCGAGCGAGCGCGCTTGAGGGCGATCGCGGTCGCCGCGAGGAGCGTCCAGCCGAGCTCGACGAGCAGGCGGGACTCGGCGAGGCTCTGCACGACGAGCGCCGTGAGCAGCAGGATCGGCAGCAGGCTCAGCACGCCGTAGCGATCGCCGGGACCGGGCGCCGACTGCGGCCGGTCGGTCGCCGTCCACCACGCGCGCACGAGCGTCGAGAGCACGAAGGCGACGAAGATCGCGAGCCCGACCGCTCCGAGCTGGAACCACACGTCGAGCCACGCGTCGTGCGCCTGCAGGTAGGTCACCCCGCCGATGACGGCGAGGTGGTCGAAGGGCGTGACCCAGGGGATCCAGTAGCTCACCCAGCCCCAGCCGAGCACGGGGTGCTGTGCGGCGAGGGCGGTGACGTCCCCCCAGATGCGCACGCGATAGGTGAGGTCGGCGCTCTTGCCGAGGGCGGCGAGCAGGGGCGCGCGGAAGGCGATCACGGCGACGACGACGAGCGCGAGGGCCGCGAGCGCGCCCCACGTCGTCGCGGCTCGCGCCGCACCCGTCGTGCGGCGCACGAGCAGCACGACCGCGAGCACGAGCACGACCGCGACGGCGCACGCGATGACGGTCGCCGAGCGCGTGAGCGCGAGGCACGCGAGGGCGAGCGCGATGCCCGCGACGGCGTGCGCGCGGCCGATCGTGCGCGCGGCCGCCTGGACCGCGAGCACGACGAGCGCGAGGAGGGCGATCATCGCGAGCAGGTTGGAGTTGCCGACGATGCCCTGGATGCGGCCGCCCGTGAAGAGCACGTCGCGCGACCAGTAATAGGAGCGGGGGATGTGGGCGGCGTGCGTGTCGAAGGCGGGGAAGAGCGCGAAGATGCGGTGGCGGATGACGAGCGCGACGACGAGCTCGAAGACGATCGAGAGAGCGAGCACCCACGTGAGCGCCGCGGACACGACGGCGACGAGGCGTCGAGCGGGCAGGCACAGCGCGAGGAACGCCGCGCCCGTCGTCATCGCCGCGCTCGCGAGCACGCCCGCGAGCGGCGCGGCGCGTGCGAGCAGGACGCCAGCGGGGGAGGCCGCGAGCGAGGGCGGGAACGCGTCGGGGGCGAGGCGATAGCGCGCCCACAGGAGCGAGAGCGCCGCGAAGGCGAGGAATCCGAGCAGCGGCAGCGGCAGGCGGCGCACGGCGGGCCGGTCGTGCGCGAGCTCGACGATGCACGCGACGAGAAGCGCGATCGAGAGGGCCCCCCAGCCACCCCATCCGATGAGGTTGCGCCAGAAGTCGCCCGCTGCGACCGTGAAGAGGAGGAGCGTCGCGAGCGCGATGCGGTACCTCTCGCGCGCGGCCATGCAGCAAGGCTAGCCGCGCGTCCGCCGCGAGCCGGCTCGACGCGGCTCGCCGCGGCCGCTCAGACGAAGGCCGCCTTGCCCGTGATCGCGCGCCCGACGATGAGCGTGTTCATCTCTCGCGTGCCCTCGTAGGAGTAGATCGCCTCGGCGTCGGCGAAATGGCGCGCGACGTCGTTGTCGAGCAGGATGCCGTTGCCGCCCATGCTCTCGCGCGCCCACGCGACCGTCTCGCGCATGCGCGTGGTCGTGAACGCCTTCGCGAGCGAGGCGTGCTCGTCGCGCTGCGTGCCCTCGTCGAGCAGCTGTGAGACCCGCGTGACCATCGCGATCGACGCCGTGATGTTGCCGAGGGACTTCACGAGCAGGTCCTGCACGAGCTGGTGGCTGTCGATCGTGCGGCCGAACTGCACGCGCTCGCCCGCGTAGCGCAGCGCCGCCTCGTACGCGCCGACCGCGTTGCCGACCGCCGCCCAGGCGACCTCGGCGCGCGTGAGGCGCAGCACGGCCGCCGTCTCGCGGAAGGAGTGGGCGTTCTGCAGGCGCAGCGCGTCGGGCACGCGCACCTCCTCGAGGACGATGTCGGCGTTCTGCACGATGCGCAGCGACTGCTTGTTCTCGATCTTGGTCGCCGTGTAGCCGGGGGTGTCGGTCGGCACGATGAAGCCCTTGACCTGGCCGTCCT
>JAATFA010000170.1 GCA_015655445.1 Actinomycetales bacterium | reverse complement strand
TCAGCTCACCGGGGATCTCCGTGAGGAAGCGGCTCGGCATCGCGATCGAGACGTCGCCGTACGCCGCACGCGACGTCGCGAGCGACAGATACAGGCGCTTGCGGGCCCGCGTGATCCCGACGTAGAAGAGGCGCCGCTCCTCGGAGAGGCCACCCGGCTCGTTGACGCTCATCCGGTGCGGCAGGAGGGCCTCCTCGACGCCCGTGATGAAGACGGCGTCGAACTCGAGCCCCTTCGCCGTGTGCAGCGTCATGAGGGACACCGTGCCGCTCGAGTCGTCGAGCTCGTCGGCCGCGGCCACGAGCGCGACCTCGGTGAGGAAGTCGAGGAGCCGGCCGCCGGGGTTGTTGCGCTGGAACTCCTTCGTGACGGCGACGAGCTCGTCCACGTTCTCGGCGCGCGCCTCGTCCTGCGGATCGCGCGTCGCGCGCAGCGCCTCCACGTAGCCCGTGCGCTCGAGGAGCGTCGTGAGCACGTCCGGCACCTGCGTGGACTCCACGGTCGCCGACACCTCGTCGAGCAGGTCGACGAGACCCCGGATCGCCGCCGTCACCTTCGCGCCGAGCGAGAGCTCCTCGACGTGCCGCATCGCCTCGCGCAGCGGCACGTCCTCACGATCCGCGTAGGCCTGGAGGGCCGCGGTCGTCGCGTCGCCGATCCCGCGTTTGGGCACGTTGATGATGCGCCGCAGCGCCATCGAGTCGAGCGGGTTGGCGACGCACACGAGGTACGCCATGACGTCCTTGATCTCAGCGCGCTCGTAGAACTTCGTGCCCCCGAGCACGCGATACGGGATGCCCGAGCGGATGAGGATCTCCTCGAGCGCCCGCGTCTGCGAGTTCGTGCGGTAGAAGACCGCGATGTCCTTGTAGTCGATGCCGCTCTCGTGCAGCGCGGCGATCTCGTCCGCGACGAACTGCGCCTCGTCGTGCCCCGAATAGCCCGTGTAGCCGACGATCTTCTCCCCCGCGCCGATCGTCGTGAAGAGGCGCTTGTCCTTGCGGTCGAAGTTGTGCGAGATGACCGCGTTCGCCGCGTCGAGGATCGTCTGGGTCGACCGGTAGTTCTGCTCGAGCAGGATGACCTTCGACTGCGGGAAGTCGCGCTCGAACTCGACGATGTTGCGGATGTCCGCGCCGCGGAACGCGTAGATCGACTGGTCGGAGTCGCCGACGACCGTGAGCGAGGCCGGACCGAGCGGGGGACGGCGGTCGCCGGTTGCGGGCCGCGGATCGAGGATGCGCACGCCGCCGTCGAGCACCTCCGGCTCGTCCCGCGCCTGCACGGGGTCGAGCGCCTCGGGGTCGGGCTCGCGCGTGAGCTCGCGGATGAGCGCGTACTGCGCGTGGTTCGTGTCCTGGTACTCGTCGACGAGGATGTGCCGGAAGCGGCGCTGGTAGAGCGCCGCGACGCGCGGGAAGGCGCGGAAGAGGTACACGGTCTGCGCGATGAGGTCGTCGAAGTCGAACGCGTTCGCGCGCGCGAGCTCGGCCGTGTAGCGCCGGAAGATCTCCACGAACATGACGTCGTTGGGGTCGCTGAAGTTCGCCTGCCGCGCGTACGACTCGACGTCGGTGAGCTCGTTCTTCATGCGCGAGATCTTGTTCGCCGCGCTCGAGACCGTGTGGCCGACCGTGTCCGCGTCGAGGTCCTTGATGATGCGCTTGAGCAGGGCGCGGCTGTCCGCGGAGTCGTAGATCGTGAAGCTGCGCGTGAACCCGAAATGCTCGGCCTCGCGGCGCAGGATGCGCACGCACGCCGAGTGGAAGGTCGAGATCCACATGCCCTCGGCGCGGCCCCCGAGCAGGAGCTCGACGCGCTCCCGCATCTCGTTCGCCGCCTTGTTCGTGAACGTGATCGCGAGGATCTGGCTCGGCCACGCCTCGCGCGTCCGGATGAGGCTCGCGATGCGCCGCGTGAGCACGCTCGTCTTGCCCGAGCCGGCACCCGCGACGATGAGCAGCGCGGGCCCGCGGTAGAGCACCGCCTCGCGCTGCTGGGGGTTGAGCCCCTCGAGCAGGCGGTCGTCCACGCGAGGCGCGGTGTCGGATCCGTCGAGAACGTAGCTCATTGCGCGTCAAGTGTAGGCGCGGCCTCCGACGCCCGGTCGCGGATCGCGTCGAGCACGAGGTCCGGATGGTCGGCGAAGATCCCGTCGACGCCCGCGGCGAGCAGCGCGCGGGTCTCGCCGCGCCAGTCGCCGACGCCCGCGGGGTCGTCGCCGCGCCGGTGCCCGGGGTCGAGGAAGGCGTTCTCGGGTCGCACCGTCCACGTATAGAGGTCGAGACCGGCTGCATGGACCGCGCGCGCTAGCCCGGCTCCCCCGTCGGCGAGCAGGAGCCCCTTGTCCAGGCTCACGCCGTGCAGCGTGTGCGCGAGCGCGGCGAGGCCGTACGGGGTCAGGTGGTCGGCGTAGGTCGCGGCCGCGGATCCGTCGCGCGCCACGAGGTCCGCGGGCGCTCCCGCCGCCTCCACGAGCAGCACGCGACGCCCCGGCACCGCACGCTCGCGGAGGCGGTCGAGCACGAGCGGCTCGAAGGACTCGACGACGAGGTCGTCCTCGTGCGCCCAGCCCGCGAGCTCGGCGGCGAGCAGATCGTCGAGGGGCAGGCCGATCGCGGAGAAGTGGGCGGCGTGCTTGACCTCGGCGACGAGCACCGGGCGGCTGCCGCGCGCCTCCGCGGCGGCGTCGAGGAGCGCGAGCAGGTCGCGCAGGCGCAGGAGGGGCGACCGGCCGTCGAAGCTCGCGCTCAGCGGACGCAGGCGCGGCAGGCGCTCGCGAGCGCGCAGGGTGCGCAGCTCGTCCCACGTGAAGTCCTCCGTGAACCACCCGGTGACCTCGCGTCCGTCGACGAGCCGCGTCGTGCGGCGGTCGGCGTACTCGTGGTGGGAGGCGACGTCCGTCGTGCCCGAGATCTCGTTCTCATGCCGCACGACGAGCACGCCGTCGCGCGTCGCCACGAGATCGGGCTCGACCGCGTGGGCGCCGAGGGCGAGGGCGAGCTCGTACGCCTCGCGCGTGTGCTCGGGTCGGTAGCCGCTCGCCCCGCGGTGCCCGATGACGAGCGGATGCGGACGCGGGAGCACGTCTTCACGCTACGCGCGAGGCGCCGTCGACACGCGAGGGGCGCGGAATACACTGGCACACCATGGCGAGGTGCGAGAACTGCGGCAGCGAGCTCGACCCGTCGTGGAGGTTCTGCGTCCAGTGCGGCGCCCGTGTCCCCCGCGCCGCGGAGAGCGATGCGCCGCGCGACGGCGGCGCGGCAGCGGCCCGCGGCGCAGCAGCGGCCTCGCGATCGGACGGCGGCGCGGCGCTCGATGCTCGCGCGCTCGGCGCGGGCACACGCGACGCGGGAGCGGACGCGCCGGCCCGCGGGGGCGTGGGCGCCGGAGCGCCGGAGGCCGCAGGCACAGCCGCGGCGCGGGAGGTCGCAGGCCCGCCGCGCGACATGAGCGCCGCCGCGCCACAGCGCGTGGGCGCGGACACGCCGGCGCACGACGGTCCCGAGGCGTTCGTGGCCGTGCAGCTCGCGCCCGCGGCACCGAGGTCGGGCGACGCGGGCTCCGGCGAGCGCGTCGCCGGCGAGACCGGCTCGGGCCGGGCGGACGCCGCTCACGCGGACGCCGAGCGCCCCGCCACCGCGCACGCCGACAGGGCGACGCACGCGGACTCCGAGCACGCCGACACCGCGACTCTCGCGGACGCGGGGCGCCCCGACGCCGAGCGTCCCGACACGGCGACGCATTCGGACGCGCGCCCGACCGGTTCCGAGCCCATCGACCGCGGTGCGGCGGACGAGAGCCGATCGGATGCCGAGCGCACCGAGCGCGCGAACGTCGAAGCGACGCCTGCGGACTCCGGGCAGGCGGCCTCCGCCGCGACCGGCGCCGCCTCCGCCACGACGGGTCCGCCCTCCGCGCCCACGGACCCCGCCGCGGCACCTACGGACCCGGGCACCACGAGCGCCGCCGTCACGACCGGCTCCGCCGCCACCGGCCCCGCCGCCGCGGCCCCCTCCGCCGCCGCGGCCCCCTCCGCCGCCACGGAGCCCGCCCCCTCCGCCGCCACCGCTCCCGCCACCACCGCGGAGCCCGCCGCCGCAGAGCCCGCAGCCACCGGTCCCGCAGCCACTGGTCCCGCCGCGGCGGCGACGGGTCCCACCACCGCGAGCTCCCCCGCCGCGGCTGCGAGCATGGGGAACGCGGTCGACGACGACGAGCCGATGACGGCCGTGCATCCGCTGCTCTCCGGGCCGCTTCCCATGCCCGAGGCGTTCCGCTCGCTGCCGCAGGCGACGCCTCCCGTCCACGACGTGCTGCGGCCCGCGCCCCGCGCCGTCGGCGACCGCTTCGGCGGCGCGTCCGCGCCCGCATCGCACCGACCTGCGCCGGCGGCGCCGCGGCGCGCGAGCCGCGGGGTCGCCTCGCTCGTGGCGGGCATCGTCCTGCTCGTCGCGGGGATCGGCATCGCCGGGGCGACGGCCGTCGCCATCGTGCTGCACGTGCAGGGCTGAGCCGCGGAGGGCCCCGTGCCGCGCATGGACGACGCGCGACCCCCGGCGGGCCGCGAACACCGGGCCGACGACACCCAAGCCCCCGAACGCCGAGCCGGCGACCCCCAGCCCCGCGAGCCTCTGGTCCGCTCGCCCCGCTCTCGCTCTCCGCGGTCGCGGGCGCGCCGCTCGGCGTGGGTCGAGCCGACGACACGGCTCCGGTTGCGCTGGGGCGGCTACCGGGAGCGGCTCGTCGGCGGTGCCGTGCTCATCGTCGGCGGCCTCGTCCACCTCCAGTCCGCGACCTCGACGCACCTCTGGCCGCTCCTCGTCGGCACGGCCGCCCACGCGATCGGCTGGTGGATCCTCCCCGCGGTCGGCTGGCGCCGCATCGTCGTCGTGCTCCCGAGCTGCATCGTCGTGTGGCTGCTCCTCGCGGGACCGCAGGTCGTGGGCGCGCTCGCCGTCCCGTACGTCGCATGGCTGCTCGTGCGATCCCGTCCGCTGCGCAGCTACGCGAGCCTCGTGCCCGTCGTCGCCGCGGGCGTCGTGTGCGCCCGGATCTTCCGCGACTACAGCGGCACGCTCGCCGCGCTCGGGATCATGGCGGCGACGATCGCGGTCTCCGCGTGGCTCGCGCGATGGATCCACCGGGCGGGATCCTCACGATCGCTGGGTGAATCCTCAGCGCTCGTTCCCTAGAATCGGGGCACACAGCGCTTCGCTGACCGGCATCCCCCGGAACCTCGGCCCCGCGAGAAGGACGACCCCATGGCTGGCTCCAACCCCGCATTCAACAACTCGCCCGCGTTCAGCTCGAAGCCGAGCATCGCGTCGCAGCTGCCGCAGGCCGTCACGGCCGAGCAGCTCGACGAGCTGTACGGACGCCCGTCGGCAACGCCAGCCGAGACCGGACGGATGACGTACGAGGACACGATCGTCAAGACCATCGTGTCCTTCCTCGTGCTGCTCGCGGGTGCGGCCGTGGGGTGGTTCGTGCCGGTGCTCGCGATCCCCGCCGCCCTCGCCGGGTTCGTGCTCGCGCTCGTCAACATCTTCAAGCGCAAGCCGTCGCCCGCGCTCGTGCTGAGCTACGCCGCTGTCGAGGGGATGTTCGTCGGCGCGATCTCGATGCTCTTCAACGAGATGCTGGACGGCATCGTCATCCAGGCGGTCCTCGGCACGTTCGCGATCGTCGGCATCACGCTCGCGCTCTTCGCGAGCGGCAAGATCCGCGCGAGCCGCCGGGCGACGAAGGTCTTCCTCATCGCGATGCTCGGATACGCCGCGTTCTCGCTCATCAACTTCGGCCTCATGGCTTTCGGCGTGACGCGGGGGATGTTCGGGCTGCGCGGCGTGGAGCTCGGCAACACGGGCATCCCGCTCGGCATCGTCATCGGCATCTTCGTCGTGCTGCTCGCCGCGTACTCGCTCGTGCTCGACTTCGACGCGGTCAAGACGGGCGTGCAGCGCGGAGCCCCGCGCGTCTACGGCTGGAGCGCCGCCTTCGGGATCATGGTCACCGTCGTGTGGCTGTACCTCGAGATCCTGCGCATCATCGCGCTCGCGCGTCGATAGCCGCCGCAGATCCACTCAGGGGCCGTCCGTTCGCATCGGGCGGCCCCTTCCTCTGCGCCCTCCTCTGCGCCCAGCACCGCTCGCGCGCCCCCTCCTCTGCGCCCAGCACCGCTCGCGCGGCCGCTCCCGGAGACGGACCCGCCCGGTCGCCTCCGAAAACGAAGGAGAAACGGGGCGGCATACGTCGCGAAAGCCGCTTCAGCGCCGCACGCGCCCTCGCATCCTTCGTTTTCGCGGAGAGCCGCGCGCCGTTGTCCCGAAGAGCCGCGAACGGCGCCGCACGGCGCGCGGCCGCACGGACGAGCGCCGCCCGCTCCTGGGCCAGCACCGAAAAGGAAGGAGAACGCGCCCGTCCTGCACCCCGAAAGGGCGTTCGCCGTCCTGTGAGACCCAGTTCTCCTTCATTTTGGGGAATGGGGGGAGGGGAGCCGGGGAGGGGCTACTCCCACTCGATCGTGCCGGGGGGCTTCGAGGTGACGTCGAGGACGACGCGGTTGACGCCCTCGACCTCGTTCGTGATGCGCGTCGACACGTGCGCGAGCACGTCGTAGGGCACGCGCGTCCAGTCCGCCGTCATGGCATCCTCGGAGGACACCGGCCGCAGCACGATCGGGTGCCCGTACGTGCGCCCGTCGCCCTGCACGCCCACAGAGCGCACGTCCGCGAGCAGCACGACCGGGCACTGCCAGATCTCGGCGTCGAGTCCCGCCGCGGAGAGCTCCTCACGCACGATCGCGTCCGCGCGGCGCAGCAGCGCGAGCCGCTCGCGCGTCACCTCGCCGACGATGCGGATGCCGAGCCCGGGCCCCGGGAACGGCTGTCGCGCGACGATCGCCTCGGGCAGGCCGAGCTCGCGACCGATCGCCCGCACCTCGTCCTTGAAGAGGGCCCGCAGCGGCTCGACGAGCTCGAACTCGAGGTCCTCCGGCAGGCCGCCGACGTTGTGGTGGCTCTTGATGTTCGCGGTGCCGCTGCCGCCGCCCGACTC
>JAATFA010000086.1 GCA_015655445.1 Actinomycetales bacterium | reverse complement strand
GGACATCTTCTCGCCGCCCACCAGCAGCCAGCCGTGGCCGAACACCCGCTTCGGCACCGGCAGGCCTGCCGCCATCAGCATCGCCGGCCAGATGACGGCGTGGAAGCGCGCGATGTCCTTCCCCACGATGTGCACGGCCGGCCAGCGCCGCCGGAACTCCGCCGGGTCGGTTCCGTATCCCACCGCCGTGATGTAGTTGAGCAGCGCATCGAACCACACGTAGACGACGTGCGACTCGTCCCACGGCACCTTGATGCCCCAGTCGAAGCTCGACCGCGAGATCGAGAGGTCCTCGAGTCCCTGCTTGACGAACTGCACGATCTCGTTGCGCACGCTCTCCGGCTGCACGAAGTCGGGGCGCGACTCGTAGAGGTCGAGGAGCGCCTGCTCGAACGCGCTCATGCGGAAGAAGTAGTTGCGCTCCTGCAGGATCTCGACCGGCCGCCCGTGGATCGCGCACACGCGCTCGCCCTCGTACTCGCCGACGCCGTCGACGAGCTCGCTCTGCTGCTTGTACTCCTCGCAGCCCACGCAGTAGTACCCCTCGTACTCGCCCGCGTAGATGTGCCCGTCGTCGTAGAGCCGCTGCAGGAAGAGCCTCACGCCGTTCTCGTGCCGCTCGTCGGTCGTGCGGATGAAGTCGTCGTTGGCGATGTCGATCGTCTCGAGCAGGGGCTTCCACGCGCTCGCGACGAGCTCGTCCGCCCACTGCTTCGGCGTCGTGTTGTTGGCGACGGTGGTGCGCAGGATCTTCTGCCCGTGCTCGTCGGTGCCCGTGAGCAGCCACGCGTCCTCGCCGCGCTGCCGGTGCCAGCGGGCGAGCACGTCCGCGGCGACCTCCGTGTAGGCGTGGCCGATGTGCGGCACGTCGTTGACATAGAAGATCGGCGTGCAGATGTAGAAGGACTCACCCGCGGGCATGCCCCGAGTCTAGTCAGCGCGCTTTTCGCATGACGGCCCGGTCGGCGCGATAGTTGCATTCGGTCAACCATCGACTTATAGTTGACCAAGATCAACGAACTGGAGAAGGATGACCACGACCACGACGACGCCCACGGCATCCCCTGCGGCGCCCATGACCCATCGGCAGGTGCTCGAGGCGCTCTCGGGCCTGCTGCTCGGCACGCTCGTCGCCCTGCTCGCCGGCACGGTCGTGTCGACGTCGCTGCCGCGCATCGTCGCCGACCTCGGCGGAGACCAGACCGCCTACACGTGGATCGTCACCTCGACGCTGCTCGCGACGACGATCTCGACGCCCATCTGGGGCAAGCTCGCCGACCTGCTCGACCGCAAGCTGCTCATCCAGCTCGCGCTCGGCGTCTTCGTCGTCGGCTCCGCGCTCGCGGGCTTCTCGCAGGACCCCGCGACGCTCATCGCCTTCCGCATCGTGCAGGGCCTCGGCGGCGGCGGCCTCACGGCGCTCAGCCAGATCATCCTCGCCGACATCATCAGCCCGCGCGAGCGCGGCCGGTACATGGGCCTCTTCGGCGCCGTCATGGCGATCGGCACGGTCGCGGGCCCGCTCGTGGGCGGCCTCATCACCGACGGCCTCGGCTGGCGCTGGAACTTCTATGTCGCGCTCCCGTTCGCGATCGCCGCGATCATCCTGCTGCAGCGCACGCTGCACCTGCCGAGACGCGCACGGCAGCACGTGCGCATCGACTACCTGGGCGCCGCGCTCCTGAGCGGCGGCGTCGCCCTCCTGCTCATCTGGGTGACGCTCGCCGGCAACCAGTTCGACTGGGCGTCATGGCAGACCGCGTGGATGGTGGGCGGCGCCGTCGTGCTCCTCGCCCTCATGGTGCTCGTCGAGCTCCGGGCGCGCGAGCCCATCATCCCGATGACGCTCTTCCGCAACCGCACGTTCACGCTCGCGGTCATCGCGAGCGTCGCCGTCGGCGTCGCGATGTTCGGCACGTCCGTGTTCCTCGGCCAGTACATGCAGCTCGCGCGCGGCGCGACGCCGACCGAGTCGGGGCTGCTCACGCTCCCGATGATCGTCGGGCTCCTCGTCGCCTCGACCGTCGTGGGCTCCCTCATCACGCGCTCCGGACGGTGGAAGTCGTTCGTCGTCGGCGGGTCGGTCGCCCTCATCGCGGGGCTCCTGCTCATGGGCACCATCCGCTACGACACCAACTACGTGCTCGTCTCCGTCTACATGTTCGTGCTCGGCGCGGGCGTGGGCGCGGTCATGCAGAACCTCGTGCTCGTCGTGCAGAACTCGGTGCGGCCAGACGTCATCGGCACCGCGAGCGCGTCCGTCGCGTTCTTCCGCTCGCTCGGCGGCACGATCGGCGTCTCGGTCATGGGCGCGGTGCTCGGCAACCGCGTCGCCGACCTGCTCGCCGGCAGCGCGGACGACCTCAAGCGCGCGATCGCCTCCCTCGGCGCGGCGGGGGCCAAGGTCGCGCAGGCGCTCGCCTCGGGCACCATCCCGAAGGTCTCGACGCTCCCCGGGCCCGTCCGCTCGATCGTCGAGTCCGCGTACGGGCAGGGCGTCGCCGAGGTCTTCCTCGTCGCCGCGCCGCTCGCCGTCGTGACCCTCCTCGCAGTGATCTTCCTGCCCAATGCGACGCTCGGCACGCGCACGGCGACGCAGCGGCTCGCCGAGGAGACGCCCCTCGAGGTGGCGGAGATCGAGGCGGGCGGCGCGGCGCTCGCGGACGCGGGCATCCCGTCCGGCCTCGCCGCAGAGGCGGGCGCTACCATCGGGCTGCCGGAGCGCGAGACGGGCACGACGTCCCGTCCGTCCCGGCGGATCGACGGAGGCCTCCAGGAAGAGGGATGACGCCCATGGCCGCAGCCGCTCCGGCACCCCCCGCCGCCGGCGGTGCCGCGGGGGACAGGGAGAGCGAGATCCGACACGTCGAGGAGCAGCTCGGCATCCTCATCGCCCAGGTGCACCGCGCGATGCGGGACCGGGCCCGCGCCGTGCATCCCGAGCTGCAGTCCGCGGCCCTCATGGTGCTGCTCACGATCGCGCGCTTCGAGCGCACGCACGCCGCCGAGCTCGCCGAGGTCCTCGAGATGGACAAGAGCATGGTGAGCCGCAACGTCGCCGCCCTCACGAGCCTCGGGCTCGTCTCGAGCGAGCCGGACCCGCACGACGGTAGCGCGCGCGTGCTCGTGGCGACCGCGACCGCCCGCCAGCGGCTGGCCGAGTCGAGGGCGCGCGTGCAGGAGCAGATGGAGGGGCGCTTGCGCACGTGGGAGGTGGGCGAGGTGCACGAGCTCGCGCGGCTGCTCCAGCGCCTCAACGACGAGACCGTCGCGCTCCTGCGCTCGGGTGCGGAGGCGCCGACGCCCGCCGCGTCGGCGCCTCCACCGGGGTCGGCCGCGCGGGCGGCGGAGTAGCGACGGGCCGCGCGGCGACAGGCCGCGCGGCGACACGCCGGGCCGAGACGGGCCCAGCGGCGACGGACCCAGCGGCGACGGGCCGAGTACCGCGCGATCCCCCTCGTGGCGCAGCAGCGACGGCGGGCCCGCAGCCGCGGCCCCGCGACGGCTCTCAGGGCGCGACGCCGTCCCGCCGAGCGGCGAGCGCAGCCTCGTAGAGCTCGCGCCGGCCGACTCCCGTCTCCTCGGCGACGTCGGCGGAGGCGCCCTTGAGTGGCGAGCCCGCGGCGACGAGGGCCAGCACGCGGTCCACGGCGCCGCCGAGGTCGCCCGTGACGGCGGGCGCGCCCTCCACGACGAGGCAGATCTCCCCGCGCGCGCCCTCGGCGAACCGCGCGGCGAGCTCGCCCGCGGTGCCGCGCACGACCTCCTCGTGCAGCTTCGTGAGCTCGCGGCACACCGCGACGCGCCGATCCGCGCCGAACGTCGCGGCGAGGTCCGAGAGCGTCTCGCCGACGCGGTGCGGGGACTCGAAGAAGACGAGCGTGCGCCGCTCCCGCGCGAGCCGCTCGAGCGCCGCGCGCCGGCCCTTGCGCGGCACGAACCCTTCGAACGCGAAGCGATCCGTGGGCAGCCCCGAGACCGCGAGGGCCGTGAGCACGGCGCTCGGCCCCGGAATCGCCGTGACCGCGACGCCCGCGGCGACGGCGGCCTCCACGAGCGGGAAGCCCGGATCGCTGATCGCCGGCATGCCCGCATCCGTGAGCACGACGACGTCCGCCGTGCGTGCGAGCTCGACGAGCTCCGCCGCGCGCTCGCGCTCGTTGTGCTCGTGCATCGCGACCAGGCGCGGACGGTTCGCGACCGCGAGCGCGCGCAGCAGGCGGCCCGCCGTGCGCGTGTCCTCCGCAGCGACGACGTCCGCCGACTCGAGCGTCTCGACGAGACGACGGGAGACGTCGCCGAGGTTTCCGATCGGCGTCGCGGCGAGGATGATCACCCCTCCATCCTCGCCGCTCCCGCGTCCCTGGGCGCTCGCCGCGACCGCCCGCTCCCGCCACGGGTCGAGGCGTTCCGTCGCCGCGGCGTCCTGCCGGCCGGTCGGGAGCACCTCGCTACGATGGCCGGGTGACCTCCGGCCGCGACCTCGACGAGCTCCTCGCGGGACCGGAGTCCGAGCCGTGCACGCGCGTGGAGCGGGCGGAGCCGCGCGGCTCGCGCCTCGACGCGTGGTGGGCTCGCGTGCTCTCGACGCCCGCGCGGCGCCGCGCGTGGCAGTGGGGCGGCCCGGCCGCGTCGCTCGTGCTCGCGGCGGCGCTGCGGCTCGAGGGCCTCGGCTCCCCGCACGCGCTCGTCTTCGACGAGACGTACTACGTCAAGGACGCGTGGACGCTCATGCACCTCGGCTACGAGGCGCAGTGGCCCGGCGACGCGGACGCCGCCTTCGCGCGCGGCGACGCGGACGACTACCTGCCCGGCTCGCCGAGCTTCATCGCGCACCCCCAGCTCGGCAAGTGGATCATCGCCGCCGGGCTCGCGGTGTTCGGCGCCGGCGACTCGGTCGGCTGGCGCATCAGCACCGCCGTCGTCGGCATCCTCACGGTCGCGCTCGTCATGGCGATCGCCCACGCGCTCCTCCGCTCGACCGTGCTCACGACGATCGCCGGGGGCCTGCTCGCGATCGACGGCAACGCGATCGTCATGAGCCGTGTGGCGCTTCTCGACGGCTCCGTGACGTTCTTCGCGCTCCTCGGCTTCGGCGCGATCCTGCTCGACCGGCGCTGGAGCGAGCGGCGCCTCGAGCGCTGGATCGCGCGCCGCCTCGCCGCCGGCCGGCCCATCGACTGGGGGCCGTCCCTGTGGTGGCGGCCCTGGCTGCTCGCGGCGGCCGTCGCGCTCGGGCTCGCGAGCTCGGTCAAGTGGAGCGGGTTCTACTTCCTCGCCTTCTTCGCCGTGTACACGCTCGCCGTCGACGCGGCCGCGCGCCGCCGCGCCGGCATCGGGCTGTGGGGGTCCGGCACGGTGCTCCGTCAGGCGCCCGTGACCTTCGTGCTCATGGTGCCGCTCGCGGCTGCCGTCTACGTCGCGAGCTGGTTCGGATGGTTCGCGAGCGGCGGCGGATACGACCGGCGGTGGGTCCAGAGCGGCGGCCAGGCATGGAGCGGCCTGCTCGCGTGGGTGCCCACGAGCGTGCAGAACTGGTGGCACTACCAGGTCGAGATCTACGACTACAACGTGGGCGAGATGCGCCCGCACGCCTACCAGGCGAACCCGCTCACGTGGCTGCTCATGACGCGGCCGACGAGCATGTACTACCAGGCGATCGACCCGGGGCAGGACGGGTGCACGGCCTCCTCGGGATGCGGCGAGTCGATCACGGGCATCGCGAACCCCATCATCTGGTGGGCGGCGGTCGCCGCGTGCGTGTACCTCGTCTACCGCCTCGTCCGATACCGCGAGTGGCGCGCCGGCCTCATCCTCGCGGGCCTCGCCGCCGGATACCTGCCGTGGCTGCTCTACCTGCGCCGCACGGTGTTCCAGTTCTACACGATCGCGTTCGAGCCGTACCTCGTGCTCGGGCTCACGATGACCATCGGCATCGTGCTCGGCACACGCGCCGACCCGACGTGGCGGCGGGTGAGCGGCGTGCGGGTCGTCGCGATCTTCCTCGGCTTCTGCGTGGTCGTGAGCGCGTTCTTCCTCCCGCTCTGGACGGGCATGCAGGTGCCGTGGTGGTTCATCCAGCTGCACTACTGGCTCCCGGGGTGGCGATGAGCGCGGCCCCCGTCTTCCCGCGCCTGCGCTGGGCGCCCGGCCTCGCGCTCGCCGTCGCGGGCGCGCTCGTCGCGGCGGGCATCGGCGCGCTCGTGCCCGTCGTGCCGATGCTCACGATCGCGGTGCTGCTCGGCATCGTCGTCGGCCAGTTCCGCCTGCCCGCCGTGCTCGGCCCCGGGCTCGCGCTCGCCTCCCGGCGTGTCATGCGCGTGGGCGTCGTGCTCCTCGGGCTCAAGCTGAGCCTCGTCGACATCGTGCACCTCGGGTGGGTCGCGATCGTCACGACGATCGCGATCGTCGTGCTCACGTTCGCGGGCACGCTCGTGCTCGGCCGGATGCTGCGCCTGCCCGGCGCCGAGCCTGTCCTGCTCGCGGCGGGCTTCTCGATCTGCGGCGTCTCCGCGATCGGCGCGATGAGCGCCGCCGTGCGCGCGAAGGACCGCGACGCCGCGACCCCCGCCGCGCTCGTGACGCTCTGCGGCACGCTCGCGATCTTCGTGCTGCCGCCGCTGCGCGGGCCGCTCGCGCTCTCGACGACCCAGTTCGGGCACTGGATCGGGGCGAGCGTGCACGACGTGGGCCAGGTCGTCGCGGCCGCGCAGACGGCGGGCGGCACGGCGCTCGCGATCGCGCTCGTCATCAAGCTCACGCGCGTGCTCATGCTCGCGCCCATGGTCGCGATCGCCTCCGCCGTCGAGCGGCGTCGTGACGTCGCGGGGGCGGGCGCGCGGCCCCCCATCGTGCCGCTCTTCGTCGCGGGCTTCGTCGCGGCCGTGCTCGTGCGCTCGTTCGTGCCGCTGCCCGACGTCGTGCTGCACGGTGCGGACGTCGCGCAGACGGCGCTGCTCGCCGTCGCGCTGTTCGGGCTCGGCACGGCCGTGCGCGTCCGCACGCTCGTGACGACGGGCTGGCGCGCGGCCGTCGTCGGCCTCGTCTCGTGGGCGCTCGTCGCGGGCCTCGCGCTGCTCGCCGTGCACCTGAGCTGAGCGCCGTCCCGGCCCGAGCCGCCCGTCGCCCGGCCGAGCCGCCCGAGCTGCCCGAGCTGCCCGTCCCTGTTGTCATTTGTGACACGCGCGGGCGGAGTCCCGCCGCGCGTGTCACAAATGACAACAGGGACGGGGGGCAGGCGCGGGCTCGGTAGCCTGTGGGCATGGCAGATCGCGAATACGGCTTCCGCACGCGGGCGATCCACGCGGGGAACATCCCCGACCCGGTCACAGGAGCGCGCGCCCTCCCGATCTACCAGTCGAGCGCGTTCGTCTTCGAGGACACCGCCGACGCGGCCGCGCGCTTCGCCCTGCAGAAGTACGGGAACGTCTACAGCCGCCTCGCCAACCCGACCGTCGCGAGCTTCGAGGAGCGCATCGCGAGCCTCGAGGGCGGGCTCGGCGCCGTCGCGACCGCGAGCGGCCTCTCCGCGCAGTTCATCACGTTCGCCTCCCTCGCGGACTCCGGCGACCACATCGTCGCGAGCGCGAACCTCTACGGCGGATCCGTGACGCAGCTCGACGTCACGCTGCGCCGCTTCGGCGTCGACACGACGTTCGTGCAGGGATCCGACCCCGCCGACTACGCCGCGGCGATCACCGACCGCACGAAGGCCGTCTTCGCCGAGACGGTCGCCAACCCCTCCGGCGAGGTCGCGGACATCGAGGGTCTCGCCGATGTCGCGCACGCCGCCGACGTGCCGCTCATCATCGACTCGACGATCGCGACCCCCTACCTCAACCGGCCGATCGAGTGGGGCGCCGACATCGTCATCCACTCCGCGACGAAGTTCCTCGGCGGCCACGGCACGACGCTCGGCGGCGTCGTCGTCGAGTCCGGCCGCTTCCCCTGGGCCAACGACCGGTTCCCGCTCCTCGAGGCGCCCGTCCCCTCCTACGGCGGCCTCAGCTGGCACGGCAACTTCGGCGAGTACGGCTTCCTCACGCGCCTGCGCGCGGAGCAGCTGCGCGACATCGGGCCCGTGCTCGCACCGCACAGCGCCTTCCTGCTCGCCCAGGGCGTGGAGACGCTCCCGTTCCGGATGCAGGCGCACGTGGACAACGCGCGCGTCGTCGCGGAGTGGCTCGAGGCGGACCCGCGCATCGAGTTCGTCAACTGGGCGGGCCTGCCCTCCCACCCGCACCACGAGCGCGCGCAGAGGTATCTGCCGAAGGGGCCGGGGGCCGTGTTCAGCTTCGGCGTGAAGGGTGGCCGCGAGGTCGGGCAGCGGCTCATCGAGTCGGTCACGCTCGCGAGCCACCTCGCCAACATCGGGGACGCGAAGACCCTCATCATCCACCCCGCATCGACGACGCACGCGCAGCTGAGCGAGCAGCAGCTCCTCGACGCGGGCGTCGGGCCGGGCCTCGTGCGCCTGAGCGTGGGAATAGAGGACCCCGAGGACATCGTTGACGACCTCGACCGCGCACTCACGACCGCCACGGAGGGCTGAGCAATGTCGATCACCGAGACGGGGCCCGAGGAGACCGTCACCGCGCAGTACGCGAACGGCCTCACATGCGAGCTGCCGGCGAGCTCGCCGCTCGCGCGGCTCCTCCGCTCGCAGCGCACGTGGATCGGGCCCGACGCGAAGACACGGCTCGGCATCCTGCGCAGCGCGCGGTCGGTCGCGATCGTCGGCGCCTCGCCCAACCCGGCCCGCGCGAGCTACTTCGTCTCGACGTATCTGCAGCAGTCGAGCTCGTACCGGCTCTACTTCGTCAACCCGAATGCGGACACGATCCTCGGCGAGAAGGCCTACCCGGACCTCGCCTCCCTCCCGGAGGTGCCGGACGTGGTCGACATCTTCCGCAAGCCGGGCGACCTGCCGAGCGTGTTCGACGATGCGCTCGCGGTCGGCGCGAAGGTCGTGTGGGCCCAGCTCGGCATCTGGAACGAGGACGCGGCGCGCTACGGCGAGAGCAAGGGGCTCACGGTCGTCATGGACCGGTGCATGAAGGTCGAGCACGCGCGCTTCGCGGGCGGCCTGCACCTGCTCGGCTTCGACACGGGCGTCATCAGCTCGAAGCCCGCGCTGCGCTGATCGCGCGGGCCACGCGGGACGGCCGCGTCGGCCGGTCGCGCACGGCCGAGCGCAGCACCGCGAGGCGTGCGGAGAGCGCACCGGGCACGCGCCCGTCGAAGCGCGCGAAGAACTCCTCGATGTCGTCCGCCTCTGCGAGCCACGCGGAGGGGTCGACGTCGAAGAGCGCGCCCTCGGCGTCGGCGTCGACGTCCGTGCCCGCGAGCGGGAGCGCGCCCGGTGCGGGCACGAGCCCGAGCGGCGAGCGAACGGCCTCGGCGCGCCCGTCGACGCGCTCGAGCATCCACGCGAGCACGCGCATGTTGTCGCCGAAGCCGGGCCACAGGAACCGGCCCGCGGCGTCGCGACGGAACCAGTTGACCTGGAAGATCCGCGGCGGCCGTACCAGGCCCGCCCCCACGCGGAGCCAGTGCGCCCAGTAGCCGGCCATGTCGTAGCCGCAGAAGGGCGCCATCGCGAACGGGTCCCGGCGCAGCTCGCCGAGGACGCCCTCTGCGGCGGCCGTCCGCTCCGACGCGACCGTCGCTCCGAGGAAGACCCCGTGCTCCCAGTCGTCGGCCTCGAGCACGAGCGGCACGTTCGTGGCGCGGCGGCCGCCGAAGACGATCGCGTCGACGACGACGCCCTGCGGGTCGTCCCACTCGCGCGCGATCGTCGGCACCTGCTCGGCGCGCACGGTGAAGCGCGAGTTGGGATGCGCCGCCGGCCGACGGGAGGCGGGCGTCCAGTCCCGTCCCGTCCAGTCGACGAGGTGCGCCGGGGGACGCGCCGTCATGCCCTCCCACCACACGTCGCCGTCGTCGCGCATGGCGACGTTCGTGAAGATCGTGTTGCCCCACACCGTCTCGAGCGCGGTCGCGTTCGTCTCCGGCCCCGTGCCGGGGGCGACGCCGAAGAGCCCCGCCTCCGGGTTGATCGCGCGCAGGCGCCCCTCGGCGTCGGGGAAGAGCCAGGCGATGTCGTCCCCGAGGGTCTCGGCAGTCCAGCCGGGCAGCGGGGAGCGGATCATCGCGAAGTTCGTCTTGCCGCACGCGCTCGGGAACGCCGCGGCCACGTGGTAGACGCGACCGCGCGGGTCGGTCACCTCCACGAGGCACATGTGCTCGGCGAGCCACCCCTCGTCGCGCGCCATGACGGAGGCGATGCGGAGGGCGAACGACTTCTTGGCGAGGATCGCGTTGCCGCCGTACGCGGACCCGAAGGACCAGATCTCGCGCGTCTCGGGGAAGTGGCTGATGTACTTGACCTCGTTGCACGGCCACGCGGCGTCCTGCTCGCCCGGCGCGAGGGGCGCCCCGACGCTGTGGACGGCGCGCACCCACTCGGTGTCCGGTCGCATGCGCTCGAGCACCGCGGCGCCCATGCGGGTCATGATCCCCGTGCTCACGACGACGTACGGCGAGTCGGTGAGCTGCACGCCGATGCGCGCCATGGGGCTGTCGAGGGGTCCCATCGAGAACGGGACGACGTACATCGTGCGTCCGCGCATCGCGCCCGCGAACGCGTCCTCGAGCAGCGCGCGCATCTCTTCGGGCGCTCGCCAGTTGTTCGTCGGGCCCGCGTCGCGCTCGTCCGCGGAGCAGATGAACGTGCGCGACTCGACGCGCGCGACGTCCTCGGGATGGCTGCGCGCGACGAAGCTGTAGGGCCGGTGCTCGGGGTTGACGGGCACGAGCGTTCCGGCCGCGACCATGCCCTGCAGGAGCGCGTCCTGCTCGCCGCGGGAGCCGTCGACCCAGTGCACGCGGTCGGGCCGCGCGAGGGCCGCGATGCTCTCGACCCACGCGACGAGCGCGGGCGGCGCGGCGGCGGGCGCGGCGGCGCCGGGAGGGACGCCGGTGCCGCTCGTGCTGGCGGCGGCAACGCCGACGGCGGCAGCGCCGGGAACAGCGACAGCGGTGCTGGCGGCGGTGCGGACGGTGGACGTCATGGCGACCCCTCTCCCTGGGTGCCGGTCCCGTCTCGGAACCGACGCTGTTCTTTCGATCCTCCGCCACCCAATGCGCCAGTGCACCGGAATGCCACCGGTAAAATATCCCGATCTTTCGAGAAGAGCCCACTCCAGCCCCTCATTCCGCCGGGTCGCCGAGCGCGCATCGGTCGACCGCGGATGGTCGTCTTCGGGGCGCCTGCGTCTTCTACGCTCGCGCGCTTCGTGGTCGGCCAGCCGCGACGCGCAGTGCGGCCCCAACTACCCCGACTCGACGCGCGCCTCCTATCTCCAGGGGACCACGGTCGTGTGGCACCACACGGTCTACGAGGCCAAGTGGTGGACGCGCGGCGACGTGCCGGACGACCCGGTCGCGGCCGACGGGCAGACGCCGTCGCCCCGCCGCGGCGTCCTCGGAACCCGACGGCTCCCCGTGGACCGCGCTGAGCGTTCAGGAGATCGAGGCCGCGGGCGGCCGGGCCCGCCGCACGAGCTCCTCGAGCGCCGCCGCCGTCGAGACCGGGAGCCGGCACACGAAGTCCTCGCACAGGTAGGCGACCGCCGCGCCGGGCTCCTCCCCCTCCTGCTCGCGCAGGCCCGCGGACGGCGCGACCGTGCGCAGAGGCGGAGGCGCCGAGCGCCCCTCGAAGAGGCCGAACCCGGCCGCGGCGAAGGACGCCGCCTGCTCCCCCGTGACGACGGCCGTCGTGCGCACCGCGAGGCGGGGCGCGATGCGAGCGAGCGGGGCCGCGGGATCGCCGACGACGACGAGCTGCCGCACGGGCTCGGCGAGCGCCGCGGACGCAGCGAGGGCCGCCCCGAACGAGATCGGCGTGCGCTCTGCGAGCGGCGCGATCGGGGCGAGCAGGCGCGACGCCGCCGCGCGGTAGCGCGCGTCGCCGGTGACGGCCGCGAGCGTGAGCGCGGCGCTCGC
>JAATFA010000069.1 GCA_015655445.1 Actinomycetales bacterium | reverse complement strand
GCTCTCCCCGAGCCGCACCCCGGTCACGTTCGACCACGGCATGAGCCTGTGCTGCAGCAGCCCGATGCCGCCCGTGAGCAGCGCCGCGATCACCACGACCCAGACGGCCATGGAGAAGAACTCGGGCAGCTGCCGGTTCTCGCCGAGCGCCGTCATGAGCTTGCCCGTGCCGAAGTAGATCCAGATCTCGGCCACGATCATGCCCTTCACCGCGCCGGCGAGGCCCAGCCGCAGCCCCGCGATCGCGTACGGCAGCGCATCGGGCAGGAGCACCGACCGCCAGATGCGCGTGCGGCTCGCGCCGAAGGAGCGCGCCGTCTCGACGAGTCGGGGGTTCACGGCGCGCACGCCCGCCGCCGTGTTGACCACGATGTACACGATCGTGAAGAGGAACACGACCGCCGCCCGGAACTCGAACTCGGTGCCGAAGAGGATGATGAGCAACGGGATGACGGCCTCGAGCGAGAGCACGAACAGCGCGTTCACGTACACGCCGAGGACGGCGTCGGCGGTCCTCGAGGCGCCGATGAGCACGCCGGTCGGGATGCCGACGGCCACGGCCATGCCGAAGCCGACGAGCATCTGCTCGTAGGAGACGAGCACCGTGAGCAGTCGGCCGTTCCAGACGTCGGCGACGATCTGCGCGGCCGTCGCGCTGAAACGCGGGAAGAAGAGCGGGCCGGCGATCGCGCCGCCGACCTCCCACAGCACGATGATCGCGAGCCAGACGACGAGGCGGTGGAACCAGCGGCGCCGATGCAGCGGCAGCCGTGGGGCCGCGGGGCCCGGAGTCGAGCCGGCCGAGACGCGGGCGAGCTGCGCCGTCGTCACGACGTCTCCGCCCCGGCCCCGACGAGCGCTGCGCCGCTCGCGTCGCGCAGCATCTCCCAGGTCTGCTCCTTGAGCGCCGCGAACTCGGCGGTGCCGCGCAGGTGCTCATCGCGCGGCCGTCCGAACGGCACGTCGACGACGTGTGCGATGCGGCCCGGCCGCGCGCTCATGACGACCACGCGGTCGGAGAGGAAGAGCGCCTCCTCGATGTCGTGGGTGACGAACACGACCGTGCGCTGGTCCTCGTGCCAGATGCGGGCGAGCTCGAGCTGCATGAGCGTCTTGGTCTGCGCGTCGAGGGCGCCGAACGGCTCGTCCATGAGCAGGATCTCGCAGTCCACCGCGAGCGCGCGAGCCAGGCCCACGCGCTGCTGCATCCCGCCCGAGAGCTGCGAGGGGAAGTGCTCCTCGAAGCCGTGCAGCCCGAACAGCTCGACGTAGCGCAGAGCCGTGGCGCGCCGCTCGGCCGCGGGCACGCCGCGCGCCTCCAGGCCGAACTCGACGTTGCGCAGCACGGTGCGCCACGGCATGAGGTTGAAGTGCTGGAAGACCATCGCGCGGTCGGCGCCGGGCGCGTCGACCGCCGTCCCGTCGACGAGCACGCGTCCCGCCTCGGGGCGCACAAGGCCGTCGAGGATGCGCAGCAGGGTCGACTTGCCGCATCCGCTGGGGCCGAGGATGGAGCAGAACTCGCCGCGCGCGATCCCGAAGGTCACCTCCTGCAGGGCCTCCGTCGGCGCCGCGCGGCGCGTGCGCCCGGGATACACCTTCCCGACGCCCTCGAACTCGATGTAGCTGTCCATCACGGTCCCTCCTCGGCTCCCTCTCTCATGCCCTCGTGCGCGTCCGGGGGGCTCCCCGCTAGCCCTTCTTGGCCAGGAGCCTCGCGGCCTCCTGCAGCGGCCGCTGGTCGACCATGTCGGCGTAGGAGGGGGTGCTGTCGATGACCCCGGAGGCCACGCCGACCTTCGCCATGAAGTCCATGGTCTCCTTGCTCAGGCCGCCGTCCGCGTCCGTCGGCCAGAAGGCGTAGCTCGTGGCGTCGTTCCACAGCGTGTCGAGGTCCTGGGCGGACGGCGGGGAGTCAACGTAGGTCTTGACCGCATCGAGGTACGTGTCCTTGTCGGCGGCGAGCGCCTTGTTGCCGGCGAGCACCGAGGCGCAGAACGCGGCGGCCGTGCTCAGGTGCGAGTCGATCCACGACTTCGGCGCTGCATAGGTGTTCTTGACGAAGTGCGGCACGTCGGTGAAGAGCGTCGAGAGCACGGTCGCGTCCGGCACCTGCGACTTCACCTGCTCGTACTGCGTGCTGTGGATGATCGTCACGTCGACCTTGTCGGCGGCCCACGCCGCCTGGCGCAGGCTCGCGGACTCGAGCACCGTGACGTCCTTGATGTCCTTCGTCGTGTGCTTGCTCTTCGCGGCCAGCAGCATCGCGTTGAGGGTCTCGTCGGCCGCGCCGCCCGGGCTGTCGAGCGAGACACGCGTCGTGCCGTCGAAGAGCTGGTCGATCGAGGTGATGCCGTCGCGGGCCACGAGCAGCAGGTCGTCCTGGTTGACGTACGGGCAGAAGGTCACGAGGTCCGCGCCGGCGGCCTGTGCGGCGAGGGTGCCCATGAGCGAGGTGCCGACGATCTGGGCCTTGCCCGCGAGCACCGCCTGCGTCGCCGTCTGGTTCGAGTCGAACGCGGTGAAGTCGTCGAGCGTCATGGGCATGCCGAAGCGCTTGCCCTCGGCGATGGGCCCGTACTTGACGTTGACGAACGAGGCCTGGGTCGCGTCGGAGAGGGTCACCTTCGGCGTCTCGACCGGGGTGCTCGAGCCCCCGCCCGCGGCCGGCTCGGAGGTGGACGCGCACCCCGACAGGCCGAGGCCCGCGATCACGGCGATCGCGGCGATCCCGACGAGCGGGCGGACCAGCCGTGATCGGCTTCGGGTGTCCATGGTCATGGTGCTCCTTCTCTGCTGTGGTGCCGGATACGGGTGGAGCGGGGCGCCTGCGCGTGGCCGGTTCAGGCGGGGACGCGCAGGCGCGGGAGCACGGCTTCGCCGAGCAGCACGAGGGACTCGTGCCAGCGGTCGAAAGAGGCGCGCAGATCGAAGACGAGCAGGTCGACGCCCGCGTCCTCGAAGTCGGCGATCTGCTCCACGACCGAGTCCGAGTCGCCCGCGATGAGCGAGCCCGTGAGGTCGGCGGCGGTCTCGAAGCGGCCGGACGCGGGCTTGACCCACCACGTGCCCATCGCGTTGGCCCAGGTCAGCAGCCCGTCGAGGTTGACGCCGCGCATCGCCTCCTCCCGTGTCGCGGCGATGGAGGTCGGCGCGATGACGCCGATCGCGGGCGTCTCGACCCCGCGCGCCGAGGCCCGCTCGCGCATGAGGTCGCGCCGCGATCGGACGGTGTCGAGGGTGATGCGGCCCGGCATCCAGCCCTGGCAGTGGTCCACCGCGAAGCGGGCGGAGGCGGGCGAGCTGCCGCAGTACCAGATCGGCACCGCGTGCGTGGGGTGCGGCCGCACGGTGACGTGCTCGAACGGCCAATGCGCGCCGTCGCTCGCGACGTCGTCGCGCGAGCCGAGGGCCCGCAGCGCCTCGATGTACTCGCGGACCATCGGCAGGCCGCCCTCGGCGGTCATGCCGAGCAGCTCGAACTCGTGGCCGAAGCGGCCTGCGCCGATGCCGAGGCGCAGTCGCCCGGGCGCGAGCGCGTCGAGGGTCCCGACGATGCGGGCCAGGTGCACGGGATGGCGGAAGGGGATGAGCGCGCCGGTGCCGAGCCCGATCGCGCGGGTCGCGCCGGCCACCACGGCGAGGGTGGTCATGGCGTCGTAGAAGGTGAGGTCGGCGTTCTCCATCGTGCCGTGCGGCTCGAAGAGCAGGTGATCGCGAACGACGACCGCGTCGAACCCGTAGCCCTCCGCGAGCACCGCGCCCTCGACGACCGCCTCGCGGCCGGCGTGCTCGCCGAAGTGCGGCAGCAGGACGGCGAACTCCATGGGGGCCTCCGGGTCGGGATCGCGGGCGTGGATCGTAAGTTGTATACGACATACTGCGTACACGGCTGACGATAGTCCCCGGCGTGAGGCGGAGCGGGCCGTGCAATCGAAACGTCTCGGACCGTTTACATGCCCGAAACAGCGCGAGGGCCGGAGAGGAGCGCCTCGCGGGCGCCCCTGCGCCGTGCACGGCGCGAGATCGTGCCGTCCCGCGCTCGCGAGGGCCGGCACCGGCGATCCGCGGGGCGTGCGCCCCGCCGTGACCTCCCGCGCTCAGTCGATCGTGCGGTGGATGAGGCGGGAGAGCACGATCGCGCTGCGGGTGTGGTCGACGTTGGGGGCGATCCGGACGCGCTCGAGGGCGTCCTCGAGCGAGGGGATGTCGCGCGAGCGCATGTGCACGATCGCGTCCGCCGATCCCGTCACCGTGCCCGCGTCGACGACCTCCGGCACCCCGGAGAGGATGCGCCTGAGCTCGTCCGGCGCGACGGTGCCGCGGCAGAAGAGCTCGACGTAGGCCTCCGTGGCGAGGCCGTCGACCGCGGGATCGACGCGGACGGTGAAGCCGCGTATGACGCCGTCCGCGACGAGGCGGTCGACGCGCCGCTTGACGGCGGAGGCGGACAGGCCGACCTTCTCGCCGATGTCCCCGTACGAGGAGCGCGCGTTCTCCCGGAGCAGATCGATGATGCCGTAGTCGAGGCTGTCCACGTCTCCACCCTACGAGCCCTTTGTTGCGTCGTCGCAGGGTCGCACGCACCGATCCTGCGCGCGAGTGCCCTGCAGGGGAGGGATGTGCGCGCGGGCGCGATCGCCGGTCTCCCGCCGAGCGGCGGCGCGACCCGCCGTGCGGCGCGGGCCCGGCGCACCGCGTCGCGGGTGTCGGGCCGCGACGCGCGCACCGCGGATGGGACCATGGCGGGGTGAGCACGATCGGGCGGCAGCAGCGACGCGAACGCGGGTTCTTCGGCCAGCCGTGGCCGCTCGCGACCCTCTTCGGCGTGGAGACGTGGGAGAGGTTCTCCTTCTACGGCATGCAGGGCATCCTGCTCATCTACCTCTACTACACGGCCGCGCGCGGGGGCCTCGGCCTCGGCCAGGAGACCGCGTCAGGCATCGTCGGCGCGTACGGCGGAGGCGTCTACCTCGCGACCATCCTCGGCGCGTGGGTCGCGGACCGACTGCTCGGCGGCGAGCGCACGCTCCTCATCGCGGCTGCGGTCGTCATGTGCGGTCACATCGCGCTCTCCCTCCTGCCGGGCGCGACGGGCGTCCTCGTCGGGCTCGTGCTCATCGCGGTCGGCAGCGGAGGGGTCAAGGCGACCGCGACCTCGCTCGTCGGCACCCTCTACGACGCGGGCGACACGCGGCGGGACGCGGGCTTCTCGCTCTACTATCTCGGCGTCAACCTCGGCGCGTTCTTCGGTCCCCTCCTCACGGGACTGCTGCAGTCGGAGATCGGGTTCCGCTGGGGCTTCGGGCTCGCGGCCGTCGGCATGGCCGCCGGACTCGTGCAGTACTCGTTCGGGCGCCGGCGCCTGCCCGCGCAGGGACGCACGCCGTCCAACCCGCTGCCACGTCGGCGCTACACGCTCGTCGCGGTCGTCGCCGCCGCCGCGGTCCTCGCGATCGTGCTCTCCGTGCTCGTGGGGCTGCTCACGGCCGGCATCCTCGCGCTCGCGGTCATCGTCGCGAGCGCGGTCGCCGCGATCGGCTACTTCGTCGTCATCCTCTCCAGCAGCGGCATCACCGCCGACGAGCGGAGCCGCGTCTACGCGTTCATCCCGCTCTTCCTCGCGAGCGCGGCGTTCTGGTCGCTCTACCAGCAGCAGTTCACGGTGCTCACGATCTACTCGGATGAGCGGCTGAACCGCGACCTGTTCGGATGGCAGATGCCGGTCTCGTGGGTGCAGTCGATCAACCCGATCTTCATCATCGTGCTGAGCGGCGTGTTCGCGGCTCTCTGGACGAGGCTCGGCGCCCGGCAGCCGCCGACGCCCGTGAAGTTCGCCCTCGGCACGATCGGGATGGGCATCGCGTTCCTGCTCTTCCTGCCGTTCGTGGGCACGGGACGCAACGGCACGCCGCTGCTCGCGCTCGTCGGCATCCTCTTCGTGTTCACGATCGCCGAGCTGCTGCTCTCGCCCGTGGGCCTCTCTGTCTCGACGAAGCTCGCGCCCGAGCGCTTCCGCACGCAGCTCGTGGCGCTCTTCTTCCTCTCGACCGCGCTCGGCACCGCCGCGGCGGGCGAGCTTGGCGCGTACTACGACCCGCGGAACGAGGCCCCGTACTTCACCGTCCTCGGCTTGATCGCCGCGGCCCTCGGCGTCGTTCTCCTGCTGCTCACGCGCCCCGTGCTGCGGCTCATGCGCGGCGTGCGCTGATCGGGGCGGTGCCGTCCGGAAGCACGGGAGCGGATGGCGCCGCCGCCGGGTCGGAGCGTCGCTAGGTTGGAAGCCGTGAGCATCCTGCGGACGCGCATGCGGGCCCGGCCCGTCGACGAGGCGCATCGCGTCGCCAGCCCGCTCGAGCTGCTGTTCGACCTCGTCTTCGTCGTCGCGATCTCGCTGCTCGCCTCCCAGCTCGCCCACGGGATCGAGACGGGGCACGCGGTCGCGTCGACGGGCTCGTACCTGCTCGTGTTCTTCGCCATCTGGTGGGCGTGGATGAACTTCACGTGGTTCGCCTCCGCGTACGACACCGACGACGTGCCGTACCGCCTGCTCACGCTCGTGCAGATGGGCGGCGTGCTCGTGCTCGCGGCGGGGGTGCCGGCCGCGTTCGAGCACGTCGACTTCGTCGCCGTGACCGTCGGGTACGCGATCATGCGGGTCGCGCTCATGGCGCAGTGGATCCGCGCGGCCGTCGAGCACCCGGCCGGGCGCGCGACCGCCGTGCGCTACGCCGTGGGCGTGGGCCTCGTGCAGGTCGGCTGGATCCTGCGCCTGCTGCTGCCGGACGTGTGGGCGTTCTCGGCGAGCGTGCTGCTCGCGCTGCTGGAGGTGTGCGTGCCGCTGTGGGCGGAGCGCCGCGGCGTGACGTCCTGGCACGCCCACCACATCGCGGAGCGCTACGGGCTCTTCGTGCTCATCATGCTCGGCGAGAGCGTGCTCGCCGCGACCAACGCCGTCGCCGCGGTGCTCGGCGAGGACGGGCTGAGCGCCGAGCTCCTCGCCGTCGCCGTCGCGGGGCTCGTCGTGCTCTTCGCGCTGTGGTGGCTCTACTTCCTCGAGCCCGTCGCGTCCGCGCTCGAGCGGCACCGCTCGCTCGCGTTCTTCTGGGGCTACGGCCACTATGTGCTCTTCGCCGCCGTCGCGGCGGTCGGGGCGGGCCTCGACGTCGTCGTGCACGCCGCGGGCTCGGGCGAGGGCGACGGCTCGGGAGCGAGCGAGGCGGCGTTCGCGCTCGCGGTGCCGGTCGCCGTGCTGCTCGTCGTGCACCGCATCCTGCACGCGCCGCTCGTGGGCGGGGTCGGCGTGAGCATCATGACGGGCGTGGCGGCCGTGCTCGTGCTCGGGGCCGCTGGCGCGGCTCCCGTGCTCGGCGTCGCCGGGGCGTCGATCGGCGTCGCCGTCGTGCTCGCCGCGCTCGTCGCCGCGCGCGTCGCGATCGGCGCGCGATCGTCCAGGGAGTGACGCGCTGGACGGCGGCCGGGGTCGTGCGGGTGGCTGCGGCTAGTGCGGCGGACGGGCGAGCGGTTGAGGGCGCCCGCGGCCGGGCAGGCGGCCGGGGTCGTGCGGGCGGCTGCGGCTAGTCTTGCGAGCGTGCTGACCCCCGAGCTGCTCGAGCGCATCCGGTCCCGTGCCCCGCGATACGACCGGGAGAACGCGTTCTTCTGGGAGGACCTCGACGAGCTGCGATCGGCGGGGCACCTCGCGCCGCGCAGCCTGCTCGAGACCGCGCGCGACCAGCGGCTGCTCGCGGCGCACGCCCCCGCGACGGCGCTCGCGGTCAACATGCACCTCGTGTGGGCGGGCGTCGCGCGCGTGCTCGCCGACCGCGGCGACGACTCCCTCGCGTGGGTGCTCGAGGAGGCGCGGGCCGGGGAGCTCTTCGCGTTCGGCAACAGCGAGGCGGGCAACGACCTCGTGCTGTGGGACTCGCTCACGCGCGCGGAGCCGACCGGCGACGGCGGCTACGCCTTCACGGGCACGAAGATCTTCACCTCGCTCTCGCCCGCCTGGACGCGCCTGGGCGTGTTCGGACGGCACGGCGACGAGCTCGTGCACGGCTTCCTCACGCGCGAGACCCCCGGATGGCGCGCCCTCGACGACTGGGACACCCTCGGGATGCGCGCGACCCAGAGCTCGACGACCGTGCTCGAGGGGGCGGTCGTGCCCGCGGAGCGCATCGCGCGGCGCCTGCCGGTCGGGCCGAACGCGGATCCGTTCGTCTTCGGGATCTTCGCGAGCTTCCTGCTGCTCATCGCCTCCGTCTACGCGGGGATCGGCGATCGCGCGCTCGAGCTCGCGGTCGAGTCGGCGCGCCGCCGCACCTCCCTGCGGACGGGTCGGACCTACGCGCAGGACCCGGACATCCGCTGGCGCCTCGCCGACGCGGCGATCGCCCTCGACGCGCTCGCGCCCCAGATCGAGTCCCTCGCGGCCGACGTCGACGTGCTCGCCGACCACGGCGCCGGCTGGTTCCGCCTGCTCACGGGCGTCAAGCACCGCTCGACCGAGACCGCGCGCCACGTCGTCGACCAGGCGATGCGCGTCGCCGGCGGGAGCGCCTACGCGTCGGCGAGCGAGCTCTCGCGACTGCAGCGCGACGTGCTCGCGGGCGTCTACCATCCCTCGGACACCGAGTCCGTGCACGCGACCGTCGCCGCGAGCCTCGTCGGGCCGCTCGAGGGCTGACGCGGGCGGCGCGCGGGCGTTCGCGTGCCGCGGGCCCGGCGGAGCAGGGCCCTCGCGTGCCGCGTGCCGGGCGGGGGAGGGTGTTCGCGTGCCGGGTGCCGCGTGCCGGGTGCCGCGTGCCGCGGGCCGGGTGCCGGGCTCCGCGTCGCGCGTCGGTGCCGCGAGCCAGGACGCGCCGTCGCCGCGGTCCGGCGGTTCGGCATCCGCCCTGCGATCCCGGAGACTCGCCTGCGAGGATGGAGCATGGCCCCCGCGACGTCCGCCCCCCGTCTCGCCGCGCTCGCTCCCGTCGTCATGCCCGTGCTCGGCGTGCTCACGCTCGCCCTCACGTGGAGCGCGAAGTCCCTGCCGATCCTCGCCGTCGTGCTCGTCGCGATCGTGCTCGGCCTCACGGTGCTCTCCGCCGTGCACCATGCCGAGGTCATCGCGCATCGCGTGGGGGAGCCGTTCGGCTCGCTCGTGCTCGCGGTCGCCGTGACCGTCATCGAGGTCGCCCTCATCGTGACGCTCATATCGGCGGGCGGATCTGCGAGCTCCTCCCTCGCGCGCGACACCGTCTTCGCGGCCGTCATCATCACGACGAACGGCATCGTCGGGCTCGCCCTGCTCGTCGGGTCGCTGCGGCACGGGATCGTGCGCTTCAACGCGGAGGGATCCGGCGGCATGCTCGCGACCGTGTCCGCGCTCGCCGTGCTCGCGCTCGTGCTGCCGACGTTCACGACCTCGGCGTCGGGGCCGCGGTTCTCGGCGCCGCAGCTCGTCTTCGTCGCCGTCGCCTCCCTCGCGCTGTACGTGCTCTTCGTGACGACGCAGACGCTCAAGCACCGCGACTTCTTCCTGCCCGTCGCCCCCGACGGCGGCGCGCTCGACGAGGAGGACCATGCGGCCGCTCCGTCGGGACGTGCGACGGTCGTGAGCCTCGTGCTGCTCCTGCTCGCGCTCGTCGCGGTCGTGGGGCTCGCGAAGGTCGAGTCGCCGTCGATCGAGGCCGCGGTCGAGGCCGTGGGGTTCCCGCAGTCGTTCGTCGGCGTCGTCATCGCCCTGCTCGTGCTGCTGCCGGAGAGCATCGCCGCGCTGCGGGCCGCGGCGCGCAACCGCATCCAGACGAGCCTCAACCTCGCGCTCGGCTCCGCCATGGCGAGCATCGGCCTGACGATCCCCGCGATCGCGGTCGCCTCGTTCTGGATGAGCGGGCCGCTCCTGCTCGGACTCGGGTCGACGCAGATCGTGCTGCTCGTGCTCACGGTGCTCGTGAGCATCCTCACGGTCGCGCCCGGCCGCGCGACGCGCCTGCAGGGCGGCGTGCACTTCGTGCTCTTCGCCGCCTTCGTCGTGCTCTCCATCACCCCCTGACCCCCCCGCGCCCCGCCCCTCACCGCGTGCGCCGGCGTGTCTGGCGTGCGCGCCCGGAATTCCGGGCGCGCGAGCCAGACACGCCGGCGCGTGCGGAAGAGGGGTGGGGAGGGGGATCGGTGGGCGGGACGCGGGGGCGGCCCGCGGGAGGGGCGACCCTATACTCGTCGTCGTGCCGCGGAGTGTCGACCCGAAGATCGCCCGATCCTGGCTCCTCGTCAACGGCGGACGGCCCGAGGGCTTCGACGAGGCGTGGGCGTCCCGCGCCGACCAGATCGTGCTCGACATCGAGGACGCCGTCGACCCGGCCCTCAAGGATCGCGCGCGCGAGGACGTCGCCGCGTGGCTCGCCGACGGCGACAGAGCCGCGTGGGTGCGCATCAACGACCACTCGACGCCGTTCTGGTCCGACGACGTCGACCGCCTCAAGGGACTGCCGGGCCTCGCGGGCGTCATGCTCGCGAAGACGGAGGCGGCCGAGCACGTGACCGAGACGTTCGACCGGCTCGGCGGGTCGACGCCCGTGCTCGCGCTCATCGAGTCCGCCCTCGGCATCGAGGAGGCCGTCGCGATCGCCCGCGCGCGCGGCGTCTTCCGTCTCGCCTTCGGCTCGGGCGACTACCGCCGCGACACGGGCACGAGCGCGGACGACATGGCGATGGCCTATCCGCGCTCGCGCCTCGTCGTCGCGAGCCGCATCGGCGACCTGCCCGGCCCCATCGACGGCCCGACGGTCGGCACGGCCCACCGCATCCTGCGCGAGCAGGCGGAGACGACGGTCGCGCTCGGCCTCACCGGCAAGCTGTGCCTCGACGTCGAGCAGCTGCCTGTCATCAACGAGGTCATCAGCCCGACGCCCTCCGACGTCGCGTGGGCGCGCGACTTCCTCGCCGACTTCGAGGCGCGCGGGCGCGTCATCCGCGACGGCTCGGACCTGCCGCGGCTCGGCCGCGCGAAGAAGATCGAGGCGCTCGCGCAGGCGTTCGGCGTGCAGCCGCTCTGAGCGCGCACGCCGCTCCCGCTCCGGCCGCCGCGCGCTGCGGCCTCCGTCGCCGCACCCGCAGCCTCACGTGCGGACGACGACATGCGCGGGCTCGTCGCCGCGTGCGAGGCGCTCGAGCTGGTCGCGCACGACGCGGTCGATCCGTGCCGCCATCGCGCCCGTGTGTCCGCCGACGTGGGGCGTGACGAGCACGTTCTCGAGCGACCACAGCGGATGGCCGGGCGGCAGCGGCTCGGGGTCCGTCACGTCGATCGCGGCGCGCAGTCGACCGGAGGCGGTGTTCCGCACGAGCGCGTCGGTGTCGACGACGGGGCCGCGCGAGACGTTCACGAGCAGGGCGCCGTCCGGCATCCGCTCGAGGAAGCGGTCGGAGACGAGGCCCGTCGTCGCGTCGGTGAGCGGCACCGCGAGCACGACGATGTCGGCGCGCGCGAGCTCGTCGTCGAGGCGGTCCGTGCCGAGCACCTCGCCCGCCGCGTCCGTGCGCGGCGTGCGTGCGACGCGCACGAGGTCGACGTCGAACGGCGCGAGCCTCGCGCGCACCTCCTCGCCGACGCCGCCGACGCCGAGGAGCAGCACGCGGCGCCCGGCGAGGCCGGGCTGCTCGGCGTGCGCCCAGCGGCCCTCCCCCTGCGCGCGCACGAAGGCGGGCAGCCCGCGCTGGGCGGCGAGGACGAGCGCGAGCGCGAGCTCGCCCGTCGACGCCTCGTGCACGCCGACCGCGTTGCAGTACACGAACCCCGCGGGCAGGTGGTCGGCGACGCCGTCGTAGCCGAGCGACTGGCTCTGCAGCACGCGCGCGGGAACGCCGGCGAGCGCGCGCAGGCGAGCGGGCGGCGCCATGTACTCGAGCACGAGCAGGTCGAACGGATGCGCGGGAGCGGGATCGCCGAACCGCCACACCTCGACGTCCGCGTACGGCACGGTCGGGGCGAGGCGGTCGCGGAAGGCCTCGTCGGGGACGCCGACGTGCAGCGGGCTCATGCGCCCATCCTCGCGGGATGAGCGAGGGCGGGCCAGCCCGGGCGCGCGGACCGGGGCCGGACGGGGGCGCGGCGGGCGCCCGGTGCGTCCTCGCGCGGCGGCATGGGACCGCTCAGGCGTCGCCGCGCGGCGCGCCCGTCGACGGGGCGCCCGTCGCCCGCGACCGCGTGCCCGACGTCCGCGTGCCCGCGCCGGCCGCCGTCGAGCGCGCCCCGCTGCCGCTGGCGCTGCGGCGCCGCGGGGCGGAGGGCGCCGGCGCGGGGACGGGGGCGGCGACGACGGGAGCCGGTCGCGGCACGAGCCGCTGCAGCTGGGTCACGTGTCCGGGCTCGAGCTCCTCGAGCGAGGCGACTCCGAGCAGACGCATGGTGCGCGCGATCTGGCCGCTGAGGATCTCGATCATGCGGTCGACGCCGTCGCGCCCGCCCGCCATGAGCCCGTACAGGTAGGCGCGGCCCACGAGCGTGAAGCGCGCGCCGAGCGCGATCGCGGCGACGATGTCCGCTCCGGACATGATCCCCGTGTCGAGGTGCACCTCCGTGTCGCGGCCGACCTCGCGCACGACGTCCGGCAGGAGGTGGAAGGGGATGGGCGCGCGGTCGAGCTGACGGCCGCCGTGGTTGGAGAGCAGGATGCCGTCGACCCCGAGGTCGGTGAGGCGCTTGGCGTCCGCGAGCGTCTGCACGCCCTTGACGACGAGCTTGCCGGGCCACTGTGCCTTGATCCACGCGAGGTCCTCGTAGGTGACCGTCGGGTCGAACATCGTGTCGAGCAGCTGGGCGACCGTGCCGGACCAGCGGTCGAGGCTCGCGAAGGCGAGCGGCTCGGTCGTGAGGAAGTCGATCCACCACGCGGGGCGGGGGATCGCGTTGACGACCGTCTTGGGCGTGAGCGTGGGCGGGATCGTCATGCCGTTGCGCGTGTCGCGCAGGCGCGCGCCCGCGACGGGCACGTCGACGGTCACGAGGAGCGTGTCGAAGCCGGCCTTCGCGGCGCGGTCGACGAGCGCCATCGAGCGGTCGCGGTCCTTCCACATGTAGAGCTGGAACCAGTGCCGCCCGTCGGGGCCACCCGCCGCGGCGACGTCCTCGATCGAGGTCGTCCCCATCGTCGAGAGGGAGAACGGGATGCCCGCGGCCGCGGCGGCCGCGGCACCCGCGGACTCGCCCTCCGTCTGCATCATGCGCGTGAAGCCCGTCGGCGCGATGCCGAAGGGGAGCGCGACGCGCTTGCCGAGCACCTCCCAGCCGGTGTCGACGGTGGAGACGTCGCGCAGGATCGCGGGGTGGAACTCGATGTCCTCGAACGCCTGGCGCGCGCGGGCGAGCGAGATCTCCGCCTCGGCGGCGCCCTCGGTGTAGTCGAAGGGCGCGCGCGGCGTGCGGCGCTGGGCGATGCGGCGCAGGTCCTGGATCGTGAGCGCCGACTGCAGGCGGCGCTGCTTGGCGTCCCACGTGGGCTTCTTGAACCGCATCAGGGGGGCCAGGTCGTGGGGACGGGGGATGCGTCGCTGCACCATCGCTGTGCTCCTCGCTGCGGTCGTCGCGGTCTCGGGGCGGGCCGTCGTCGGCCCCGGCCGGGAGGAGCCGGTGGCGCCTCCCGCGTCCGGCCGTGTGGTCAGACCACATGATGCTAGCGGATCGAGGCGACCGCGCGCACGTCCCGAGGCCGCCCGATCGCCGAGCACGCGACGGGCGGTACCGTACCGGGATGAGGTCCCACGAGATCGTGCTCGAGTGGGTCGAGCGCGAGCTCGCGGCGCGCCGCCTCACGCTCGGCGGCCGCCTGCCGGGCGAGCGCGCCCTCGCCGAGGAGCTCGGGGTGTCCCGCGCGGCCGTGCGCGAGGGGCTGCGCGTGCTCGAGGCGCTGGGGGTCGTGCGCTCGGCCGTCGGCTCGGGGCCGACCGCGGGCACGTTCGTCGTCGCCGAGCCGTCCGTCGCCTGGAGCGCTGCGCTGCGGCTCCACCTCGCGAGCGACCACTTGCGCACCGCGGACATCGTGCAGACGCGCGTGCTCCTGGAGACGTGGTCGGCCGAGCACGTCGAGCCCGGCACCGCCGAGGTCGCGCGCGCCGCCGCGCTGCTGACGGAGATGGACGACCCCGCGCTCCCGCTCGAGGACTTCCTCGAGCGGGACGCCGCCTTCCACGTCGCGCTCGCGAGCGCGGCCGGCAACGTGCTCGTCGCGGCCATGATGGCGTCGATCCGCGATGCGATCCGCGGCTACACGCTCGCGCTCGCGCGCGCCGTGCCTGAGTGGGCCGCGACGGCGGGGCGGCTGCGCGCCGAGCATCGCGCGATCCAGTCGGCGGCCGAGCTCGGAGACGGCGCGCGCATGGCGGAGCTGCTGCGCGCCCACATCGAGGGCTACTACCGGGACGCGGCCGCGCCGCTGCCTCCCGGAGGCTGAGCGGGCGTGCGGCGGTCGACGCGGCCGGCCGGACGAGCCGCCGCCGCGCTCCGCGCACCGCGCCCCGCGCGCGTCGGACCGGACGCTCACCGCCCCGCAGGCGTCCGGCCCGATAGCGTCCGGTCCGTGAGCTCCGACCCGTCGTCGTGCGGCCGCGAGGGCCGCGCGGTCAGCGTCCGGCCCACGAGGCGAACGCGGGCACGAGGAGCGAGAGCGGCACGAGCACGGCGACGCACGCGGCGCCGAGCGCCATCCCCGTCGCTGCGAACGCGCCCACGATGGGCCCCTCCTCGAACGCGCGCGCGGTGCCGATCGCGTGCGAGGAGAGACCGTAGGCCAGTCCGCGCGCGTGCGGGTCGCGGATGCGCAGCGCGTCGAGCACGGTCGGCCCCGCGACCGCGCCGACGACGCCCGTGAGGATCGCCATGGTCGCCGCGAGGCTCCCCGGGCCGCCCGCGAGCTCGCTCACCGCCGACGCGACCGGGGAGGTCGCGTGCGTCGGCGCGAGCGCGAGCACCGTCGCGGGCACGCCGCCGAGAAGCCCTGCGATCGCGATCGCCGCCGCGATCCCGACGCTCGCTCCGAGCGCCGTCGAGAGCACGACGGGCCCTGCGACGCGCGCGAGACGTCGCGCGTTGAGGTAGATCGGCAGGGCGAGCGCGACGATCGCGGGACCGAGCAGGAGGCTCAGCACCGACCCGCCGCGCATGTAGTCGGAGTACCGCGTGCCCGTCGACAGGAGCACCGCGACGACGACCGCGAGCGTCCATAGCACGGGGTTCGCCCACGCGGCGCCCCCGAGGCGCGCCGCCATCACGCGCACGAGGGCGTACACGCCGACCGTGAGCGCGAGCCCGAACGCGGGGGTGGCCGCGATCGCGTGCCAGAGCGCCACGACGCCCGTCACGGTCCCCTCCTCGCGCGTCGCACACCGCGCCCGCCGCGGGAGAGGGCGACGAAGCCCGCGACGGCCGCGAGCGCGCACGCGAGCCATCCGACGAGCACCGTGACGAGGAAGACGAGCCATTGCGAGGCGAGCTCGTCGACGTGCTCGACGAGCCCCGCGGCGAGCGGCACGAGGAAGAGCGGCATGAGCGCGATGAGCGAGTCGCCGACGGGACGCACAAGCCGCTCGAGGCGGGGCACGCGCGCGAAGAGCGCGGCGAGCAGCAGGAGCATGCCGACGATCGAGCCGGGCAGGGGCACGTGCGTCGCGGCCGACACGAGCTCGCCGAGGAGCTCGAAGCCGCACAGGATCGCGAAGCCGAGCAGCCACGACGCGATCGCGACGCGCGGCGAGGGGTCGTCCTCGCCGCGCGATCCCGCCTCGTCGTCCGGCGGATCCGGCAGCGCTCGCCGCTCGCCGCCGCTCACACGCGCATCACGTGTCCCATCCTGCCCTTCCCGCGCGGCGGAGGGCTCGGGCCGTCCCCTCCCGCGGACCGGGACGGTGCGCCGGCGCGGGGACCGCGTCAGAGGGCGGGCGCCGCGGCCGGATACGTGCGCACGGGCGTCGAGCGCGCGACGAGCGCGCGCAGGGTCTCGAGGTCGCCGCCGACGTCGCCGTGCGCGCGCGCCTGCACGAGCACGTTGCCGAGCGCGGTCGCCTCGACCGGCCCCGCGACGACGGGCAGCCCCGTCGCCTCGGCCGTGAGCCGGCAGAGCAGCTCGTTGCGGCTGCCCCCGCCGACGATGTGCACGACGCGCACGCGCTCGCCGCTCAGCCGCTCGGCGGCGCGCAGCGTGCGCGCGTACGCGTGGGCGAGGCTCTCGAGGATCGAGCGCACGAGCGCGGCGCGCGTCTCGGGCACGGGCAGGTCCCGCTCGCGCAGCCATCGCGCGATGCGCGCGGGCATGTCGCCGGGCGGCAGGAACACCTCGTCGTCGGCGTCGAAGCGGCTCACGGGTCCCTCGACGCGGGCCGCCGCGGCGAGGAGCGCGTCGAGGTCGACGCGCTCGCCGGCGCGCTCCCACGTGCGCACGCTCTCGCTCAGCAGCCACAGCCCCATGACGTTGTGCAGGTAGCGCACGCGGCCGTCGACGCCCGCCTCGTTCGTGAAGCCCGCGAGACGGCTCTCCTCGCTCAGCACGGGATGCTCGAGCTCGACGCCCACGAGCGACCACGTGCCGCACGACACGTAGCCGAAGCCGGGCTCGGTCGCAGGCACGGCGACGACCGCGCTCGCGGTGTCGTGTGAGCCGACCGCCGTCACGACGGGGCCGTCCGGCGGCGCGATGCCCATCTCGTCCGCGGCGACGGCGTGCAGCGGGCCGAGCGCCGTGCCCGCGTCGACGAGCGGGGGCAGCAGGTGCACGGGCACGTCGACGCGCTCGGCGAGAGCCGCGTCCCACTCGCGGTCGTGCACGCCGAGCAGGCCTGTCGTGGAGGCGTTGCTGCGCTCGGCGACCGCGACGCCCGTGAGCCAGTAGGCGAGCAGGTCCGGCAGCAGCAGGATGCCGTCGGCGAGCTCGAGCAGCCCGCTCGCGCGGTCGGCGGCGAGCTGGAACAGCGTCGTGAAGGGCAGGTGCTGCAGGCCGTTCGCGGCGTACAGCTCCGCGGGCGGCACGATCGCGGTGACGGCCTCGACGGCCGCGCTCGTGCGCGGGTCGCGGTAGCTGTACGGCGTCGCGAGCATGCGACCGTCGCGCATGAGCGCATAGTCGACGGCCCACGAGTCGATCCCGATGCTCGCGAGTCCGTGCTCGCGGTGCGCGGCGGCGAGGCCGTCGAGCATCGAGCGGTAGAGGCCGAGGACGTCCCAGTGCAGGCCGTCGATCGTCGCGACGGGCGAGTTGGCGAAGCGCGCGACCTCGGCGAGCGTGACCCGATCGCGCTCGACCCGTCCGACCATGACGCGGCCGCTCGTCGCGCCGAGGTCGACGGCCGCGTACGCCCGCGCGCCGCCGGGTGTGTGCTCCACGTGATCCCTCCGTCCCTCTCCGTCGTCCCCGCCCGTCGTCCCCGCTCGTCCGGGGCTGCTCCTCGTCCGCGGCGACGGTCAGGCGGTCGCGTGCTCGAGCGCGCGTCCGACGCCCTCGACGACGTCGCCGGGCACGCGCTCGAGGGCATCGCGCAGCGAGCGCTCGCGCACCCATCGCGTCCGGCGGCGGAACGTCGCCGCGAGCTCGCCGTCGCGCCGGCTGAGCTCCTCGACGATCGCGCGGTACGCCTCCGGCCGCTCGAGCACGTCCGCGAGCGGGCTGTCGATCGTGAGGGGGCCCGTAGGTGGCGTGCGACGCGGCAGGCGCACGCGCCACTCGTGCCGCCCCGAGCCGACCTCGACGACCTCCGAGCTCCCCGGCAGCACGATCTCCGCGCTCGTGTTGGCAGGGATCGAGGCCTCGACGACGACGTCGTCGCCCTCGCGTCGCCATCCGGCCTCGATGCGGCCGTACCGCGTCTCGTGCGCGGTGCGCGCGTAGTCGAACGAGTCGAGCGCGAGCGGGGCGACGCGGATGCGGCGGTAGCCCGGCGCGGCGGGCGCGAGTCCCGCGAGGCGGCGGTGCAGCCAGTCGGCGACCGCGCCGAACGCGTAGTGGTTGAAGGAGGTCATCTCGCCCGGGTTGATCGTGCCGTCCTCGAGCATCGAGTCCCAGCGCTCCCAGATCGTCGTCGCGCCCATCGTCACGGCGTAGAGCCACGAGGGGTTCTCCGTCTGCAGGAGCAGCCGCTCGGCCTCGGCGGCGTGGCCGCCCTCCACGAGCGCGTCCTGGATGAGGGGGGTCCCCACGAAACCGGTCGACATGTGGTAGCCCTCGGCGCGCACGAGCTCGGCGAGCCGGTCGGCGAGCGCCTGGCGCTGCGCGGGGTCGGTCACGATGTCGAAGCGCAGCGCGAGCGCGTACGCCGTCGAGGCGTCCGAGACCATGCGACCCGCGGGCGTCACGTACGCGCGCAGGAAGGCCTGCCGGATGTCCTCGGCGAGCCGCGCGTACCGGCGGGCGTCCTCGTCGTGGCCGAGCACCTCCGCGGCGCGCGCGACGAGCTGCGTCGAGCGCAGGAAGTACGCCGTCGCGACGAGGTCGGAGCTCGTGCGGGCGTCCCCCGGGTACTCCGGCGGTGCGGCAGGGTCGAGCCAGTCCCCGAACTGGAAGCGGTGCTCCCACAGCAGGTCGTCGCCGACGATGCCGCGCAGGTAGTCGACCCACGCGCGCATGGAGGGGTACTGCTCGTCGAGCGTGCGGAGGTCGGCGAAGCGCTCGTGCAACACGGTCGGCACGATCGTCGCGGCATCCCCCCACGCGGCCGCCGCGAGCGTCCGTCCCGTGAGCACGGAGGGCACGACGATGGGGCAGATGCCGCCGAGCGCCTTCTGCTCGTGCGCCACGTCGCGCAGCCACGACGAGAGGAAGCCGTCGGAGTCGAACAGGTAGCTCGCGGTCGGTGCGAAGACCTGGATGTCGCCCGTCCAGCCGAGGCGCTCGTCGCGCTGCGGGCAGTCGGTGGGCAGCGAGACGAAGTTGCCGCGCATCCCCCACACGACGTTCTCGTGCAGCCGGTTGACAAGCGGGTCGGAGCACTCGAACCAGCCCGTGCGGCGCATGTCGCTCGAGATCACGACGGCTGTGAGCGCGCTGGGGTCGAGCTCGCCGGGCCATCCGCTGATCTCGGCGTAGCGGAAGCCGTGGAAGGTGAACTCGGCCTCGAACACCTCCTCGCCCCCGCCCGCGAGCGTGAAGCGGTCGGTCGCCTTCGCGAAGCGCAGCGGCCGCGTGCCGAGCTCGCCGTGCTCGAGCACCTCCGCGTGGCGCAGCGTGATCGTCTGGCCCGCCTGACCGCTCACGCGCACGCGCACGCGGCCGACGAGGTTCTGGCCGAAGTCGACGACGGTCGCGCCCGAGGGCGTCGTGATGACCTCCTGCACCGGCAGCTCGTCGACGCGGCGCACGGGCTCGGCGATCGCGGCCTCCGGCACGACGGCGCTCTCGACGACGCGCACGGGGCGCCATGCGGAGGCGTCGAAGCCCGGGCTGCTCCAACCGGACGGCGCGCGCCGAGCGTCGACCTCCTCGCCCGCGTAGATGCCGCTCGAGAGGATCGGTCCCTCGCCCGTCGCGGTCCAGTCCGCCCCCGTCGTCACGGTCCTCGTCGTGCCGTCGGCGAGCTCGAGGTGGAGCTGAGCCGCGACATCCGGCTGCTCGCCGTAGAAGGGCCTCGCCTGGCCGCGGAAGCCGTAGCTCTCCGTCCACCAGCCGCCGGCGAGGCAGATGCCGATCGCGTTGCGGCCCGGGCGCACGAGCGCGGTCACGTCGGTCGTCTCGTGCACCAGGCGGTACTGGTACGACGTCCATCCGGGCTTGAGCACCGCGTCGTCGACGTAGGACCCGTTGACCTGCACCTGGTACACGCCGTGCGCAGCGGCGTAGAGGGTCGCGCGCACGATGCCCTCGGGCGCGTCGAACTCGCCTCGCACGAGCGCGGGCGCGGCGGCCGCGGCGGGATCGGCAAGTCCGATGAAGTCGGCGGCCCACTCGCCCTCGGCGAGGAAGGCGGCCTCGACGACGAGCGGCTCGCTCCACTCCGACTCCGAGCCGTCCTCGCCCTCGACGCGCACCTCGACGGTGTGGCGCGAGTGGGGCGCGAGCGGCTCGAACGGCCACGGCACGAAGACGGACGCGTCGCCTTCGACGCGCGCGATCGTCTGCCCGTCGAGGCGCGCGTGCGCGCGTGCCTGCCGCCATCCGTCGTGGCTCGACTCGATCGTCCAGCTCAGGCGCGGAGTCGGGGTGTCCACGAGGGGACGATCGGTGCGGCGCTCGGTCGTGACGCGGGTGACGGCGAGGGCGCTCGTGGCGTGGGACATGATCCTCCTTGATCGATCGGACGGCGCTCCGGGCCGCCGGTCGAGCGCGCGGCGACGGCGGTGCGCGGTGCGAGGTCACCCTATCTAAAACGATTCAATTCCGCCACGCTTCGTGCCGCGCGCGACGAGGCCCGCCGCGCGCGCGCCAGTCACGCACCCAGATGCTTGGGGTCCGCCGAACCGGTTGACCGAAGTCCATTGACAGGAGGGGTGAACCCCAACTAGCGTGGCCGCAGCCAGTTGAAAGGTTTCAACAACGTTCCCCGAGTGCACGACGTCGTGACCGGGCTTTACAAGGAGGTAAAGACACGTGGCATGGAAGAACGCGCGTCGCGCCTGGCTCGCCGCGGCGGCCCTCGGAGCGGCCGCCTCGGTGCTCCTCGCGGGTTGCTCGGGCGGCGGCGGCAGCAGCGACGGCAAGACGCAGATCACGTGGCTCGTGCAGAACGACGAGACCACGGTCGCGATGGCGAACGCCATGATCGCGGCGTTCGAGAAGGCGAACACGGACGTCACGGTCAAGCTCGAGACGCAGCCCGCCGGCACCGAGGGCGACAACCTCATGAAGACCAAGCTCTCCACGGGGGAGATGTCGGACGTCTTCTACTACAACTCCGGCTCGCTGCTGCAGGCGCTGCACCCCGACTCGACGCTCGTGAACCTCTCCGGCGAGAAGTGGGTGAAGTCGCTCACCTCCGACTTCCGCTCCGTCGTGAGCACCGACAAGGGGCTCTACGGCGCGCCCCTCGGCTCGTCCCAGGCGGGCGGTGTCGTGTACAACCGCAAGGTCTACGACCAGCTCGGCCTGAGCGTGCCGACCACGTGGGATGACTTCATGGCCAACAGCGAGAAGATCAAGCAGGCCGGCGGCGTCGCGCCCATCGTGCAGACCTACGGCGACACGTGGACGAGCCAGCTCTTCGTGCTCGCCGACTTCGGGAACGTCTACAAGGCCGACCCGGACTGGGCGAAGCAGTACACGGCCAACAAGCGCAAGTATGCCGACGAGCCCGCGCTCGAGGGCTTCGAGCACCAGGAGCAGGCGTTCAAGGCGGGACTCTTCAACTCCGACTTCGCGTCGGCGACCTACGACGACGGCGTCAAGATGATCGCGACGGGAACGGGGGCGCAGTACCCGATCCTCACCCAGGCGATCGCGGCCATCCAGCAGAACTACCCGGACAACGTCGACGACGTCGGCTTCTTCGCCCTCCCTGCGGACAAGGCGGGGGACACGACCGCGACGATCTGGCAGCCGAACGCGCTCTACATCCCCAAGACGACGAAGGACGCCAAGCTCACGGCCGCCAAGAAGCTCGTCGCATTCGTCAACTCGCCCGACGGATGCGAGGTGCAGACGAGCAAGCTCGCGGTCTCGGGTCCCTTCGTCACGACCGCGTGCACGTTGCCCTCGTCGGTCCCGCCGCTCGTGCAGGACATCCAGAAGTACTTCGACGACAAGGCGACCGCCCCCGCACTCGAGTTCCTCTCCCCGATCAAGGGACCGAACCTCGAGAACATCACGGTGCAGGTGGGCTCGGGCATCAGCACGGCGAAGCAGGGCGCCCAGCTCTACGACGAGGACGTGAAGAAGCAGGCCCAGCAGCTCGGGATCAAGGGATGGTGAGCCGGGCCGGAGCACCGCGCGGCTGAGCTGGCGTTGGGAGGGGCTGGGCGATCCGGTCCCTCCCCATGCTCGATGAGGAGTAGAGGATGTCGACGACGAGCGTTTCCCTTCCCGCCGTGGGCCGCAGGTCCCCGCATCGCGGACGGATGAAGAGCTTCTATCCGTCGTGGTTCTACCTGCCTGCCGCGGCGCTGTATCTCGTCTTCTTCGCGGTGCCGACGTTCGCGTCGTTCTACTTCAGCCTCACGCGGTGGTCGCTCTTCGACGTGAGCTTCATCGGCTTCGACAACTTCGTGCAGTTCTTCCAAGAGCCCATGCTCGTGCAGGGCTTCGTCAACACCTTCATCTACGGGTTCATCACCTCGGCGCTCAAGGTCGTGCTCGGGCTCGCGCTCGCCGTGCTGCTCACCTCGCAGCTCGTCGGGCGCGGCTACCTGCGCTCCGTCGTCTTCTTCCCCGTGCTCGTCTCGGCGATCGGGGTCGGGATCACCTTCAAGGTGCTCCTGGACCCCTCCGACGGCCTCGTCAACCACGTGCTCTCGTTCTTCGGCATCGCTGGCCCCGGCTGGCTCACGGATCCCAAGCTCGCCCTCCTCACGGTCGCGGGCGTGGACGTGTGGAAGGGCGTCGGGATTGCGACGCTCATCTACATCGCGGGCCTCGCGGCGATCCCGCAGGAGTACTACGAGGCGGCGCGCGTGGACGGCGCGGGCGCGTGGAAGACGTTCCGCACCATCACGCTCCCGCTCTCGCGACCGGCCACGGCGACCGTCATCATCCTCTCGCTCATCGGCGGCCTGCGCTCGTTCGACCTCATCTGGGCCATGACGAAGGGCGGCCCGGGCTTCACGAGCGACGTGATCGCCTCCGTCATCTACAAGCAGTACCAGGCAGGCTTCTACGGCCTCTCCACCGCGGGCAACGTCGTGCTCTTCCTCGTCGTGACCGCGATCATGGTGCCCATCTCGCTGTTCCTCAACCGCAAGGAGGTCGAACGATGACCGCTCAGGCCGGCCTCGCCGCCCCCGTCCGCCACGGGCGCCCCGGGCGCACGTTGCGCCGCGTGCGCAGCTGGATCATCGGCATCGTCTCGATCGTGCTCTCGCTCTTCGTGTTCGTCGTGCCGTTCGTCTTCATCTTCCTCACGGCGTCGAAGACGGCGCCGGAGGCGTCGAACCTGAGCTTCACGTGGCCTCAGCACTGGGCATTGTGGGACAACCTCGTCGCCGTGCTCACGACGCGCGACGGCCTCATCGTGCGGGCATTCGTGAACAGCGCGGTCCTCACGATCGTGAGCGTGGCGATCATGGTCGTCGTCTCCGCGATGGTCGGCTACCTCCTGCAGCGCAAGCGCTCGCGCCTGAACCCGATCGTCAACTTCTTCGTGCTCGCGGGGCTCATCGTGCCGCCCGCGGTCGTCCCCACGATCTGGGTGCTGCAGAGCCTCGAGCTCTTCAAGACGATGGCGGGCCTCATCCTCATCGAGGCGACCTTCGGGCTCTCGTTCTGCATCCTGCTCTTCCGCGCGTTCGTCGCGACGATCCCGCGCGAGCTCGACGAGGCGGCCGTGATCGACGGCGCGGGACCCGTGCGGCTCTTCTTCACGGTCGTCCTGCCGCTGCTGCGCCCCGTCATGATCACGGTCGTCGTCGTGCAGGCCGTCGCGGTGTTCAACGACTTCACGAACCCGCTGTACTTCCTGCCCGGCGACGAGAACGCGACCGTCCAGCTCACTCTCTACAACTTCCAGAGCCAGACCCTGAGCCAGTGGAACCTGCTCTTCATGGACATCCTGCTCATCACGATCCCGCCACTTGTGATGTACATCTTCTTCAACCGGCAGATCGTCGCAGGCATGACCTCGGGAGCGGTCAAGGGCTAGGCGCCTCGGGTCGCGCGCGTCGCGGCCCGTGAGGGGGAGGGGTGTGCTCGATGGACGTCGTCGACCTGCGGGCCGAGCACGTGCCGCACGCGATCGGCCTCGGCACGGCGACGCCCCGCCTGTCGTGGTGCCTCGCCGACGGGCGCGCGCAGTCGGCGTACGAGGTGCGCGTCGAGCGCGAGGACGGCCGCATCGAGTCGAGCGGGTGGACCCGGTCGCCCGAGTCGGTGCTCGTGCCGTGGCCGGTCGCGCCGCTCGCCTCGCGCGAGTCCGCGCGCGTGCGGGTGCGCGTGCGCGGTCCGGGTGCGACGGGCGCGGAGCCGGTGAGCGGGTGGAGCGCTCCGCTCCCGGTCGAGGCCGGGCTCCTGCGAGCGGAGGACTGGACGGCCGTGCTCGTGCGGCCGGGGACCGACCCGGGAGTCGGCGGGCCCGCCGTGCGCGTGCGGGGCGACTTCGAGGTCGACGGGCCCGTGCACCGCGCCCGCCTCTACTCCACGGCCGAGGGAGTGTTCGCGGCGGAGCTCAACGGCGAGCGCGTCGGCGACGAGCTGTTCCCGCCGGGCTGGACGAGCTATCGGCATCGCCGCCGCTACCTCACGCACGACGTGACAGCGCTCCTCGTCCCGGGCCCCAACGTGCTCGGCGCGACCCTCGCCGACGGATGGCACCGCGGCCGCATCGGCTTCGACGGTGGCCGGCGGAACGCCTACGGCTCCGAGCTCGGGTTCGCAGCCCAGCTCGAGATCCGCTACGCGGACGGGCGCCGCGCGACGATCGCGACCGACGGGGCCTGGCGGAGCGCGGAGAGCGAGATCCGCGCGACGAACGTGTACGACGGCGAGGTCGTCGACGCGCGGCTGCGCGAGCCGCGCTGGTGCCGCGCGGGCTTCGACGCGACTCGCTGGCCGCGAGTGCGCACGAGTCCGCTCGACGCGCGGTCGCTCGTCGCCCCCATGGGGCCGCCCGTGCGCCGCACCGAGACGCTCCGCCCCGTCGCGAGCGAGCGCCGCAGCGCCACGCGCGTGCGGCTCGACTTCGGGCAGAATCTCGTCGGACGCCTGCGGCTGCGGGCGTGCGGGCCCGCGGGCTCCTCCGTCGTGCTGCGCCACGCCGAGGTGCTCGAGCACGGCGAGCTCGGCCTGCGCCCGCTGCGGCTCGCGAAGGCGACCGACACGCTCGTGCTCGACGGTTCCGCGATCGCGTGGGAGCCGGAGTTCGCTTACCACGGCTTCCGCTTCGCCGAGATCGACGTCTCCGACCCCGACGTCGTCGTCGAGGACGTCGTCGCGATCGTCGTGCATTCCGACCTCGAGCGCACGGGGGAGTTCGCGTGCTCCGACGCGCGCCTCGAGCGGCTGCACGAGAACGTGCGGTGGAGCATGCGCGGCAACGTCGTCGACGTGCCCACAGACTGCCCCCAGCGCGACGAGCGGCTCGGCTGGACGGGCGACATCGGCGTGTTCGCGCCCGCGGCGACGGGCCTCTACGACTGCGCGGGCTTCCTCGCGTCGTGGATGGAGGACCTCCTGGCCGACCAGCACGCGGACGGCGTCGTGCCGCTCGTGGTCCCCGACATCCTCACGGAGGACTTCCCGGCCGCCGTGTGGGCCGACGCGGTCGTCGACGTGCCGTGGACGCTCCACGAGCGCTACGGCGACGTCGAGGTGCTGCGGCGCGCTCTGCCGGGCATGCGCGCCTGGGTCGACTGGGTGGACCGCCGCACGGGGCCCCGGCGCGTATGGGACGCGGACGCGCAGCTCGGCGACTGGCTCGACCCGAGCGCGCCCCCCGACCGCCCCGGCGATGGCCGCACGAGCGGCGACGTCGTCGCGACGGCCTACTTCGCGCGGTCCGCCGCGCGGCTCGGGGCCGCGTGCCGGATCGTCGGGGGCGCGGACGCCGCGCGGCATTACGAGGAGCTCGCACGGGCCGTGCGCGCGGCCTTCCGCCGCGAGTACGTGACCGCGGCGGGACGCGTCGTGAGCGACTCGCAGACGGCGTACGCGCTCGCGATCGTCTTCGACCTCCTCGAGCCGGGCGAGGAGAGGGAGCGGGCCGGGCGGCGCCTCGTCGAGCTCGTGCAGGACGGCGGCCACCGCATCGGCACGGGCTTCGTCGGCACGGCGATCATCGCGGACGCGCTCACGCGCGTGGACGCCGTCGAGGTCGCCTACCGCATGCTCGCGGAGACGGCGTGCCCCTCCTTCCTCTATCCCGTCACGATGGGCGCGACGACGACGTGGGAGCGCTGGGACAGCATGCTGCCCGACGGCTCGATCAACCCGGGAGAGATGACGTCCTTCAACCACTGCGCCCTCGGCGCGATCGCCGACTGGATGCATCGCACGCTCGCGGGGGTCGCCCCGGACGCGCCGGGCTACCGTCGCATCCGCTTCGCCCCGCGCCCGGGCGGGGGCATCACGGCTGCGGGCTACCGGGTGCGCACGCCGTACGGGCCTGCCTGGTGCCGCTGGACGCGCGAGGGCGCGCGCGTGCGGGCGTCCATGGGCGTCCCGGCGGGGACGACGGGCGTGCTCGACGTGCCCGGCGAGCGCGAGCGCGAGCTCGCTCCGGGCGAGCACGAGGTCCGTTTCCGCGTGGCCGAGCGGCCGGCCGTGCCGCCGGTGCGTGTGCCCCCCATCGTCTCGATCGACGACCGCCGCGCCCGCGGCTGACCGCGCCCGTGGTGCGCGATCAGCGCAGGAAGGCCGCCGCGACGCCCGCGTCGACGGGGATGTGCAGTCCCGTCGTGTGGCTGAGGTCGGCGGTGCACAGCACGAACACGGCGTTCGCGACGTTCTCCGGCAGCACCTCGCGCTTGAGGAGCGTGCGCTGCGCGTAGTACTCGCCGAGCTTCTCCTCCGGCACGCCGTAGACGGCGGCGCGCTTGGCGCCCCAGCCTCCCGCGAAGATGCCCGAGCCGCGCACGACCCCGTCGGGGTTGATGCCGTTGACCTTCACGCCGTGCTCGCCGAGCTCGGCCGCGAGCAGGCGCACCTGGTGCGCCTGGTCCGCCTTCGTCGCCGAGTACGCGATGTTGTTCGGGCCCGCGAAGACCGAGTTCTTGCTCGAGATGTAGACGATGTCGCCGCCGAGACGCTGGTCGATGAGCACCTTCGCCGCGGCGCGGGAGACGAGGAACGACCCCTTCGCCATGACGTCGTGCTGCAGGTCCCAGTCGGCCTCGGTGGTCTC
>JAATFA010000129.1 GCA_015655445.1 Actinomycetales bacterium | reverse complement strand
GTCGGCGTGGCCGGGGGTGTCGATGACGTTGATCGTGACGGGGCCGTCGGTCGCGTGCACGCCGTCGTAGGAGACGGCCGTGTTCTTCGCGAGGATCGTGATGCCCTTCTCCCGCTCGAGGTCGTTCGAGTCCATCGCGCGCTCGTCGACGTGCGCGTGCTCGGCGAAGGAGTGCGTCTGCCGCAGCATCGCGTCGACGAGCGTCGTCTTGCCGTGGTCGACGTGGGCGACGATGGCCACGTTGCGCAGATCGCGGCGAGTGGCTGTGGGCATGCGGGGACGTCCTCGGGATGTGGGGAGATTGCGGGGATGCCCGCACCACCATTCTACCCGGGCGCGCGGGCGATCCGGCGGGCGGTGGTCGGGTCACCCCGTCGGGGAGGGGCTCGCCGCTGCGGGCTGCCACCGCCAGAAGTCCCAGAGGATGCCGGGCGGCAGCACCGAGCGGCTCACGCCCGCGACGCGGTCGGAGACGCCCGCGATCGCCGGCAGCTGGTAGAGCGGCAGTCCGTAGGCGTCGGCGAAGAGCGCCGAGTCGATCGACTCGAGGATCGCGCCGCGCCGGGCGGGGTCGTCCTCCGCGCCGAGCCGGGCGAGGTCGGCGTCGACCGTCGGGCTCGCGTAGCGGTTGTAGTTGTCGATGCCGCCCGCGGAGGCGAAGATCGCGCTCACCGCGGTCGTGGAGAGGTTCGGCACGTCCCACGAGAAGAGCGCCGCGTCGTACGCGCCCGCCGTGCCGAGCAGGGGGACGACGTCGGCCGCCGAGCAGTCCGTCACGGAGAACCCCGCCTGCGCCGCCGACCTCTGGATGAGCGGGAACTCGGTCACACGGCGCGGGTTGGACGCGTCGAAGAGGATGCAGGCCTGCGGGTGGGCGATGCCCGCCTTCGCGAGCAGCTGTCTCGCGCCCGCGATGTCCGGCTTCGCGTATGCCGAGGACCCGTGGGAGCGCACGATGCCCGCGTAGCCCTTCGCCCCTGGCGGGAGCACCCAGGACGAGCGTGGCTGCGCCTTCGGGTCGGCGGGCCGCACGAGCGCGTCGACGATCTGCTCGCGCGGGACCGTCTCGAGGAACGCCCTGCGTACGGCGGGGTCGTCGAAGACGCCGCTCTTGCCGTCCGCGAACTGCAGGTCGATGTGCTCGTACGTGCTCGCGTACCCGTGTACGACGTGCGCGCCCGGCACGCCCGCGAGCTCGTGCGCGACCTCCGCGCTCGCCTGCGGGTCCACGACGTCGACCTCGCCGCTCGCGAGCGCACGCGCGGCCTCCGACGGATCCGAGATCGTGCGCACGACGACGCGGTCGAACGCGGGCCGGTGGCTCCCCGTGTACCGCGGGTTGCGCGTGAGGACGACGCCCGAGGCCGGGTCGAGGGAGGAGACGACGAAGGGGCCGGTGCTCACGAGCAGACCCGTGTCCTGCGGCGTCGAGGCGAAGTCGTACGCCGTGTTCCAGAACCGGGAGAGCGAGGCGAGGGCCGCCCTGTCGTGCGTGCGGATCGCGGTGAGCACGGCGGCCGCGCCCGCGGCGGCGTCCGACGCGCCGAGCGCCCGCTCGCCCGCGATGTGCGCGGGCACGCCGACCTGGAGCGCGAGGCGCCAGTCGGGGTCGAAGGAGTCGTAGGCGAGGGTGATCGATCGGCCGTCCTTGCCGACCGTCGGCACGTCCTTCACGTGCTCGAGCCCGTCTGCGGGCTGCCCGTCGAAGTACACGACGCCCTCTGGGAAGTCGCCGCGGTACTGGCCCGTGTCCGGGTCGACGTGCGCCGCGTAGTCCGCAGCCGTGAAGCCGGGAGTCGTGAACGCCCCCGAGTTCGCCGCCCACGCGAGCAGGAGGTCCGACGCGTCGACGGGCGTGCCGTCGGACCACAGCACGCCGTCGGCGATCGTGTACGTGACCGTGAGCGGATCCGTGCGATCGACGCGCATCGTGCCGAACGACGTGTCCTCGACGAGCGCGGGAGTCGCGTCGTAGAAGGCGAACTGCGCGCCCGTGAGGTACGCGATCGCCGCGTTCGTGGGCCTGTCCCCGAAGCTCGTCTGCGGGTTCGCGGACGTGAACGCGTCGCTCTCCGCGATCGTCACCGTCCCGCCGTGCGAGGGCGGCGGCGGCGGCGCGGAGGTGCAGCCGGCCGCTCCCGCGGCGACGGCCGCGAGGAGCACGACGCCGCCCGCGCGGACCGCTCGCGCGCCTCGCGCGCCAGGGCGCCCGGCGCCGGGGCGGGATGCGGAGCGGCGCACTCGCTCATTGTCGCACGCGGCCCCTCGCGCGCCGCGTCCCGCACGCGGCGCCCGAGGGGGTGGGGAACACCTACTCGTCGGCTCCCGCGGCGAGGATCTGCGCGCGCAGCTCGCGCCGCTCGCGCTGCACGATCGGGTCCGGCAGCGGCACGGCCGCGATGAGCCGCTGCGTGTACGCGTCCTGCGGGTTCCGCAGGATCTCGTCGCGCGTGCCCACCTCGACGAGCCGTCCGCGGTGCATGACGGCGATGCGGTCGGCGAGCACGTCGATGACGGCGAGGTCGTGCGTGATGAACAGGCACGCGAAGCGGAACTCGCGCTGCAGGGAGCGGATGAGCTCGAGCACCGTCGCCTGCACCGACACGTCGAGCGCCGACGTGGGCTCGTCGGCCACGAGCAGCTCGGGCTGGAGCGCGAGGGCGCGGGCGATGCCGACGCGCTGCTTCTGGCCTCCCGAGAGCTCGTGCGGATAGCGGCTGCGGTAGGCGCGCGGCAGCTCGACGGCGTCGAGCAGCGACTCGACCTCCCGCACGAGCGCCTGGCCCTTGAGGTGCTTGGCGATCGCGAGCGGCTCGCCGATGCTCTGGCCGATCGTCATGCGCGGGTTGAGCGACGACGCCGGGTCCTGGAAGACGATGCCCGCGCGATGGTGCACCTCGTGCGCGAGCTTGCGGCTGTGACGCGAGAGGTCCACCCCGACGACGTGCAGACGTCCGGAGGTGACCGGGATCAGGCCGATGGCGGCGCGCCCGATCGTCGTCTTGCCCGAGCCAGACTCGCCCACGAGGCCCATGACCTCCCCGCGGTGCACGGCGAGGTCGACGTGGTCGACGGCGCGGAACGCCTTCACGCGGCCGCGGCCCGGGTACTCAACGACGACGTCCGCGAGGTCGAGCACGACGGGCTCCCCCGCGAACTGGTCGGCCGCCGCCTTCGCCGCGGCCGCGGCCGCACGCTCGTTCTCCTCGATCTGCGCACGCAGCTCGGGCGTGAGCTCGACGTCCTCCGCCGCGGCGGCGAGAGAGACCGTGAGGTCGATCGTGCTGTCGTTCTCGGCATACGCCTGGCCGAGGTGCGGCACGGCGTCGAGGAGCGCCCTCGTGTACGGGTGGGTCGGGTTGCGGAAGACGTCGAGCGTCGTGCCCGACTCGACGATCTCGCCCCGGCGCATGACCGCGATGCGGTCGGCGAGGTCCGCGACGACGCCCATGTCGTGGGTGATGAGCAGCACGGCGCTCCCGAGGCGATCGCGCAGGCTGCGGATGAGGTCGAGGATCTCCGCCTGCACCGTCACGTCGAGCGCGGTCGTCGGCTCATCGGCGATGAGCAGCGACGGGTCGCACGAGATCGACTGGGCGATCATCGCGCGCTGCCGCTGCCCGCCCGAGAGCTGGTGCGGGTAGGAGTTGAACGCCTTCTCCGGATCCGGCAGCCCGACGAGGCCGAGCAGCTCGATCGCGCGCGTCCGCGCCTCGCTCGGCGGCGTGTCGAAGTGCACGCGGAGCGTCTCGACGATCTGGAAGCCGATCGTGAAGACGGGGTTGAGCGCCGTCATGGGCTCCTGGAAGATGACGGCGACCTCCTTGCCGCGGATCTCGCGCAGGCGCGAGCCCGTGAGGCCGCGCACCTCCCGGCCGTTGAGCCGGATGCTGCCGGAGACGCGGCTGTTGCGCGGCAGCAGGTCGAGGATCGACATCGAGCTCACGCTCTTGCCGGATCCGGACTCGCCGACGAGCGCGAGCACCTCGCCCGCGCGGATCTCGTAGCTGATGTGGCGCACGGCCGGCGTCCACACGTTGTCGACGGCGAAGTCGACGCTCAGGTCGGTGACCTTGAGCACGGGCTCGGCGGTCCCGGCCGTCCGGCTCCTGCCGGGCGGGGTGGCGTTGACCGTCACGCGCTCTTCCTTCCTGCGGCGCCGGATGCGGCGCGCGGCTCGTGCGGGCGCGGGAATGCGAGGATGACTGCATGGCCTCGCCCGACGACAGGATCGTCTTCCGATCGCGGTTCAACCGCGTCCTGGCGGTGCTGTTCGTCGTCGTGCTCGCCGCCGTCGGCGTAGCTGTGGGGATCACGGCCCAGAGCGCCGCTGCGACGGGCCTGCTCGTGCCCGCGGCCTTCATCGTCGTGGCGGTGCACGCGGTGCTGTGGCGCCCGTGCGTCGTCGTCGACGACGAGGGCGTGACGCTCGTCAACGTCACGCGCTCGGTGCACGTGCCGTGGGCCGCGCTCATCGACGTCGACACGAAGTACGCCCTCACGCTCCGCACGCCCGCGCGCGCGTACACGGCGTTCGCTGCGCCGAGCCCCGGCGGGGCCGGCACCCTCCACGCGCGATCGCTCGAACGCCGAGGCGGGGCGCGCGGCCTTCCCGCCGATGTCGCCGGACGCGCGCGGCCCGGGGACCTCGCCGGCACCGACTCGGGCGACGCCGCCTACCTCGTGCGCAGCCGGTGGCACGAGCTGCGCGAGGCTGGGCGCATCGACCTGGGCGTCGCGCACGAGACCCGGCCGCACGTCCGCTGGCACGTCGCGCAGCTCGCGATCCTCGTCGTGCTCGCCGCGGCGAGCGTCGTCGCGCTCGGCTGGGTCTGACGCCGCGGGCGTCGGCGCGACGCGGCGCGCGAGCACCGCCGCGCGCCCCCCGGGCCGCCGCATCACGCGCGTCCCTCCGGCTCGTCCGCCGTCGTGAGCGGCTGCCCCGCGTGCACGACGCCCTCCCCCGGCTCCGGCTCCGGCTCGCGCGTGCGGCGCAGGCTGAAACGGCGCGAGCGCGGGTCGAACGCGTCGCGCAGGCCGTCGCCGACGAAGTTCGCGCAGAGCGCGAGCAGCACGATGAAGCTCGCCGGCCACCAGAAGAGCCACGGGCGCGTCGAGAACGCGGCCTGGTTCTGGGCGATGAGCAGGCCGAGCGAGGAGTCCGGCGGCTTGATGCCGTAGCCGAGGAAGCTCAGCGCCGTCTCGAGCAGGATCGCCGAGGCGATGAGGAGCGTCGAGCTCACGATGATGACGCCGCAGGCGTTCGGCAGGATGTGACGGAAGATGATCCGCCCGTCCGACGCGCCCGCGACGCGCGCCGCGTCGACGAACTCGCGCTCGCGCAGGCTCAGGAACTCGGCCCGCACGAGCCGCGCGGTGACCATCCACGAGACGAGCCCGAGCAGGAGCGCGAGCCCCCACGCGCCGAGGCCGTTCGAGGTCTTGCCCACGACCGCGCCGATCACGAGCGCGGGGATGACGATGAACACGTCGGTGATGCGCATGAGCAGCGAGTCCACCCAGCCGCGGAAGTACCCCGCGACCGCTCCGACGACGACGCCCACGACGGTCGCGAAGACGCCGATGACGATCATGACGAGCGCCGAGTTCTGGATGCCGCGCATCGTGAGGGCGAAGTAGTCCTTGCCGATGCGGTCCTGCCCGAACGGATGCGCGCCGAAGTGGATGCCGTCGCCGCCGAGCCACGTCGGCAGGAGCGAGAGCGTCGGCGCGCCCTGGTTGAGCTGCGGGTTGAGCTGCGTGTAGCCGTACCGCCACCAGCCCGGGATGGGGCCGAGCCCGATCGCCGAGATCGAGAACACGACGACGACGACGTAGACGATGAGCGCGATGACGGCGACGCGGTTCTGCAGGAACCGCCGCAGGACGATGCGTCCCTGGCTCTCGCCGGGAGCCTCGCCCGGCACGGCGAGGCCCGTGCCATCGGGGATCGTCGGCTCGATCGGGCTGCCCTGGATCGTGCTCATGGCCGTCCTCCCGGAAGGATGCGGGCGCTCGCCCGCGCGACGCCGCCCCTCATCGGACGCGCACCCGCGGGTCGAGCGCCGCGTAGGCGAGGTCGGCGAGGAAGTTGAACGCGATCGCCGTGATCGCGATGACGAGGAAGTAGCCCATGACGGGGTTGACGTCGGTGCGGGACAGGCCCGAGTTGAAGAGCGCTCCCATCCCGCTGATCGCGAAGACGAACTCGGTGATGACCGCGCCACCGAGGAGCGCGCCGACATCCGTCGCGATGATCGTCGCGATCGGGATGAGCATGTTGCGCACGGCGTGCCGCACGACGACCGTGCGCTCGGGCATCCCCTTCGCGCGCGCTGTGCGGATGTAGTCCTGGTCGAAGACGTCGAGCATGCCCGAGCGCGCATACCGCGTGTAGCTCGCGAAGCTGATGAGCAGCAGGCTCACCGTCGGCAGCAGCAGGTGCGTGAAGCTGTCGAGTCCCGTGATCCACACGTCCCCGCTGAGGCTCGGCGTCTGCGACCCGACCGTCGCGATCGGGCGGCCGCCGACGAGCTCGGAGTAGTTGTGCCAGGACTGCATGAACCGGTCGATGAGCACGACGCCGCCGGAGAGCACGGCGGTGATCGCGCCGATGCGCATCATGAGCCCGCGATCCGGCCCGCCGACGATCGCGCCGCTCACGATGCCGATCACGAGCGTCAGCACGGCGAGGATCGCGATCGTGCCCGCGGTCGAGATCGCGAAGAGCCACTGCAGGCCGAAGTAGGCGGCGATCGCGAGCACGACGTTGATGCCCCCCGTGATCCACGCGCGTCGATTGTGTGCGCCCGCGAGGATCGAGACGACGACGAAGCCGATCGCGGCGGTGAGGAGGATGACGACGACGGGTCCGAGCGCGGGCCGCGTGAACCATCCGGTCGCCGACATGTACCACAGGACGAGCGCCGTCACCGCGCCCGAGCCGAGGAAGATGTAGAGCCGGCGCTGCCACGACCCGCCGACGACCAGCTGCAGGACGACGCCGACGACGACCCCGCACACGACGAGGGAGACCGGCGAGAGCACGGGATGCGCGAGGAAGTTGTTGTAGCCGAGCGCGATGAACGACTTGAGCAGCACCGCCATGAGGAACGACGGGAGCGAGAAGAGGAAGAAGCTCACCGTCGTGACCGTGTAGTCGAAGCCGCTGTAGACGCGCAGGGCCGTGATGATGCCGAGCGCGATGCCGAGCACGATCGCGAGCAGGAACGACGCCGTCACGAGCTGGAGCGTCGATCCGACCGCTTGCGGCAGGAGCTGTGCGACCGGCTGGTTCTGGAAGGTCGTGCCGAGGTCGCATCCGCCCGCGACGGGCACGACGCACTTGGCGACGCCACCGAGCCAGAGGAACCAGCGCAGCGGGGGGATCACGTCGAGGTGCTGCGCGTGCACGCGCGCCTGGATGAGCGCCTCCTTGTTGGAGGAGCTGCTGCCCTCGAGATCGGAGAGCGGGTCTCCCGAGTAGGCCGCGAGCACGTACATGATTAACGACGCGGCGATGAGGATGAGGACGGAGACGAGGAGCCGTCTCGCGATGAAGCTCACCATGGGTGCGGATACCTGCGATTCGACGGGGGGTGACGCGGGGGCCGGGACGCTCTGCATCAGGCTACTCGCCGCTCAGAGGCGGGGCGCCGGTCCTCGTCCGAGGAGTCCGGCGCCCCGCCCCGATCACCGCGAAGGGACGGGAACGATCAGCTCAGCGATTCCGCCTCACTTCGACCAGTCCCAGATGTTCCACACGATGCCCGTCTGGCCGCCGAAGTACTCGACGCCCTTGAGCGAGCCGCTCGTGGCGAAGAGGCCGGGCAGCTGGAAGAGCGGCAGGCCGTAGGCGTCCTGGAACGCGAGCTTGTCGATCTGCAGCTTGATGCTCTGCAGCTCGTCGGGGTCGAGAGTCGACTGGCTCTTGACCGCGAGGTCGCTCGCCTGCTGGTCGTTGTACTGGTTGTAGTTGCTCGGGTTGCCGATCTGGAACAGCTGCGGCAGCATCGTGTTGCCCGCGCCCGGGGAGACCCAGCCGAAGATCGACGCGTCGTAGTCGCCACCGCTCAGGAGCGAGCTCCACTGCGGCGATCCGCCGTCGACGACGTTGAACCCGGCCTGCTTCGCCGAGGCCTGGATGGCCTGGAAGGTGTCGACGCGGTTGGGGTTCTCGGTGTTGTAGAGGATCTTCACCGTCGGCGTCTTGCCCGCGAGGAGCTGCTTCGCCTTGTCGATGTCGACCTTGTCGTACGCGCTCGAGCCGTTCTGCTTGACGCTCTCGTCGTAGCCATCCTGACCGGGCAGGAAGATCTGCGAGTCGAGCACCGTCGCCTTCGGGTTCACAGGCGTCACGATCGCCTTGAGGATGTCCTCGCGCGGGATCGTGAGCAGGAACGCCTGGCGCACGGTCGGGTCGCTGAACACGGGCGACTTGAAGTTCAGGTCGAGGTGGTCGTAGGCGACCTGGTTGCCCTGCTGGAGCTTCGCGCCGCTCACCGCCTTGAGCGCCTTGACCGTGTCGGCCGAGGCCTGCGGCTGGATCGCGTCGACCTCGCCGTTCTGGAGGGCCGTCACCTGCGCGTTCGCGTCGCCGATGAAGCGCATGACGAGCTTGTCGAACTTGACCTCGTGGTCGCCCTTGTACTGCGGGTTCTTGACGAACGTCATCGACTGCTTGGGCGACCATGCGGAGACCATGAGGGGGCCGCCGGAGACGAGAAGCGACTTGTCGCTCGGCAGGCTCGTCGCGTCGAAGCCCGTGTTGACGAACTTGGCGACCTTCTGGAGCACGTCGTTCGCCGGCGCGGGGTTGTCGACGTCGCCCTTGGGCGTCGTCTTGATCGCGTTGAGGAAGTCGTCCTCGCTCACGCCCGCGGCCTTCGTCACGACGTGCGCCGGGAACTGGATGGGGTTGACGAGGTTCCAGTCCACGTACGGCTGGTCGTACGTGAACGTGATCGAGTGGTTGTTGTCGCCCACGGTCGGCAGGTCGGTCGTGAAGAGGCAGCCCGAGGCGGTCACGAAGTACTGCGTGCCGGAGATGACGTTGCCGTCGTCATCGGTCTTCGCCGAGTCGTAGTAGCACGAGGAGCTCGCCCAGCCGAGCAGGAGGTCGTCAGCCGTCATCGGCTGTCCGTCCGACCACTTGTCGTCGCTGTTGAGGGTGTACTTGACCTTGAGCGGGTCGTCGCTGAGCTTCTCGTACGTGCCGAGGTCCTTGTTCGGCACGACGTTGTACTTCGCGTCGAGCGTGAAGAACTGCGGCTGGGTCAGGTAGTTGATCATGCCGTTCGTGTCGAGGTTGCCCTGCGGCGTGTTGAAGTTGAACGAGCTGGCCTCGTTCACCTCGGCGATCGTGACGGTCGTGCTGCTGGACTTGGTCTCGTTGCCACCCGTCGTGGTGCATCCGGCGAGGGCGATGCACGCGGCAGCCACGGCAGCCAGGGCGCTGATCGCTCCCCGTGCTCCCCTTCGACTGATATTCAATTTGCCTCCTGAGCAAGATGGGCGACGGCAGCACGTGATCCACGCACCGCCGCGCTGAACAAGACAAGACCCTAAAGAGGGGGCAACGCGGCTGCAAAACCCTCGGAGGAAAAGTTACACAGCGGAAACGAGTGGCGAGGGTTTCTTGCATGGGACGCACAACTTCGTCGCACGACCCCGGCCCGACGCAGTGTTCGTGCGCACCACCCCGCGTCCCGTGCGGGCCCCGCGCGCGGCGCCCCGGGAGCGCGGGCGGATAGCATCTCCCCGTGAAGACCGGCGATCGGAGCGCGCGCACGCGCCTCGGCTGGGAGGTCGTGATCGTCCTCGCGCTCTCGCTCGGCGCGTCCGCGGTCTACGCGATCGTCGACCTGCTCGACGATCTGAGCCGCACGACCCCGCTCTCGCAGCAGACGACGACGCTCAACCCGCAGCTGAGCGATCGCGAGCTCTTCGACCTCGTCTACCAGCTGCTCGGCATCGTCTTCGACCTCGCCCCCGTCGCGCTCGTGTGCTACCTGCTCTGGAGCGCCGCCCGGCCGCACCTCGGCGCGCTCGGCATCCGGTTCGAGCAGCCGGGACGCCAGGTCGCGGCCGCCGTGGGCCTCGTGCTCGTCATCGGCGTGCCTGGCATCGGCGTCTACCTCGCCGGTCGCGCGCTCGGGCTCACGCCCCACGTCGCGGCGAGCGGCCTCGCCGACCACTGGTGGACCGTGCCCGTGCTCCTGCTCTCGGCCGTCCGCGCCGGCCTGCAGGAGGAGGTCATCGTCATCGGGTACCTCTACCGGCGCCTCGGCGAGCTCGGATGGGGGCGCTGGACGATCATCCTCTCGACGGCCGTGCTGCGCGGCAGCTACCACCTCTACCAGGGGGTGCCCGCGTTCTTCGGCAACTTCGCGATGGGCGTCGTCTTCGGCTGGCTCTACGCGCGTCACGGCCTCCTCCTGCCCCTCATCGTCGCCCACGCGCTCATCGACGCCGCGATCTTCGTCGGCTACCCGTGGGCCGCCGGCGCCTTCCCCTCCCTCTTCGGCGGCTCCTGACCCTCGACCCACGCGCCCCCGCGCGCCTCACGCGCCCCCGCCCCCGAAGTGTGAGTTTGTGCGGGTTTCGCGGACGCGAAACCCGCACAAACTCACACTTCGGCGATCGTGACGGAAGGGATCAGGCGAACGCCTCTACGGGCGGGCAGGCGCAGAAGAGGTTCCGGTCGCCGTAGGCCTGGTCGATGCGGCGCACGGGCGGCCAGTACTTCGCGCGCACGAGCGAACGCACCGGATACACGGCCTCCTCGCGGGAGTACGGATGCGTCCACTCGCCCGCGACGACGGACTCGGCCGTGTGCGGCGCGTTCACGAGCGGGTTGTCGTCGGACGGCCAGCGTCCCGCGGCGACCGCGTCCGCCTCCGCCTTGATCGCGATCATCGCCTCGATGAAGCGGTCGATCTCGGCGAGGTCCTCGCTCTCCGTCGGCTCGACCATGAGCGTCCCCGCGACCGGGAACGACATCGTGGGCGCATGGAAGCCGTAGTCGATGAGCCGCTTGGCGACGTCGTCGACCGTGATGCCCGTCGCCTCGCGCAGCGGCCGCAGGTCGAGGATGCACTCGTGCGCGACGAGGCCGTTCCCTCCCGCGTAGAGCACGGGGTAGTGCTCGCGCAGGCGGGCCGCGACGTAGTTCGCGGCCAGCACGGCCGCGCCCGTCGCCTGGCGCAGCCCCTCCGCGCCCATGAGCCGCACGTACGCCCAGCTGATCGGCAGGATGCCCGGACTCCCGTACGGCGCAGCGGAGACGGGGCCGCCCGCGTGCACGAGGGCGCCCGCGCGATCGGTGCGCAGGTCGTACGCGGGGTGGCGATCGGACTGCGCCATCGGGTGACCCGGCAGGTAGGGCGCCAGGTGCGCCTTCGCCGCGACGGGCCCGACGCCCGGGCCGCCGCCGCCGTGCGGGATGCAGAACGTCTTGTGCAGGTTGAGGTGCGAGACGTCGCCGCCGAAGTCCCCGAAGCGCGCGTAGCCGAGCAGCGCGTTGAGGTTGGCGCCGTCGACGTAGACCTGGCCGCCCGCGGCGTGCACGGCGTCGGCGGCCGCGGCGATCTCGTGCTCGTACACGCCGTGCGTCGACGGATACGTGATCATGAGCGCCGCGAGCTCGCGCGCGTGCTCGGCGACCTTCGCCCGCAGGTCGCGGAGGTCGACGTTGCCGAGCTCGTCGCACGCGACGACGACGACCCGCATCCCCGCGAGCACGGCGCTCGCCGCGTTCGTGCCGTGCGCGCTCGAGGGGATGAGGCACACCGTGCGCTCGTCCTCGCCGCGCGCGCGGTGGTATCCGCGGATCGCGAGGAGGCCCGCGAGCTCGCCCTGGCTCCCGGCGTTCGGCTGCAGGGATACCGTGTCGTAGCCGGTGACCTCGGCGAGCCAGGACTCGAGGTGCGAGACGAGCACGAGATACCCCTGCACGTCCTCAACGGGTGCGAAGGGATGCACGTCGGCGAACTCGGGCCACGTGACCGCCGTCATCTCGGTCGCGGCGTTGAGCTTCATCGTGCAGGAGCCGAGCGGGATCATGCCGCGGTCGAGCGCGTAGTCCTCGTCGGCGAGGCGCTTGAGGTAGCGCATCATTCCCGTCTCGGAATGATGGGACGAGAACACGGGATGCGTGAGGAACTCCGAGGTGCGCCGCAACTCGGACGGGTAGTCCGCGAACGTCCCCGGGGCGACGACGTGCGCGCTGCCGAGGCGGAGCACGGGCCCGCCCTCGATCGGCACGGGTTCGACCGTCGCCTGGCCCGCGAACGCCTCGGCGAGGTGCGCGAGCAGTCGACGATCGAGCGCCGCGACCTCGTCGAAGGCGAGCGCGACGGTCGTCGCATCGACGACGCGCACGAGCACGTCCCGCTCGCGTGCGGCCCGCTCGACCGCGGCGGCGTCCAGGACGCGCACGAGGAGCGTGTCGAAGTACGAGCGCGAGAGCACGTCGACGCCGAGCGACCGCAGCGTGCGTGCGGCGAACGCCGCCGACCCGTGCACGAGCTGCGCGATGCGCGTGAGCCCGTGCGGGCCGTGGTAGACGGCGTACATCGCGGCCATGACCGCGAGGAGCACTTGCGCCGTGCAGATGTTGCTCGTCGCCCGCTCCCGCCGGATGTGCTGCTCGCGCGTCTGCAGCGCGAGACGGTAGGCGGGAGCGCCCGCCGCGTCCTTCGAGACGCCGACGAGACGCCCGGGCAGCTGCCGCTCGAGGCCAGCACGCACGGCGAGGTAGCCCGCGTGGGGGCCGCCGAAGCCCATCGGCACGCCGAAGCGCTGCGTCGTGCCGACGGCGATGTCGGCGCCGAGCTCGCCCGGCGGCCGCAGGAGCGTGAGCGCGAGCAGGTCGGCCGCGACGACGACGAGGCCGCCCTGCTCGTGCACGGCCGCGATGGCCGAGGACGGGTCCCACAGACGCCCCGACGCCCCGGGATACTGCACGAACGCGCCGAACGCGACGGCAGGCTCGTCCGCGGACGCTCCGCCCTCGGCGCTCGACGCGGCGTCGTAGCGCGTGTAGCGCAGCCGGATGCCGACCGCGCGGGCCCGATTCTCGAGCACGGCCTTCGTCTGCGGCAGCGCGTCCTCGTCGACGAGGAACAGGTTCGAGGCGGATCCGGAGGCGCGCCGCGCGAGGAGCATGCCCTCGACGACCGCGGTCGCCTCGTCGAGCATCGAGGCGTTCGCCGTCGCGAGGCCCGTGAGGTCGGCGACCATCGTCTGGAAGGTCACGAGCGCCTCGAGCCGCCCCTGCGAGATCTCCGGCTGGTACGGGGTGTACGCGGTGTACCAGCTCGGGTTCTCGAGCACGTTGCGGCGGATGACGCTCGGCGTCACGGTGCCGTGATAGCCGAGGCCGATGAGCGAGCGCCGCACGCGATTGCGCGCCGCGAGCGCGCGCAGCTCGCCGAGCACCTCGTGCTCGCTCGCGGGCGCGGGGATCGTCGAGCCCGTGGGCGGCGCCTGCCGGATCCCACGCGGCAGGGCGGCATCGAGGAGCGACTCGACCGAGTCGTGGCCGACCGCGCGCAGCATCTCGAGCTGCGCGAGCGAGTCGGTGCCGATGTGGCGTGCGGAGAAGGAGCTCGTCATGACGCCGCCTCAGTGCTCGAGGAGCGCGGTGTACGCGTCGAGGTCGAGCAGGCCGTCGAGAGCCGCGGCGGGATCTGTCATCCGCACGCGCACGAGCCAGCCCTCCCCGAACGGGTCGAGGTTGACGGTCTCGGGCGATCCCACGACGGCCTCGTTGCGCTCGACGACCTCCCCCGCGACGGGGGCGAAGAGCTCGCCGACGGACTTGGTGGACTCGATCTCGCCGAGGACGTCGCCGGCCGCGACGGTCACGCCCGTCCGCGGCAGCTCGACGTAGACGATGTCGCCGAGCCGGTCCGCCGCGTAGGCGGTGATCCCGATCGTCGCGACGTCGCCGTCCGCGAGGACCCACTCGTGCTCGCTCGTGTAGTGGAGGTCGGACTGGTCGGGCATGTCCCTGCCTTTCGAAGGGGCCGGTCCGGGGCCGCCGGGTCGTCGCGCCTCCGAGGAGCCGCCATCGAGCCCGCCGCCCCGCGGATCGCGGACGGACGGACTCCCCCTCTGTTCTGGGCCTGAGAGTTTCGCGCCGCGCACGGCGCTTTCCCCGTCGGCGGGACGCGGAGCGTCCTCTCTTCAGAGCGGCCTGTCGATGCGGTACGCGTACCTGAGAGATTGGCGGGGAGGCTTGCTCCTTCGGTGCCCGTCGCGGGCTCTCCCGCATCGCGTGCGGCCCGGTCTTCGATTGTGCGACCAGCGTAGCAACCACACGTTTCGTGCTCGTGAACGCGCGCGGCGCGCGCTCGGGACACCGAGCCGCATGGCATCGAGGCAGGAACGCGCGACCCAGCCGGCCGCCCTACCGGCATCGATCGCCGGCCGCCTCCCGGCGTCGATCGCCGGCCATCGCGAGCCGGCGCCGCCGCGAGGGCCGGCACCCTCGCGCGACTCAGGCCGCGCGGTGCACGAGGTCCGCGGCGACGCGCTCGACGACGCCCTCCTGCGCGACGACCGAGCCAAAGGCGACGACCGAGACGCCCGCGGCGATGAACGCCCCCGCGGTGTCGGGCGTCATGCCGCCCGTCGCGACGAACCGCACCTCGGGGAACGGGCCGTGCATCGCCCGGAACCACTCGGTGCCGAGCACGGAGGCGGGGAAGGCCTTCATCCACGAGTGGCCGTGCCGCTGCGCGAGCTGGATCTCGGACGCCGTCGCGACGCCCGGCAGCAACGGCATGCGCTCCTCGGCATGCATGCGCAGGAGGGCCTCGTCCGCTCCCGGGCTCACCGTGAACGCCGCGCCGAGGCGCCTCGCCGCGCGCAAGCGCTCGAGCGTCGTGATCGTGCCCGCGCCGACGACACGGCCGTGCACGCGCCCCGCCTCGACCGCGGCCGCGAGCGCGCGCTCCGACTCGGGCTCCTGCACGGGCACCTCGACGTGCGCGATGCCCGCCCGCCACGCGGTCTCGCACAGGGCGACCGTGCGATCCGGGCCGAGGCCGCGCAGGATGATCATGACGGAGGCGTCCGCGAAGAGCTCGTCGAAGTAGTCGGTCATGCGCGAAGTGCTCCTTCGGTCGGCGCGGCCTCGTCCGGCGGTCGCGGGTGGGACGTCGCGTGGGCGACGGGGAGGACGTCGGCCGTCGTCGAGAGCGCGAGCGCCGCCTGACGATGCCCGGCGAGAAGGGCCGCCTCGCCGGGCGCCCCGCGGAGCCGCGACGAGAGGTATCCCGCCGCGAACGCGTCGCCCGCGCCGATGGCCTCGACGACCTCGACGGGCGGGGTCGGCACGTGCACGACGCCCGTCGCGGAGAACTCTGTCGCCCCGATCGCGCCATCCTTGACGACGAGGACCGGATCGGGCAGGAGGGCACGCACGGCTGCCGGCGTCTCGGCGCCCCACAGCGCGGCCGCCTCGTCGAGGCCCACGAACACGACCTGCGCGCGCCGCGCGAGCGCGAGGAGCACGGGCGCCGCCTCCGCGGCCGGCCACAGCGCCGGCCGGTGGTTGATGTCGAAGGAGAGCACGATCTCCGCGCGCCCGGCACGCGCCGCGAGCGCCTCGACGAGCTCCCGGCAGCTCTCGGAGAGCACCGGCGTGATCCCCGAGGCATGCACGACGCGCGTCGCCGCGAGCGGGAGCCCGTCGAGGTCGCTCGCGCGCATGCGCGAGGCCGCGGAGCCCGCACGGTAGTAGTGGACCCGACGCTCGCCGTGCCCCGGATCCTTGAAGTAGACGCCGGTCTGCGCGTCCGGCAGGCGACGCACGCGCCCGATGGAGACGCCGTGCGCCGCGATCGCGTCGGCCACGCGGTCGCCGAGCGGATCCGCGCCGAGGAGGCTGAACCACTCGACGTCGTGCCCCGCGTTCGCGAGGTGCATCGCGACGTTCGACTCGGCGCCACCGGGCACGATGTGGAACACGTCGGCCTCACGCAGCGGGAGGGCCCGTGCGGGCGTCACGAGCGCCATCGTCTCGCCGATGCACAGCACCTCGGGCACGCGCGCCTCCCTCCCCAGCACGACGGCCGACGTCTCCATGATCCCCGACGCCGTGGGGGCACGCCAGTCGACCGTGCGCGGCTACCGTGCGCGGCGGTAGAAGGGCAGCTCGACGACCGTCATCGGCAGGACGCTGCCGCGCACGTCGACCGCGAGGACCGTGCCGACGGGGCTCGCCTCCGGGCGCACGTACGCCATCGCGATGGGACGGCCGAGGGTCGGCGAGAGCGCGCCCGAGGTGATCTCCCCCACACGCGCGCCGCCGTCGCCGAGCACGGGGTATCCACTGCGCGCCGCGCGCCTGCCCTCGCCCGCAAGCCCCACGAGCACGGGAGCGTCGGGGGCCGGTCCGCGCGCGATCGCCGCGCTGCCGACGAAGTCGTCATCGCGCTTGACGACGCGCGCGAGGCCCGCCTGCGCGGGGAGCACCTCACGCGTGAGCTCGTGCCCGTAGAGCGGCATGCCCGCCTCGAGGCGGAGGGTGTCACGCGCGGCGAGGCCCGCGGGCAGGAGGCCGCTGCCGGCTCCAGCCTCGGCGATCGCGCGCCACAGCCGCGGCGCGGCGTCGGGCGAGAGGTAGAGCTCGAAGCCGTCCTCGCCCGTGTAGCCCGTGCGCGCGACGAGCACCTCGTGGTCGTCGAAGCGCCCCGGGACGGCCCGATAGTTCCGCAGCGAGGCGAGGTCCGCCTCGAGCACGGGATCGAGGTTCGCGAGCATGTCCGCCGCGATCGGGCCCTGAACGGCGAGCAGTGCGATGTCGTCGCTCTCGTCGAGCGCCTCGCACTCGAACGGCGCGGTGCGCGCGAGCACCTCGGCCGCGACGACCTCCCGGTTCGCCGCGTTCGCGACGATGAGGAAGCGGTCCGGGCCCGTGCGGTAGACGACGAGGTCGTCGAGGATGCCGCCTCCCTCCTCGAGCAGGAGCGTGTACTTCGCCTGCCCCTCAGCCATGCGCGAGATCGCGCCCGCGAGCGCCCAGTCGAGCGCGCGCGACGCCTCCGGGCCGACGACGACGATCTCCGCCATGTGAGAGAGGTCGAACAGCCCCGCCGCGGTGCGGACGGCGTGGTGCTCCGCGAGGTCGGAGGAGTACCGCACGGGCATGCGCCAGCCGGCGAAGTCGGTGAAGGTCGCCCCCGCGGCGACGTGCACGTCGTGCAGGGGAGAGAGGCGAGCGCTCGCGGGCTCGTCCGGCCTCTGCGTCGCGTTCTCGGTCACGGGTCCTCCAGGGTCGTCACATCTGCGGCCACGGTCAGGCCCGACGGTCGTCGTGGTCGTCGTGGTCGTCGTCGGGGCGATCGCGGCGGAAGAAGCGGACGGTGCGCAGCACGAGCACGACAACCGCCGCGATCGCGACGAGCGCGAACAGCAGGCTCACCCACGCGGGCGTCCCTGCCGTCGCGGGGATCGGGAAGAGGCGCACGCGCCGAGCCTAGCCGCCGCGCCGCGGAGCTCAGCTGCAGCTCGCGAGGGCCTCCTCGGGCGAGCGCTCCCCCGAGTCGTACTCGTTGAGGAGGGCGACCTTGGCCGCGGAGGCCGAGGACGCATCAAACCGATACGTCAACCACTCCCGCACCAACCGACGCGCCAACTCCACCCCCACCACACGCTGCCCCAGACACAACACCTGCGCATCATTGGATAACACCGACCGCTCCACCGAATACGAATCATGCGCCGTCACCGCACGCACACCCCGCACCTTGTTCGCCGAGATCGCCACCCCCAACCCCGTCCCACACACCAACACCGCCCGATCCACATCCCCCCGAGCCACCATCTCCGCCGCCGCCACCGCAATCGTCGGATACGCCGTC
>JAATFA010000153.1 GCA_015655445.1 Actinomycetales bacterium | reverse complement strand
TTGCGACCGGCCGTCGCGCACCCCCGCACGGGCCTCGATCACGACGACGGATGAGGCGCCGGGCGGCCGCGCGCCCTAAAGTGGAGGAAGCCGTCCGCACGCGGTGCCCGCGCCGGCGGCGGGAGGTGGGCGTGGAGAGTCGGTGGGCGCGCGTCGAGCGCGGCTGGACGGTCGCCGCCTTCTCGGGCCTCGTCGCCGCCGTCATGCACGCGCTCGCCGGCGGCGGCTTCCCGCCGCTCGGCGGCATCGTCGTCGCGGTCGTCCTCTCGGGCCTCGCTGGCATGGCGCTCATCGGGCGTCGCTCGTCGTGGCGACGCCTCGCGGCGGCCTCCGTCGCGAGCCAGGTCGTCTTCCACGTCGTCTTCGAGCTCGCGGGCACGGGCGCGAGCTCGCGGTTCGTCGCGCACGGCCACCACCACGTCGTGCTCGACGGCACGAGCGCGCCGGCGATGTCCCACTCGTCGCCGCTCATGTGGGTCGCGCACGCCGCGGCCGCGCTCGTCACGGTCGTCGCGCTGCGCCACGGCGAGACCGTCGTGTGGGGCGCGGCGGGCCTGCTCGCCCTCGCGCTGCTCGCCGCGCTGCGCGTCCCGCGCCCGCCGCGGCCGCTCCCGCGCGTGCGCGTGCGCCCGCGCGCCGTCGCGCCCCGCCCGGTCGAGCGGCTCGCGGCATCCGTCCTGCTCTATCGCGGTCCGCCGAACGCGCCCTCGCACGCCTGACCCCCTCGTCCGTCCCACCCGGCGCGGACGCGGACGGGCGTGCACGCGCGCATCCGGATCGCGCCGCGCACTGCGGCTGGACAGCTCAAGGACGACATCATCATGCGAAAGAGAACACCCCTGCTCGCCTCCGCCGCGCTCGGCGGAGGGCTCATCCTCGCGCTCGCCGTGCCCCTCGCGGCGAGCGCCCACATCACGATCGACCCGAACACGGACACGGCGGCTCCCGGCTCGTACCCGGTCGTCACCTTCCGCGTGCCGAACGAGTCGGCGACCGCGACGACGACGAAGGTCGTGCTCGTCTTCCCGGACGACGCACCCATCAGCGGCGCGCGGTACGTGCCGGTGCCCGGCTGGACGGCGCAGGTCGTCATGGGCGACCTGCCGTCGCCCACGAAGGTCAACGGGGCGACGGAGACGACGGCCGTGCGCCAGGTCGTCTGGACGGCGCAGCCGGGCACCGCCGTCGGCGACGGCCAGATGCAGCTCTTCACGGTGTCGCTCAGCAACGTGCCGGACGTCGGGTCCATCCGCATCGAGGCCGACCAGTACTACAGCGACGGCAGCATCGTGCGGTGGGACCAGGCGAAGGAGTCGGACGAGCACCCAGCGCCCGTGCTCTACGTGCGCGACGCGCCGCCGGCAGCCGATGGGGCACATGCGTCCGCGGACGCCGGCACGTCGAGCGGATCCGCCGACGCGTCCGACGCGGCGGCGAGCGGGTCCGCAGACGTGCTCGCGCGCGTGCTCGGCCTGCTCGGCCTCGTCGTGGGCGCCCTCGGCGTCGTGTTCGCGCTCGTCTCGCTCCGGCGGAGGACGGCGTGAGCGGCCGCCGTGCGGGCCGTATCCGCTCGGCCCCGCAACAGCGCCGGATGCTGCGCCGCTGCGCGGCAGCGGCGCTCGGCGGCGTCGCGGTCGCGACCGTCGTGCTCGGCACGGCCGGACCCGCTGCGGCGCACAACTATCTCGTCTCCTCGACGCCGAGCGCCGGCGAGACCCTCACGGCCCTCCCCCCGCGGTTCGAGATCACGACGAACGACGTGCTCCTGGACGTCACGGGCACGGCCGCGGGATTCGGGTTCCGCGTGCTCGATGCACAAGGACGCTACTACGGCGACGGCTGCATCACGGTCGAGGGGGACAGCATGACGATCCCCGCCGCACTCGGTCCGGCCGGCCCGTACACCGTGCAGTGGCAGATCGTCTCCGCGGACGGACACACCGTCGACGGCAGCTACGGGTTCACGTGGCAGCCGCCGGCGGGCTTCGCTCCGTCCGCGGGGAGCACGACTCCCCCGGACTGCCACGGTCGGGCCCGGCAGAGCGCGCGCGGCGCGTCGAGCACGCCGGAGGCGGCGCCGGACCGCAACGCGAGCGTCCCGCTCGCGGACGTCGCGTGGATCGGCGGCGCGGTGCTCGCCGTCGCGATCGCGGTCGTCGCGGCGCTCGTGCTCGTGGGCAGGCGCAAGCCGCCCACGACGGCCCCGCCGAGCGAGCGGCCGCCGGCCCCGTAGCGGACGCGGGCGGCGCGTCGGCATCCGCACGCGCGGGCCGATGCGCCGCTTCGCGCTACTTGACGAGCGCGGGGACGTTCTTGCGGCTCGTGAGCACCTGGTCGATGAGACCGTACTCGAGCGCCTCCTCGGCCGAGAGGATCTTGTCGCGCTCGATGTCCTGGCTCACCTGCTCGGGCGTGCGGGTGCTGTGGCGCGAGAGCGCCTCCTCGAGCCATGTGCGCATGCGCATGACCTCGCGCGCCTGGATCTCGATGTCCGACGCCTGGCCGTGGCCGCTGTCGCTCGTCGCCGGCTGGTGGATGAGGATGCGCGCGTTCGGGAGTGCGAGGCGCTTGCCGGGCGTGCCGCCCGCGAGCAGCACGGCCGCCGCCGACGCGGCCTGTCCGAGGCACACCGTCTGGATCTGCGGACGGATGTACTGCATCGTGTCGTAGATCGCCGTCATGGCCGTGAACGAGCCGCCGGGCGAGTTGATGTACATGACGATGTCGCGATCCGGGTCCTGGCTCTCGAGCACGAGCAGCTGGGCCATGATGTCGTCCGCGCTCGCGTCGTCGACCTGCACGCCGAGGAAGACGATGCGGTCCTCGAACAGCTTGGTGTACGGGTCCTGACGCTTGAAACCGTAGGCGGTGCGCTCCTCGAACTGCGGGAGGATGTAGCGGCCGGTCGGCATCTGGAGTTCGGTCATTGGGGGTCGCTCCTGAATCAGTTCGTGGTCCCGCCGCCGCCGACGACGTCGGCCGCGGACTTGCGGATGTAGTCGACGAAGCCGTACGCGAGGGCTTCCTCGGCGGAGTACCAGTGGTCCCGGTCCCCGTCCTCGTGGATCTGCTCCACCGTCTTGCCGGTGGCCTCGGCGGTGATCTCGGCGAGCCGCTGCTTCATGTCGACGATGAGCTTCGCCTGGGTCTGGATGTCGGACGCCGTGCCGCCGAAGCCGCCGTGCGGCTGGTGCAGCAGGACGCGCGCGTTCGGCGTGATGTACCGCTTGCCCTTAGTCCCGGCAGTGAGCAGCAGCTCGCCCATCGAGGCGGCCATGCCGAT
>JAATFA010000109.1 GCA_015655445.1 Actinomycetales bacterium | reverse complement strand
CAACACCGACCTGCTCGAGGCGATCGAGCTCGGCTTCCTGCTCGATCTCGCCGAGGTGGTCGTGTTCTCGGCCCGCAACCGCAAGGAGAGCCGCGGCGGCCACATGCGCGACGACTTCCCCAAGCGGGACGACGCCGGCTACATGAAGCACACCATGGCCTACCTGACCGGCGACCCGCACTCCGCGGATGCTGCAGACCACATCTCGCTCGACTGGAAACCGGTCGTCGTCACGAACTACCAACCGATGGAACGGAAGTACTGATGTCGGATGCCGCAAACGTCGAGGCCGCCGTCGCGGATGGCGCTGTCTCCACGGGCGTCGCTGAGGCGCCCATCGAGGCCTTCACGGTCACGCTGATCATCCGGCGCTTCGACCCCGAGGTCGACGCCGAGCCGCACTGGCAGGACTTCGACGTGCAGATGTACCCGACCGACCGGGTGCTCGACGCACTGCACAAGATCAAGTGGGAGCAGGACGGCTCGCTCACCTTCCGCCGCAGCTGCGCCCACGGCGTGTGCGGCTCCGACGCGATGCGCATCAACGGTCGCAACCGGCTCGCGTGCAAGACCCTCATCAAGGACCTCGACATCACCAAGCCGATCTACATCGAGGCGATCAAGGGCCTGCCGCTCGAGAAGGACCTCGTGGTCGACATGGAGCCGTTCTTCCAGTCCTACCGCGAGGTGCAGCCGTTCCTCATCGCGAGCTCGAAGCCCGAGAAGGAGCGCCTGCAGAGCCCGGCCGCGCGCGAGCGCTTCGACGACACGACCAAGTGCATCCTGTGCGCCGCGTGCACGTCGAGCTGCCCCGTGTTCTGGACCGACGGGCAGTACTTCGGCCCCGCCGCGATCGTCAACGCGCACCGCTTCATCTTCGACGACCGCGACGAGGCCGCGAAGGTGCGCCTGGACATCCTCAACGACCGCGAGGGCGTGTGGCGCTGCCGCACGACCTTCAACTGCACCGAGGCGTGCCCCCGCGGCATCGAGGTCACGAAGGCGATCGCCGAGGTCAAGCAGGCGGTCATCCGCGGCCACCGCTGAGCCGCGGGCTCACCCCTCGCGCACGGCGTCCGTCGCGCCCGCTGACGCCTCGCGCGCACTGCCCCTCGCGCGCGCTGGCCCTCGCGCACGCTGACCCCTCGCGTGCTGTTCCGCCACACGGGCTGAGCAGGCGCGCGATCACGCGCGGACCACGCGTGCGGTCACGGCGCTCCGGTCATGCGTCCCGGCCTCACCCCCATGCCGACGCCTCGCCCGCGCGCCGCGCGAGCGAAAAGAGACCGGCCGCCCCGCTCTGGGCAACGGGGCGGCCGGCGTTTGCCTTCCTCTAGAGGAAGGCGGGGGATGGGGTCCCAGCTATAAGACGTCGAAGGGGCATGATCATGACGCGGTTCTGCAGAACTTTTTTCCGGCTCCGTGCGGCGCCGTGCGGCCTCACGCCGTGAGCAGGCGGATGGAGACGCCCCCGGGGAGGGCGTCCAGGTGCAACGGCTGGATGAGCTTCTGCACAAGCGCGTCGACCGTCCCGAGGAGATTGCCGACCAGACCGCCGAGCCCGAGCGAGTGGAGCAGGTAGGTCTTGTCGACGCTCTGCACGAGCTCGAGCGAGGACAGTCCGCGCGGGAGAGCCGTGACGGCGAGGTGGAAGGTGCCGTCGGCGCCGACCGTCGTCGTCGCGTAGACCTGACCGGCCGCCTGGAGCGAGAGGTGCGCGCCCGGGGTGCCCGTGCCGCGCAGGTCCACCCCGATGACGCCTCCGGGCGCCGTGTGACCGGGCGGCGGCGAGCCGCCCGTGACGGTGCCGACCGCACCGTCCACGATCTTCCCGACGTCGCCCACGACTCCGCCGACGACGCCGCCGAGGCCCGGGACGTTCGCGGGGTCGCTCGGCGCGGGCGCAGGCGCCGAGCCGGTCGACCCGCTCCCTGTGCCCGATGAACCGGTGCCCGACGAACCGGTGCCCGACGAGCCCGTGCCCGACGAGCCCGTGTCGTTCGACCCGGTGCCCGACGAGGTCGCACCCGAGGCGCCCGCGGGCGCCGTCGACGACCCGTCGCGACCCGTCGTCGTGCCCATGCCAGGGGATCCGCTTCCCGAGGAGCCCCGCCCCGCCTTGCCGTCGTCCGAGCGCCCGTGCGCTTCCGGCGCGCCCTGCGCGGAGGACCCTCCCGAGCCCGTCGACGCGGAGGAGGGGGGTTCGGCCGCGACGGCCGCGACACCGGGCGCAGCCGTCCCGTGTCCCGTCGTGGGCGCGAAGCCCGCGATGACGCCTCCGCTCACGACCACGACGAGGGCGAGCGAGCCGACGAGCGCCGTCGGCCCGGACACGACGCCCGCCGAGACGCCGACCGCCGTGCCTCCCGCGGCCGCGGCGCTCATGCTCGCGGCACCGGCTCCCGCCGTGCCGGCTCCCGTGACGCCGGCCCCCGCGGCACCGGCGCCGGCGCTCGCCGCGGCTCCCGTCACGGCGGCGGCCGTGCCCGCGGTCGCCGGAGCGGCGGGAGCGGCGAGCACGGAGAGCAGGCCACCGCCCGCGACCGTGCCGAGCACGAGCAGGATGAGCGCGGGCGCCAGGTGCGCGGCGACCTCGTCGACCTCCTCGCACGCCGCCGCGCAGCTCGCACAGCCGGCGAGGTGCTCGTCGACCTTCGCCCGCTCTCGGCGGGACAGGCCGTGCCGCGTGTAGTCGCCGAGCCGCGCGACCGTCCATGCGCACGCGTCGGTCGCGCCCGTGTGCGCGACGTGCGCCTGCAGCCACCCCTTGCGCAGCCCCTCGCGCGCGCGATAGGAGAGCGCAGCGACGCCGTTCGCGGTCAGGCCGAGCAGGGGCGCGACCTCGTGCGGGTCCATGCCCTCCACCTCGGTGTACCACAGCACGGTCTGCCATCGCTCGGGCAGGCTCTTGAAGGCGCGCGTCGTGAGCGTGCGGTCGAGCGCGCGCGCCGCCGGGTCGGCGACGGCGTCCGGATGCTCGAGGTCCTCGATGCGCTCGACCGACACCTCGTGCGAGGCGCCGCCCCAGCTCGAGGCGAGGTTGCGCACGGTCGTGTAGAGGTATGGGCGGAAGGCGCCCGTCGGGCCTCCGCCCGCCAGGATGCGCTGGTAGATGCGGGCATAGGCCTCAGAGACGAGGTCGTACGCGTCGATCGAGGTGAACTGGCGGGCGACGCGGACCGCGGAGCGATGGTGCCGGCTCCACAGCTCCGCGTACGCCGCGCGATCCCCCGACCGCGCGCGGGCGACGAGGGCCTCGTCGGCCTCGACGTCGGTTGCGGGCTCCGTGCTCATGTCCCCCTGGTCCCCCTGGTCTCCCCGTCCGCCGTCGAGCCCCGCCCGATCGGACAACCGCGCTGCCACGGGGAAGGACAGCGCCGTCGCACCAGTATGCCGCGATCGTGCAGGATCGTCATCCCTGGTATCCGGCTCCATGTTTTCTCCCTGGATTGCGTGTGTGCGCGCGCCCCTGCCTAGCCTCGAGACATGGCGAACCCGGCGGTGGAGGAGAGCCCGACCGCGCGCGACGCCCCGGCGGACGCGCGCGAGCGACGCACACGTCGGCACGACGAGACCTCGACGGGACGCCCGTCCGACGGCCTGCGGCAGCGCACGCGCGGCGCCACGACGACCTCGGAGGGCGCAGCGACCGGTCGCACGCCGAAGGACCGCTCGACGGGCGGGAAGGGCGACGCCCCGGGCACAGGCGGCATGGGCGCGCGCGTCAAGGCGCTCGGGGCCTGGGTGCAGCGGCAGAAGCCCGTGCGCGTCTTCCAGCACTACGGCGCCGGACGCGGGCCGATCCTCGCGAGCGGACTCGCCTACCAGGCACTCTTCGCGGGCTTCGCCGCCATCTGGGTCGGCTTCTCGATCGTCGGGCTCGCCGCCGGCAACACGGCGCTCCAGCAGTCCATCATCTCCACGCTCTCCTCGACCGTCCCCGGTCTCATCAGGTCGGGCGGCAGCTCGGGCGCGATCGACCCGAAGGACCTCATGCAGGCGGGGATCTACGGCTGGACGGGGGCGATCGCGCTCGTCGGCCTGCTCTGGACGGCGCTCGGCTGGCTCGCGTCGGCACGCGACGCGATCCGCACGCTCTTCCGCCTCGGCTCGGCGCAGAAGAGCTTCGTCCTGCTCAAGCTCAAGGATCTCGGCCTCGCCGTCGGCTTCGGCGCCGCGGTGCTCGTCTCGAGCCTGCTCTCCGTCGCCGGCACCCAGGCGACGGGCGCGCTGCTCGACCTCATCGGCGTCGGTTCGGACTCCGTCGCCGGGACGATCGTCGGTCGCGGCGTCACGGTGCTCGTCATGCTCGCGCTCGACTCAGCCGTGCTCGGCCTGCTCTACCGGGTGCTCACTGGCCTGAAGATCCCGGGGAGGCACCTGCGCACGGGGACGCTCCTCGGCGCCGTCGGTCTCGTCGTGCTGCAGGTGCTCGGGTCCGCCCTCATCGGCAACGCGGGCAGCAGCAACCCCCTGCTCGCATCGTTCGGCGTGATCCTCGGCCTGCTCGTCTTCTTCAACCTCATCTGCCAGGTCGTCTTGATCGGCGCCTCGTGGATCGCCGTCACGGTCGCCGATGCGGGCGTGGTCGTCGACGAGGCGGCGGAGCGCAAGCGCCTCGAGGACGCGCGCCGGCTCGTGGCCGAGCACGACGGTCCGCAGCAGGAGCGCCGTGGCTTCTTCGCGCGCCTCTTCGGGCATCGCGCGAGGACGACCGGGGATCGCGAGGCCGGGGATCGCAAGGCCGGGGATCGCGAGGCCGGGGATCGCAAGGCCGGGCAACGCGAGGCCAGAGCCCGCGAGGACGGCGGCTCCCGCAGAAAGGGACGCGAGGAGGGCGACGACCGCGTCGCCGAGGGCCGGCACCGCCGCCGCTGAGCGGCGCTCCCCCTGCGCGAGGGTGCTCGCGTCCACGGCCGCGTCGGAGCCGGCTCGTAGGATAAGAGTCATGCCCGCCAAGCCCCTGCGCATCGCGACGGTCAACGTCAACGGCGTCCGCGCCGCCTTCCGCAAGGGCATGGGCGAGTGGCTCGCCGGACGAGACGTCGACATCCTCGCGATGCAGGAGGTGCGCGCCTCGACCGAGGACCTCGAGGCGCTCCTCGGCGACGAGTGGGACATCCTGCACGACGCCGCGAGCGCGAAGGGACGGGCGGGCGTCGCGATCGCGAGCCGCGACAAGGCGTCCATCCACCGCGTGGCGCTCGGCGAGGAGGACTTCGACACCGCCGGCCGGTGGCTCGAGGCCGACTACGAGGTCGACGGCACCGTGCTCACGGTCGTGAGCGCGTACGTCCACAGCGGCGAGGTGAACACGCCCAAGCAGACGGAGAAGTACCGCTTCCTCGACGCGATGACACAGCGGCTGCCCGAGCTCGAGCGGCATCACGAGCTCGCGCTCGTCGTGGGCGACCTCAACGTGGGACACCGCGAGCTCGACATCCGCAACTGGAAGGGCAACCAGAAGAACGCGGGCTTCCTGCCGCGCGAGCGCGCCTACTTCGACCGCTTCTTCGGCCCCCGCGGCGAGACCGTGACGGGCGTCGACGGCTCGAGGGGGCCGGGCCTCGGCTGGGTGGACGTCGGGCGCCGCTGGGCCGGCGAGGTCGACGGCCCGTACACGTGGTGGAGCCAGCGCGGCAAGGCGTTCGACAACGACACGGGATGGCGCATCGACTACCACGTCGCGACGCCCGCGCTCGCCGAGAGGGTCGTCGACTATGCGGTCGACCGCGCGTCCTCGTGGGACACGCGATGGTCCGACCACGCTCCCGTCGTCGTCGACTACCGCCTGTGAGCCGCCGTGCGCCGACGCTTCCCGCGTCGAGCGCCCTGCCCCGCGTGCGCAGCGCGCGCGAGCAGCCCCAGCACCAGCCCCTCAGAGAGTGAGCCCATGACCCAGCAGCGCCTCTTCTCCGGCATGCAGCCCTCCGCCGAGTCCCTCCACATCGGCAACTACCTCGGAGCGCTCACCCAGTGGCGGGACATGCAGCGGGACTACGACGCGCTCTTCTGCGTCGTCGACCTGCACGCGATCACCGTGCCGCAGGATCCCGCGACCCTGCGCGAGCAGACCCGCCGCACGGCCGCCCAGTACATCGCGGCGGGCATCGACCCCTCCGCCTCGACCCTCTTCGTGCAGTCGCACGTCGCCGCGCACGCGGAGCTCGCGTGGGTGCTCGACTCGATCACGGGGTTCGGCGAGGCGAGCCGCATGACCCAGTTCAAGGACAAGGCCGCCCGGCAGGGCACGGAGTCCGCCTCGGTCGGGCTCTTCGTCTACCCCATCCTCATGGCCGCCGACATCCTGCTCTACGACACGTACGTCGTGCCCGTCGGGGAGGACCAGCGCCAGCACCTCGAGCTCACGCGGGACCTCGCGCAGCGCTTCAACTCGCGCTTCGGGCAGACCTTCGTCGTGCCGGAGGCGCGCATCCTGCCCGAGACGGCGAAGATCTACGACCTGCAGAACCCGAGCGCCAAGATGTCCAAGTCGGGCGATAACCCGAACGGCATCATCTGGCTGCTCGACGAGCCGAGCGTCACGGCCAAGAAGATCCGCTCTGCGGTGACCGACACCGGTCGCGAGGTGCGCTACGACCCCGCCGAGAAGCCAGGCGTGTCGAACCTGCTCACGATCCTCTCGGTCGTGACGCGCACGCCGTTCGAGGAGATCGTCGCTCGCTACGAGGGCCGCGGGTACGGCGACCTCAAGAAGGACGTCGCGGACGCCGTCGTGGCGGAGTTCGCGCCGATCCGGGCGCGGACCCTCGAGCTGCTCGCGGACCCGGCCGAGCTCGACCGCGTGCTCGCGAGCAACGCCGAGCGCGCCGAACGGATCGCGGACGCGACGCTCGCACGCGCCTACGACCGCGTCGGGTTCCTGCGCCGCACATGATCCCGGTCGAGCTGCGCACCGAGCGCCTCGTGCTCGACCAGCCGCGTCCGGAGGACGTGGACCGGATCGCCGAGTACTGCGCGGACCCGATCTTCGAGCGCTTCATGCTCACACCCTGGCCGTACGAGCGGCAGCACGCCCTCGCCTTCGTCACCGACCACGTGCCGGGCGGCTGGCGCGAGGACCGCGAGTACACGTGGGCGCTCCGCCGTGACGGGGAGCTGCTCGGCGTCGTCGGCATGCGGCGCGTGGACGAGCGCGAGGGGAGCATCGGCTACTGGATCGGCGCGCCCTTCCGCCGTCGCGGCTACATGGGCGAGGCGGTCGACGCCGCGATCGACTGGGTGTTCGACGCCGGCTTCGACGCGATCGCGTGGGAGGCGGTCGTCGGCAACGAGGCATCGCGCGCGGTCGCGCGCTCGCGCGGCTTCCGCTACACGGGGCGCGGGCCCTCGCGTGTCGGCTCGCGCGGAGACGCGCCGCCCCCCGAGTCGTGGCACGCGGTCCTGCGACGCGACGAGCCGCGCGTGCCGCAGCCGGGGTGGCCGGAGCCCCAGCCCGCCGAGCGGCCGCCGACCGAATAGCGGACGGCCCGCCGCGCGGCGACGCTACCGGGTGGGCGGGGCGTCGACCCAGTCGAAGGTCCTCGTGACCGCCTTCGTCCAGCCGCGGTAGAGCCGCTCGGCCTCCGCGCGCTCCATGCGCGGCTCCCACCGGCGGTCCTCGCGCCAGTTGCGCGCGAGCTCGTCGAGGCCCGACCAGAAGCCGACTGCGAGACCCGCCGCGTAGGCGGCGCCGAGGGCCGTCGTCTCCGCGACGACGGGACGCACGACGGGCACGCCGAGCACATCCGCCTGGAACTGCATGAGCGTCTCGTTCGCCGTCATCCCGCCGTCGACCTTGAGCTCGCGCACGCGCTCGCCCGTGTCCGCCTCGACCGCCTCGAGCACGTCGCGCGTCTGGTAGGCGGTCGCCTCGAGCACCGCTCGCGCGAGGTGACCGCGGTTGACATAGCGTGTGAGGCCCACGAACGCGCCGCGCGCGTCCGGGCGCCAATACGGCGCGAAGAGTCCGGAGAACGCCGGCACGAAGTACGCCCCGCCGTTGTCCTCGACAGTGCGCGCGAGCTGCTCGACCTCGGGCGCCGAGCGGATGAGGCCGAGGTTGTCGCGCAGCCACTGGACGAGCGACCCGGTCACGGCGATCGATCCCTCGAGCGCATAGTGCGCGGGACCGTCGCCGAGCTTGTAGCCGACGGTGGTGAGCAGCCCGTTCTTTGACTGGACGATGTCGGTGCCGGTGTTGAAGAGCAGAAAGTTGCCCGTGCCGTAGGTGCTCTTGGCTT
>JAATFA010000054.1 GCA_015655445.1 Actinomycetales bacterium | reverse complement strand
GTGAACGCGCCCGCGTAGAGCGCCTTGCCGACGATCGCTCCCTCGAGGCCGAGGGGCACGAGCGCGCGCAGCGCGCGCACGTCCTCGAGGCTCGAGACGCCGCCGGAGGCGACGACGGGGCGATCGGTGCGGCCGAGCACGGCGCGCAGGAGCTCGAGGTTGGGCCCGCGCAGGGTGCCGTCCTTCGTCACGTCGGTCACGACGTAGCGCGCGCAGCCCGCGCGCTCGAGACGCTCGAGGACGGTCCACAGGTCGCCGCCCTCCTTCGTCCACCCGCGCGCCGCGAGCGTCGTCCCGCGCACGTCGAGGCCCACCGCGATCGCCTCGCCGTGCTCCGCGATCGCGCGCGCCGCCCACTCCGGGTCCTCGAGGGCCGCCGTGCCGAGGTTCACGCGCCGCGCGCCCGTCGCGAGAGCGCGCTCGAGCGACGCGTCGTCGCGGATGCCGCCGGAGAGCTCGATGCGCACGCCGTCGGCGGCCGCGACGACCTCCTCGATGACGGCGGCGTTCGAGCCGCGCCCGAAGGCGGCGTCGAGGTCGACGAGGTGGATCCACTCCGCGCCCTGCTCGATCCACGTGCGCGCAGCGTCCACGGGAGAGCCGTACTCGGTCTCCGTGCCCGCCTCGCCGCGCGTGAGGCGCACGGCCCTGCCGTCGGCGACGTCGACCGCGGGCAGGAGCTCGAGCCGGGGTGGGGCGGGGAAGTCGCTCATCGATCCTTACCGCGTCGATCGGGACCGGCCGCGTCGACGCGTGCCGGCGCGCCCATCGCGGACGCCAAGCACCCGATCCTAGCCGAGAGCGCGTCGGCGCTCCGCGCGGGGGCGCGGCCGGAGCGCGCCGACCCGGCGGGGCGATCGCGCGTCAGAGCCCGCGCACCCAGTTGCCCAGCAGACGGATGCCCGCGTGGCCCGACTTCTCCGGGTGGAACTGCGTCGCCGACAGCGGCCCGTTCTCGACCGCGGCGAGGAAGCGGCTGCCGTGCTCGGCCCACGTGAGCCGCGGCGCGGCGCGGCGACCGCTCGCCTCGAGCGTCCAGTCCTGCGCGGCGTAGGAGTGCACGAAGTAGAACCGCTCGTCGCGGACGCCCTCGAAGAGCACGGAGTCCTCGGGCGCCTCGACCGTGTTCCAGCCGATGTGCGGCACGACGGGCGCCTCGAGCAGCCGCACCTCGCCGGGCCATTCGCCGAGCCCGCGGGTGCGCTGCCCCCGCTCGACGCCCTCCTCGAAGAGCACCTGCATGCCGACGCAGATGCCGAGCACGGGTCGGCCGCCCGCGAGACGGCGCCCGATGACCTCTCCCCCCCGCACCGCCTCGAGCGCGCCCATGACGGCCGCGAACGCGCCGACGCCCGGCACGACGAGGCCGTCGGCCTCCATCGCGCGCGCCCGGTCGCCCGTGAGCTCGACGTCGGCGCCCGCGGCCTCGAGCGCCTTGACGGCCGAGTGCACGTTGCCCGTGCCGTAGTCGAGCACGACGACCGATGGCGCGCGCCCGTCGGCGCGCATCAGAGAGTGCCCTTCGTCGAGGGCACGCCCGCGACGCGCGGGTCGAGCGCGACCGCGTGGCGCAGGGCGCGCGCGAACGCCTTGAACTCGGCCTCCGCGATGTGGTGCGGGTCGCGGCCGGCGAGCACCGTCAGGTGCACCGTGAGCGCCGCGTGCACGGTGATCGCCTCGAAGACGTGCCGCACCATGGACCCCGTGAAGTGGCCGCCGATGAGGTGGAGCTCGAAGCCCGCCGGCTCACCCGAGTGCACGAGGTAGGGGCGGCCGGAGACGTCGACGACGGCTTGCGCGAGCGCCTCGTCGAGCGGCACGAGCGCGTCGCCGAAGCGCGCGATGCCCGTCTTGTCGCCGAGCGCGCGAGCGAGCGCCATGCCGAGCACGATCCCCGTGTCCTCGACCGTGTGGTGCACGTCGATGTCCGTGTCGCCTGAGGCCCGCACGGTCAGATCGATGAGCGAGTGCTTCGACAGCGCTGTGAGCATGTGGTCGAAGAAGGGGACGGTCGTGGAGATGTCCGACTCGCCCGTGCCGTCGAGGTCGAGGCGCACCTCGACGGTCGACTCGCTCGTGCGCCGGCGCAGCTCGGCGACCCGTTCCCCGCTCATGGCGTCATCCTAGCCAGCGCCCGCAGGAAGGCCGTCGTCTCCTCCTCGGTGCCCGCCGTGACGCGCAAGTGGTGCGGGATGCCCACATCGCGGATGAGGATGCCCTCGCGCAGGAGCGCGTCGAATGTCGCGCGCGTGTCCGCCACGCCGCCGAAGAGCACGAAGTTCGCGTGGCTCGGCAGCGTGGGGTAGCCGAGCCCGGGCAGCTCGGCGAGCAGGCGATCGCGCTGGCGGACGATGTCGTCGACCATCGCGAGCATCGCGGGCGCCTCCGCGAGGGCCGCGGCCGCAGCCGCTTGCGTGAGGGCGGAGAGGTGATACGGCAGCCGCACGAGCCGGAGCGCGTCCACGACCGCCGGATCCGCCGCGAGATAGCCGAGACGGCCGCCGGCGAACGCGAACGCCTTGCTCATCGTGCGGCTCACGACGAGACGTGGGCGCCCCGGCAGAAGGGTGAGCGCGGTCGGCACCTCGCGTGGGGCGAACTCCGCGTAGGCCTCGTCGACGACGACGATCCCACGCGTCGCGTCGTACGCGGCCTCGATCGTCTCGATGCCGAGCGGCGTGCCGGTCGGGTTGTTCGGCGAGCACAGGAACACGAGGTCGGGATCGGCGCGCTCGATCGCGGCGACGGCCGTCTCGGGACGGATGTCGTAGCCCGCGTCGCGCTCGGCCGCCACCCATTCCGTGCCGGTCGCGCTCGCGATGATCGAGTGCATCGAGTAGGTGGGAGGAAAGCCGAGCACGCGCCGCCCGGGGCCTCCGAAGGCCTGCAGGAGGTGTTGCAGGATCTCGTTCGAGCCGTTCGCGGCCCACACCTGCTCCGGCATGACGCCGCCGCCGAGGTAGGCCGCGAGCGCCTCCCGGAGCGTCGTGAACTCGCGATCGGGATACCGGTTGACGTTCCGCACGGCCTCACGCACGGCCGCGACGATGCGCTCGACGACCGCCTCGGGCACCGGATGGGTGTTCTCGTTGACGTTGAGCGCGACGGGGACCGTCAGCTGCGGCGCGCCGTACGGGTGCATTCCGCGCAGGTCATCGCGGATCGGCAGGTCGTCGAGGGAGGTCACCGATCAAGCCTAATGAGCGCGTGCAGCACCCGGGATGCCCGGCCACCACGGTCAGTGCGTCCGGCGCCAATGCGTCCGGGGTCAGTGCGTGTAGGCGGACGGGATCGCGAGCCGCTCTCCCGCCGCGACGTCCGGCGAGTCTAGCCCGTTGAGGTCCATGATCGCGGCGATGACGTCGCGCGGGTCGCTGCTCGGCGCGACGCGCTCGGCGATGCCCCACAGCGAGTCCCCCGCCCCCACGGTGACGTACGAGAAGCTCGCGGGAGCGTGGTCCGACGTCGCGACGGCGCCCCCGCCGTTGAGCGCGGCGCAGCCGATGCCGATCGCGAGCGGAAGGGCCACGAGCGCCGCGAGCACCGCGCGCCCACGGCGCGTGAGGCGCAGTCGCACGCTCGGCGTGCGCCCTGTGGACGCGCGCCCCGTGGACAAGGGACCGTGCATCGTGATCGTGCTCATGAGAGCGTCCTCCTCATCCCGTCTCACGTCCTGTGCTGCCCGTGCCACCCGCGCTTCCTCTAGTGCGGACGGCACGCGTGCCTCCCGCCGCGCCTGGGCCGCCGTGCGGCGACCCGCGCTCCCCGCGCAGGGGGAATGCACGTTCCGAACATACCTTCGATCGAACATGTTTTCAAGCATCTCCGCCTCTTTCTCGGACGATCCCCGCGACACGGTCGAACGGATGTACCATCCATGCGCGCGCCGAGGATAGAGTTTCGAACGACGGCTTCCAGTAGAGCGGGAGCCACCGACATCGCAGACGAGCCCTCGGGAGGGGACATGGACGGGACCGCGCGCACCGAGAAGGGCGGCACTCGACGCCGCACGAGTCTGAGCGACAAGCAGCGTGCGATCCTCGAGGTCATCCAGCGCTCCGTGAGCGCGCGCGGGTACCCGCCGAGCATGCGCGAGATCGGCGACGCCGTGGGCCTGTCGTCCCTCTCGAGCGTGACCCACCAGCTCAACCAGCTCGAGCTCAGCGGCTACGTGCGCCGCGACCCCAACCGCCCGCGCGCGATCGAAGTGCTCATCGACGTGCCGGACTCGGGCGAGTCGCCCGACCCCGCCGCCTCGTCGGTGAGCGACGCGGCTCTCGTGCCGCTCGTCGGGCGCATCGCCGCGGGCGTGCCGATCACCGCCGAGCAGCAGATCGAGGAGATCTACCCCCTGCCGCGGCAGCTCGTGGGCAAGGGCGAGCTCTTCATGCTGCGGGTCGTCGGCGAGTCGATGATCGACGCGGCGATCTGCGACGGCGACTGGGTCGTCGTGCGTGCGCAGCACACGGCCGAGAACGGCGAGATCGTCGCGGCGATGCTCGACGGAGAGGCGACCGTCAAGGTCTTCCGGCAGCGGGACGGCCACACGTGGCTGCTCCCGCGCAACAGCGCATTCGAGCCGATCCTCGGTGACGAGGCGGAGGTGCTCGGCAAGGTCGTCGCCGTGCTCCGCTCGGTCTGAGCGGCAGCGCGCTGTCCCCTCCTCCACCGCTCGCGGCTCCGGACTCCCCTCCCCTTCCCAAGACACGGGGTAGGCAGGGCCACGCCGAGTCCGTAAGGTGGAGCCGCGGTCACACCCGGGGCCGAGAGAGGACGGGCGGATGATCGAGGCGAGATCCCTGACCAAGCACTACGGCAGCAAGGTCGCGGTCGACGGCGTCGACTTCGTCGTTCAGCCGGGCAAGGTCACCGGCTTCCTCGGTCCGAACGGCGCCGGCAAGTCGACCACGATGCGCATGATCGTCGGGCTCGACCGGCCCACGCGCGGGACGGTCACGGTCGACGGCCGTCCGTATCGGGAGCACCGAGCCCCCCTGCGCGAGGTGGGCGTGCTGCTCGACGCGAAGGCGGTCCACACGGGTCGCACCGCGCGCAACCACCTCATGGCGCTCGCGGCGACGCACGGGATCCCCGCGCGCCGCGTCGACGAGGTCATCGAGATCACGGGACTCCAGGCCGTCGCGCGCAAGCGCGTGGGCGGCTTCTCCCTCGGCATGGGACAGCGGCTCGGCCTCGCCGCCGCGCTCCTCGGCGACCCCGGCACGCTCGTGCTCGACGAGCCCGTCAACGGCCTCGACCCCGAGGGCGTGCGCTGGGTGCGTCTGCTCGTGCGGCACCTCGCGAGCGAAGGCCGCACGGTGCTGCTCTCCTCGCACCTCATGAGCGAGATGGCGCACACCGCCGACCACATCATCGTCATCGGCCGCGGCCGGATCATCGCCGACGCCCCCGTCGACGACATCGTCGCCCGCGCGACGGGCACGACCGTGCGCGTTCGGTCGCCGCAGGCGGACGCGCTCGCGCGCGCGCTCGAGACGCTCGGAGCGGCCGTCGCTGCGCGGGAGCCCGGGCTGCTCGAGGTGAACGGCCTCGACGCGCCCCGCATCGGGGAGGCCGCGGCAAGCGCGGGCATCGTCCTGCACGAGCTCACACCCGTGCGGGCGTCCCTCGAGGAGGCCTATCTCAGTCTCACGGAGGGCGAGGTCGAGTATGTGACGACCGGAGCCGACGCCGCCCTCGCACACGGGGAGGTCGCCCGATGAGCACGACGGCTCCGCAGGCACTGCGCCGCGCGCGCCTCCGGTTCGGCGGGGTCCTCCGCTCGGAGTGGATCAAGCTCCGCACACTGCGATCGACCGTGTGGGCCTATCTTGTGACCGTCGTGATCGGGCTCGGCATTGCGCTCCTGCTCGCGGTGAGCCTTCAGCAGTCCGTGTCGCCGTCCGGGCGAGGCGGGCCGCCACGGCTGCCGAGCGATCTGCAGACTCACTACGGCGCACTCGCGGCCACCTCCGGCGTGAGCTTTGCACAGCTCGCGATCGCCGTCCTCGGCGTTCTCGTCATCAGCGGCGAGTACTCGACGGGCATGATCCGCTCGTCGTTCGCAGCCGTGCCGCGCCGGCTCCCCGTGCTGTGGGCGAAGGCGATCGTCTTCGGTGTCGCGACGTTCGTCGTCGGGCTGCTCATCATGTTCGCGAGCTACGCGATCGCCGGCCCCGTCCTCTCCGCGGAGGGCATCTCGACGAGCCTCGCCGACGACGGGCTCGTGCGCGCTCTGTTCGGGGGCGCCGGATACCTCGCCCTCGTCGGACTCATGAGCCTGGGCATCGGCACGATCCTCCGCTCGGCCGCAGGCGGCATCGCGGTCTCCATCTCGATCCTGCTCGTGCTCCCGATCATCGGACAGCTCATCCCCGCCGACTGGGCCCACGACGCGGCGCGCTACCTCCCGAGCAACGCCGGCCAGGGGCTGTACTCGATCGCGATCCAGGGCGACGACGTGCTCGAGCCGTGGCAAGCGCTCCTCGTGCTCGCCGCATGGGCCGCCGTCGCGCTTGCGGCGGGGGCGGTGCTCATCACCCGACGGGACGCGTGAGCTCTCGCCCGTCCGAGGGCTCTCCGCCGGCCGCCTGCGCGTCGCGCTCGTCGAGCCAGCGCTCGAGCTCGCGCACGAAGGCGGGGAGGTCGTCGCGGAAGATCGTGTGACCGGCGCCCGGCACGTCGTGCACGTGCATGCCCTCCTCGCGCAGACGCTCCGCGAGAGCGTCCGGCACGAGGAAGCTCCCCTCCGACCGCAGCACGAGGCTCGGCGCGACGAGGCGCTGCGGCGGCACCGTGACCTTCGGGCTCACGAGGCCGAGGATCGTGCGCCGGTGCCACAGCCGGTTGCTGTCGAGCTCGACGTCGACGTGCTCAGCGGTCCAGCGCGGGTTCATGCGCACGAGCATGCGCCGCCCGGGCCGTATGTAGAGGGCGAAGAGGATGCGGAAGATCGCGCCCCGCACCCCCGGAGGCTGGCTGAAGGCCGGGTCGACGTACACGAGCGCGCGCGGGCACAGGCGCTCCGCCGCGATGCTCGCGACGAGCGCTCCGAGTGAGTGGCCCATGACGAGGTCGGGCACGTCGTCGAGCAGCGGCTCGACGGTCTCGACGACGTCGTCGGCCCACGCCTGCGTCGAGTAACGACGCGCGCGCCCGCTCCGCCCGTGTCCGGCGAGATCGACGCGCACGACGCGATAGCCGCGCTCGAGCAGGACCGGCACGACGTCGTTCCACGCCCGGTGGTCGGACATCATCCCGTGCACGAGAACGGCGGTACGGCTCCCCTCGCCTTCGACGACCACGTGCAGCCGCATCCAGACCTCCTTTTCCTCCCCGGGCCGCGCCCGTACGCCAGCGGTGAGCCCGACCCTAGGAGCGATGCCTGGACGATGGCCGTGGGCACCCCTCACGCTCACCCGGTGCAAAAGCGCTCCTACGCCCAGACCTCCGCCGCGACGCTCACGATGAGCTCGAGCTTGCGGCGCTGGTCGTCCCACGTGAGGTCGTTGCCGGGCGCGGTCGACGCGAAGCCGCACTGGGGCCCGAGCGCGAGCCGCTCGAGCGGCACGTGGCGCGCCGCGTCCTCGATGCGCCGCATGAGCTCGTCGCGGTCCTCGAGAGCGCCGCGCTTGGTCGTGACGAGGCCGAGCACGATCGTCGCTGACGGCACGTCGGCAAGCGCCTCGAACCCGCCCGTGCGTTCCGGGTCGTCGTACTCGAGCAACAGGCGATCCGCCTCGAAGCGCGGGAGGATGTCGGCGATCGCGTCGTACGGACCGCCACCCTCGATCCAGTTGCTCCGGTTGTTGCCGCGGCACAAGTGGATGCCCGTGGTGATGCCGGCGGCACGCGCCGAGGCGAGGATCGCGTTGTCGACTTCGAGGTTCGCGGAGATGACCTCCTCCGGGGATCGCCTGTTGACGACGCCCTGGAACTGCCGGGCCTCGGGGCTGCCGTAGCCGAACGTGTATCCGGGCGCGTCGAGCTGGATGTAGTCGATGCGGTCCGCGACGAGGGCCTCCGCCTCGTCGCGCACGGCGGGCGCAACCGCGAGCGCGACGTCGATGGGGGCCTCGTAGAGCGGTGAAGCGCCGGGCGTGAACCAGCTCAGACCGTACTGGAACGGCGTCGTGAGCGTCACCTTGATCGGGCCGGGCGCGTTCTTCTTGAGGAAGGCCACCTCGTGGTCGGTGTACCGCCCGCGCTTGACGAGCTCGCCGGTCGCCGTGAACGGGTCGAGCTGCGCGGCGTCCTCGACCGCGAGCTCCGGATGCTCGCCGCGCCAGACGAGGCCGCCGTGGGTCGCCTCCTTCGGCGTGAGGCCATCGAGCACGTTCGCGAGGCCGCCGGAGTACCAGCGCCGCCGGTACTCGCCGTCGGTGAAGATCTGCACTCCCGCCTCGCGCTCCATCTCGAGCAGGGCGAGGATGCTCTCGTCCTCCACGGCCGTGAGGTCGGCGGGGTCGAGCTCCCCCGCGTCGAATGCGGCGCGCGCGCCGAGCAGGCGCTCGGGGCGCAGGAAGCTGCCGACGTGATCCGTGTGCGCGGTGTAGGCCATGTGCCGACGTTACCCGGCCTGGGCCGGGACGGCACAGTGCTCGAGCGGGCTATCGCGCAGGCGATGCGCTCGCGACGCCAGGAGAGACGACGACCTCGCTCAGCGCCCGCGCCGTCGCCAGGTCCACGCGCACGCGCACGCGCGTGCCGTCCGCCTCGTACTCGGTCGCGAGCACGCGCCCGCGGTCGTGCGCGAGAGCGACGAGCTCTCCCCGCTCGTACGGCACGAGCAGCTCGAGCTCCACGTCCGGGTCGGGCAGCAGCCGCGCGATGCGCTCGAGCAGCTCCTCGACACCCTCGCCCGTGCGGGCGGAGACGAAGATCGCGTCCGGCTCGAGGCCGCGCAGCACGAGACGGTCATCCGGGCTCACGAGGTCGGCCTTCGTGAAGACGACGATCTCGGGCACCTCGCGTGCCCCGACCTCGCCGATGACGTCGCGCACGGTCGCGATCTGCCCGGCGGGGTCGGGATGCGAGCCGTCGACGGCGTGCACGATGACGTCGGAGCGGCCGACCTCCTCGAGCGTCGAGCGGAAGGCCTCGACGAGCTGATGCGGCAGGTTGCGCACGAACCCGACGGTATCGGCGAGCGTGAAGACGCGCCCGTCCGCGGTGCGCGAGCGCCGCACCGTCGAGTCGAGGGTCGCGAAGAGCGCGTTCTCGACGAGGACGCCCGCGTGCGTGATGCGGTTGAGCAGGCTCGACTTCCCCGCGTTCGTGTAGCCCGCGATCGCAACGCTCGGGATCGCATGCCGCACGCGGTTCGCCCGGTTCGCCTCGCGCGCGGGCGTGAAGCTCTTGATCTGACGGCGCAGGCGCGCCATCCGCGTGTGGATGCGGCGCCGGTCGAGCTCGATCTTCGTCTCGCCGGGACCACGGCTGCCCATGCCGGCCCCCGCGCCGCCCACCTGGCCACCGGCCTGGCGGGACATCGACTCGCCCCATCCGCGCAGTCGCGGCAGGAGGTACTCGAGCTGGGCGAGCTCGACCTGCGCCTTGCCCTCGCGGCTCTTCGCGTGCTGGCTGAAGATGTCGAGGAT
>JAATFA010000169.1 GCA_015655445.1 Actinomycetales bacterium | reverse complement strand
GGCGGCAGCCGCGGCCTCGGACGCGCCATGGCGCAGGCGCTCGGGGAGGCGGGTGCCGCCGTCGCCCTCACCGCGCGCACGCTCGACGCCGCACGGGCCGCCGCCGACGAGCTCGGCGAGCTCGGCATCCGCGCCTATCCCGCCCAGCTCGAGGTGTCCGACGTCGACGACGTCGAGCGCGTCGTCGCGGACGTGACCGCCGAGTTCGGCGAGATCGACGTGCTCGTCAACAACGCGGGCATCGGCATCGGCGCGGCCGCCTTCGACGCGCCCGACGAGGCGTGGCACGAGGTCATGTCGGTCAACGTCGACGGCGTCTGGTACTGCTCGCGCGCGGTCGCGCGCCGCATGGCCGCGCGCGGCGGCGGCACGATCGTCAACATCGGCTCGATGTCGGCGCAGATCGTCAACCAGCCGCGCTGGCAGATCTCCTACCTCACGTCGAAGGCGGCAGTGCACCACATGACGGAGGGCCTCGCGGCCGAGTGGGCGCCCCACGGCATCCGCGTCAACGCGATCGCCCCCGGCTACTTCCACACCGACATGTCGCCCATCTACGAGCCCGAGTACAAGCCGTGGTGCGTCGACCCCGCACCCATGAAACGCGGCGGGGAGCCGCACGAGCTCGGCGGCGCCGTCGTGTTCCTCGCGAGCGACGCCTCGAGCTTCATGACCGGCTCGATCGTCAAGATCGACGGCGGCTTCACGCTCTTCTGAGGATGCCGCCGGCTCCTCCCGACCGCCCTCTCGAAAGGACACATCATGCTCACCGTCGGCATCGTCGGCGCCGGACTGCGCGGCCGCATGTTCGCGAGCGCCCTCTCCGGGCAGCCCGGCGTCGAGGTCGTCGGCTTCGCCGAGCCGTCGCCGCGCGCGGCGGAGGGTGCGCGCGCGGCGACCGGGCTGCCCGTCCATCCGGACCACCGCGCGCTCCTCGACGCGGCGGACCCCGATGCGGTCATCGTCGCGACCCCGGACTTCGCGCACCGCGAACCGGCCGTCGACGTCGCCGCCGCCGGCAAGCACCTGCTCGTCGAGAAGCCGCTCGCGACGACCCTCGACGACGCGCACGCGATCGCCGACGCCGTGCGCGCGGGGGGCGGCCGGTGCCTCGTCGGCTTCGAGAACCGCTGGAACCCGCACGTCGTGCGCGCGCTCGCCGCGGTCGAGTCGGGCGCCCTCGGCCGGCCCGTGACCGCCTCCGCCGTGCTCAGCAACACCTACCACGTGCCGACGAGGATGCTCTCCTGGGCCGCGCGGTCGTCCCCCGCGTGGTTCCTCATGCCGCACACGGTCGACCTCGTGACAGCGCTCACGGGCCAGCGGCCCGTGAGCGTGACCGCCGCGGGATCGCGCGGTCTGCTCGCGGCGCGCGGCGTCGACACGTGGGACGTCGTGCACGCGCTCGTCGTCTTCGACGGCGGCGCGACCGCGAGCCTGAGCTCGGCGTGGGTCCTGCCGGACGCGCACGAGGGCATCGTCGACTTCCGCTTCTCCCTCATCGGCACCGACGGCTCCGTGCGCGCCGACGTCGGCCACCAGGGCCTCACGGTCGTGACCGACGCGCTCCGCTCCGAGTGGCCGCTCGCCGGCCGGATCGGGCCCGCGGACGTCGGGGCGGCGCCCTGGATGGCGCAGCACTTCGCGCACGCCCTGCTCGAGGGCGCCGAGCTCGGGCCCGACGTCGAGCACGGGCTCCTCGTGACGCGCACGATCTGCGCGATCGAGCGCTCGCTCGACACCCGCGGCCCCGTGCGCCTCGACGAGCTCGAGCCGGACGGCGCGGAGCACGCGGGGGATCCGGCCGCGAGCGCCGCGGAGACACGAGGATGACGCCGCAGCCGCCGAGCCCGCCCGCGCGGCGGTTCGAGGATCGCGTCGCCGTCGTCGTCGGCGGAGGACGGGGCATCGGTCGCGCGACCGCCCTGCGCCTCGCGCAGGAGGGCGCGACCGTCGTCGTCGCCGATGCAGCGCCCCCGTTCGCCGACGACGTCGCGGCGGAGGTCCGCGCGGCGGGGGGCGACGCCGAGGCGGCGACGATCGACGCGACCGACGCCGCCTCGGTCGGCCGCTTCTTCTACGGCGTCGGCGAGGCGCACGGCCGCCTCGACGTGCTCGTCAACTGCCCCGCGCACGCGAGCGACACGCACTTCGAGCGCGTGACCGAGAGCGAGCTCGACCACGACCTCACCGTCACGTTCACCGCGCCGTTCCTGTGCATCCAGGCGGCGCTGCCGCACCTGCTGCTATCGGACGCGCCGAGCGTCGTGAGCATCGGGTCCGTCAACGGGCTCGCGGCGTTCGGCAACGAGGTCTACGGCGCGGCGAAGGCCGGCCTCGTCAACCTGCACAAGAACCTCGCGCTCCGCTACGGCGCCGAGGGCGTGCGCTTCAACGTCGTCGCGCCGGGGACGATCCGCACCCGCAGCTGGGAGGCGCGCACCGCGAACGAGCCGGACGTGCTCGAGCGCATCGCGCGGCTGTACCCCCTGCGCCGCATCGGTGCCCCGGAGGACATCGCGGCCGCGTGCGCGTTCCTCGCCTCCGCGGACGCAGCGTGGATCACCGGCACCGTGCTCACCGTCGACGGGGGGATCACGGCGGGCCACGCCGACCTCGTCGCCGCGATCTTCGGCTCGTCCTTCTTCTCCCCCACGACCGGAGAGCGGCCGCTCGCGTGAACTCGTCGTTCCTCTGCTCCATGCACGACGCGCTCGAGGCGGGTCCCGACCGCCTGTGCGATGACCTCCTCGCGCTCGGCGTCACGGGCGTCACCGTCGCCGCGACGTACCACGCCGCGCGCGACGTGCGACCGCGCGGACGCGCCGGACGCCTCATCGACCTCCCCGCGGGGGCGCACTACATGCCCGCGCTCGCGGAGTATCCGCGCGAGACCCCGCCGTGGACGCCGCCGCCGTTCGCGGAGGCCGACCTGCTCGCGGCGCTGCGGGAGGCGACCGCGGCGCGCGGCATGACCCTCACCGCGTGGACGGTCTTCGGCTTCTCCGAGCGCCTCGGGCGCGCGGCCCCCGCGCTGTGCCGCCAGGACGTCTACGGCGACCGCGCGACGAGCGACCTGTGTCCCGCGATCCCCGCGGTGCGTGCGTACGCGCTCGCGCTCGTCGCCGACGTCGCGCGCCGTGCACCCGACGCGCTGCTCGCGGAGTCCCTGCACCACGCGCCGCTGCGGGTCACGCGGCGCTTCGTGCCGCTCGACGCGCGAGCGCGCATCGCGCTCGGCCTGTGCTTCTGCGCCGACTGCGCGGACGCCGCGCACGCCGCGGACGTCGAGGTCGCCGCAGTGCGCGCGTGGGCGCGCGCGGCCGCCGACGCGGCGCTCGAAGGCCGCATCGCCGACGACCCCGCTCCCGTCGGGCGCGACGAGCTCGACGCGGAGGCGGGCGGGGCGCTCGGGGCCTATCTCGCCGTGCGCGCCGCGACCGTGACATCCCTCGTCGCCGCGGTCTCCGCGCGGCTCGCGGCCGCAGACGTCGAGCTGCGCGTGCTCGACCAGGCCGCGGCCGAGGAGCGCGCGCTCGGACGCGGCCCCGTCGACGAGGCGTACCGCGACGGCGTCGACGTCGCCGCCGTCGCGCGCTCGTGCGGCGCCTACGGCGTGCTCGGCTACGCCCCGGATCCGGCTGCCGTCGCACACGCGCTCGAGGACTACCGGGCCGCGATCGGCGGCGCGTGCTCGCTGCGCGTCGCGCTGCGTCCCGCGTGGCCCGACTGCACGAGCACCGACAACCTCGCGGCCAAGCTCGCGGCGGCGGCCGCCGCGGGAGCGGACGGCGTCGATTTCTACCACTATGGACTCGTGTCCTCCGACGGCCTCGATCGTGTGCGCGCCGCGCTCGGAGCCCTCCTGTGAGCACGTTCGACGTGCTCGTGCGCGGCGGCGAGGTCGTGGACGGCACGGGCGCCGGCCCGCGGCGCGCGGACGTCGGCGTCCGCGGTGCGAGCATCGCGGCCGTGGGGGATCTCTCGGCCGCCGATGCCGACCAGGTCGTCGACGCCTCCGGCTCCCTCGTGCTCCCGGGCTTCGTCGACGCTCACGCGCACGCCGACGCGCTCCTCGGCGACCCGCGCGTGCAGGAGGCGTGCCTGCGGCAGGGGGTGACGACCGTCGTCGTCGGGCAGGACGGCGTCTCCTTCGCGCCCTCGAGCGCGGACGCCGCACGCTGGGCGTCCCGTTACTTCGCGGCCGTCAACGGGTCCGCGCCGGCCGGCCTCGCGACGGGGGCGTCGGTCGAGCGCTTCCTCGACTCGCTCGACCGTTGCGGCGCCGTCAACGCGGCCGTGCTCGTGCCCGCGGGCCTCGTGCGCGCCGAAGTCATGGGTCTCGACGCGCGCCCCGCGACGGCCCACGAGCTCCGGCGGATGGCGGCGCTCGTCGCCGAGGGCATGGAGGCGGGGGCGATCGGCCTCTCCACGGGGCTCGACTACGTGCCGGGGTCGTTCGCCGACACCGACGAGCTCGCGACCCTCGCTGCGCCCGCGGGCGAACGCGGCGGCGTGTACGTGAGCCACCTGCGCGGCTACGCGCGCGATCGGGTCCGCGACTCCCTCGCCGAGGCCGCGCACGTCGCCGCACGCTCGGGCGCTCTCGGCCACGCCTCCCACCTGCACGGCTCCGCCGACGTGCTCGAGCCGCTGCTCGCCGAGCTCTCCGAGCGCACCGGGAGCCCGATGAGCTTCGACTCGTACCCCTACCTGCGCGGGAGCACGATCCTCGCCATGATCGTGCTCCCGGCGTCGGTGCAGGCCGGCGGCGCCGACGCGACGCTCGCGCGGCTCGCCGACGCGCGCGTGCGCGGGACGCTGCGGGAGGCGTTCGCGGCGAACGCGCGCATCGCGAGCATCCGCCTCTCCTACCTCGCCGACCCGGGGTGGGCGTGGGCCGAGGGGCTCGGGCTGCGCGAGGCCGCCGAGCGCGCGGGCGCCGAGCTCGTCGACTTCTGCTGCGACGCCCTCATCGCGTGCGACCTCGCCGTCGGCTGCGTCGTCGACAACGGCGCCGACCGCACCGAGGAGGACGTGCGGAGGATGCTGCGGCATCCCGGGCACATGGCGAGCTCGGACGCGATCTTCCTCGGCAGCGCACCGCACCCGCGCGGATGGGGCGCGTTCGCCCGCCTGCTCGCGCGCCACGTGCGCGAGCTCGGCGACTGGACGTGGGGCGAGGCCGCGTGGCATCTCTCCGGACACGCCGCGGAGCGCTTCCGCCTGTCCGGGCGCGGTCGCGTCGCCGAGGGCGCGGTCGCCGACCTCGTCGTGCTCGATCCCCTCGAGGTCGCCGCGCGAGCCGACTACGACGACCCCGTGCGCCCCGCCGTCGGCGTCTCGCATGTGCTCGTCGGCGGCGCGATCGCGCTCGCGCACGGCGAGCTCGCGCACGTCCGCACGGGCCGCGCCCTGCGCGTCCCGCGCGCCGCCGGCGCGAGCCGGTGACCGCCCCTCCCCTGCCCCCTCGCCCCCCAATTCGAAGGAGACACCGCATGACGACCCCCGCGCCGGCGTGGGACCCAGACCGCGCGGCCGCCGCGCTCGCGAGCCTCGCCGACGCGCCCCTCGACGCCTCCGCGAAGGGCTTCGCGGGTCTCCCGGCGCCCGTGAGCGCGCGCGCCCTCGTCACGGACGGACTCGCGGTGGGCGACCCCGCGCTCTCGACGCCGCTGCTCGTGCTGAGCGCAAGCGCGATCGAGGCGAACATCGCGACGCTCGCCGCCTACCTCGCCGCGCAGGGGGTCGAGCACGCCCCGCACGCGAAGACGACGATGAGCCCCGAGATCTTCGTGCGCCAGCTCGCCGCGGGCGCGTGGGGCCTCACGGCCGCGAGCGTGACGCAGGCGCGCGTCTTCGCGGGCTTCGGCGCGCGGCGCGTGCTCATCGCGAACGAGGTCGCCGACCCCGCCTCGATCGCCTCGCTCGCGCGGCTGCTCGACGCCGTCCCCGACCTCGAGGCGTACTGCCACGTCGACAGCGTCGCGGGCGTCGAGCTGCTTGCGGCGGTGGACGGGCCCCGACCCGCGGTGCTCGTCGAGCTCGGGGTGCCCGGCGGGCGCGCGGGGGTGCGCGATCCCGGGGAGGCGGTCGCCGTCGCACGCGCGGCGGGACGGGCCGGCCTCGCGGTCGCCGGCGTCTCGTGCTTCGAGGGTCCCGTCGCGGAGGGGCCGCGAGCGCGCGAGGCCGTCACGGAGCTCTTCACGTCCGTGCGCGAGACCGGGGAGCGCCTCGTCGAGCTCGGCCTGCTCGCGCCCCCGGCGTCGGCGGGCGCGCTCCTGCTCTCCGCGGGCGGGAGCCACCACTTCGACCTCGCGGCGGGCGTCCTCGGCGCGAGCGCCGTCGCGGACACGACCGTCGTCGTGCGCAGCGGCAGCTACGTCGTGCACGACCACGGCACGTACCTGCGTGACTCGCCCGCGCTGCGCGGTGCGCCGCTCGAGCCGTTCCGGCCCGCCATCCAGGTGCACGCGACCGTGCTCTCGCGGCCGGAGCCGACGCGCGCCATCCTCGACGCCGGCCGCCGCGACGTCTCGTTCGACTCGGGGCTGCCCGTCGTCCTCACGGCGCGCACGCGCACGCGCGACGAGGTGCCCGTCGCGGGAGCGGAGGTCGTCGCGCTCAACGACCAGCACGCGTTCGTCGACGTGCCCGCCGACTCCGCCCTCGCGGTCGGCGACGTCGTCGCGCTCGGGATCTCGCATCCGTGCACGACCTTCGACAAGTGGCGCCTCGGAGTGATCGCGGACGACGCGGGCCGCGTCCGCGAGATCGCGCACACGTTCTTCTGACCCCGCTCGCGCCGGGCGTCCCCGCCCGCCGCCCCCGCCATCCGCGAAAGGACCCCGTGAGACTCGGCATCGACATCGGCGGCACGAAGGCGCACGCGGTCGCCCTCGGCCCGCACGACGAGGTCGCCGCGGAGGTCCGCCTGCCGAGCGGGCAGGGCGCCGCGGAGGTCGTGCGCACGGTGCGCGCCGCGGTCGCCCGCCTCGCGACGGCGACCGGATCCGCGCCCGTCTCGCTCGGCATCGGGATCCCCGGCACCGTCGACCCCGCGACGGGCCTCATCCAGCACGCCGTCAACCTCGGGATCGAGCGGCTCGACCTCGCGCACGCCCTCGACGGCCTCGTCGCGGGTCCCGTGCGCGTCGACAACGACGTCAACGCCGCCGCGCTCGGCGCCTGCGCGGCGCTGCGCTCGGAGGGCGCAGCGCCCGCCTCGATGGCCTACCTCAACGTCGGCACGGGCATCGCAGCGGGCCTCGTGCTCGACGGCCGGGTCTGGCGCGGGCACCGCGGCATCGCGGGCGAGATCGGGCACCTGCCGGTCGACCCCGCGGGGCTGCCGTGCCCGTGCGGGCAGCGCGGATGCCTCGAGACCGTCGCGAGCGGCCTCGGCCTCGCGCGCTGGTCGCCGTCATCCGCGGGCCTCGCCGCCGCGCTCGAGGCGGGGGATGCGCGCGCGACCGCGATGTGGCGCGCGCTCGTGCACGGCGTCGCCGACGCGGCGCAGATCCTCTTCCTCGCCGTGGGCGTCGAGACGGTCGTGCTCGGCGGGGGCGTCGCGAGCAACCCCGCGGGCCTCGTGCCGGCCGTCCGGGCGGAGCTCGCCGGGCGCGCGGAGCGCTCCCCGTTCGTCGCCTCGCTCGACCTCGCGGCGCGCGTGCGCGCCCTGCCGGGCGTCGTGCCCGTCCCCGCGCTCGGCGCCGCCCTGCTCGCCGCCCCGCCCCACCCCGCCCCACCCCCCCCCACCCCACCGTGAGGGGCGCCGAATCGTCGGCATGGCTGGCCCAGAGCGACGATTCGGCACCCCTCACGGGGATCGCAGAGAGCACGACCGAGAGAACGAAGGAGACAGCATGGCGAAGAACGCATACGTGAGCGACGAGCTCCCCCGGCCCGCCGGCCCGTACAGCCAGGTCGTCGAGGTCAACGGCATCGTCTACACGGCGGGGTTCGGGCCGCACGACCCGCGCACGGGCGAGCTGCCCGAGGGCGTGGGCGCGCAGACGGAGGGCGTCATCCGCAACCTCGAGCGCGCGCTCGCTGTCGTCGGGCTCACGCTCGCGGACGTCGTCAAGACGACCGTGCACCTGGCCGACCTCGGCGACTTCGCCGCGTTCAACGAGGCGTACGGACGGATGTTCCCCGCCCCCTATCCCGTGCGCACGACCGTCGGGAGCACGCTCAACGGCATCCTCGTCGAGATCGACGCCGTCGCGATCCGGTCCTGACCCGCGGGACCACGACGCGGGCGCGTCGCGCGCACGCGTGCGCGACGCGCCCCGTCCCCGCGTGCTCACACGAGGAAGGACTCGCCCGCCCACGCCTCCGCGCGCGCCCAGAGATCGCGGCCGAACGCGGGGGACGCGCTCGAGGCGACCGGACGTACGAGCACCGGGCGCCCCGTGAGCCCGCCTGCGGGGCCGTAGAACTCGCCGCCGTGCGCGCGCGGGTCGAGCAGCGCGCGCACGACCGGCGCTGCCCCGCGATTCTTGCCTTGCGCGACCGCCGCGAGCAGGAGCTCCGCCGGGCTTCCGGGGCGCACGACGCCCGGGCGCCGCGCGCTCAGGCCGTCGAGGGCGAGCCCCGGATGTGCGAGGAGCGCGGCCGCGTCGATGCCGACCGCGCGCATCCTGCGGTCGAGCTCGAAGACGAAGCCGTGCACGGCGTGCTTGGAGAGCCCGTAGGCGCGGGAGAAGCTGTAGCGGCGCTCGCTCATGAGGTCGTCCGGATCGAGCCGTACGAGCAGCGTGCTCAGGCTGCCGAGCCCGACGACGCGCGCGCCGGGAGTCCGGACGACGGCCGGCCACGCGTGGGCGAGCAGGGCGAAGTGGCCGACGAAGTTCGTGCCGACCGTGAGCTCGAGCCCGTCCTCCGTCGTGCGCCGCTCCCGCCCGCCCGCCGTGATCCCCGCGTTGAGCACGATGCCGTCGAGCCGCGGGAGGGCCGCGAGCGCGTCGCCGAGCCGGCGCGCCGACTCGAGCGACGCCAGGTCGACGAGCCGCACGTCCACGCGCGCACCCGGCACGTGCCCGCGGATGCTCGCAGCCGCCGCCTCCGCCTTCGCGGGAGTGCGGCTCGCGAGGATCACGTGTCCCCCCGCCCGCGCGATCTGCTCCGCCGCGAAGTACCCGAGCCCCGTGTTGCCGCCCGTGATCACGAACACGCGGCCCCGTTGGCGGGGCGGGCGCGAGGGATACCAGCTCACGAGGCGACCCTAGCGGGTCGGCGTGCGCTATGGCCGAGCGCGCGCCGACCCCTCAGCCCGCGCATCGCCCGCGCTCCGCGCACGACCGGCCTCGGCGGCCATCGACCGCTGCCAGTCGGCGTTCGCGGTCGGACGTGCGAAGAAGATCGCGACGATCGTGCCGAGGAGCACGACCGCGGCCGGCAGCAGGAGCGACTGCGCCATGGCGGACGTGAAGCCCGCGTGCAGCTGCTCGGGGAGGCCGCCGGCGGAGGACGCGAAGTCGCCCGACGCCTTCTGGCCGCCGGGGAGCGCCGGCAGGTCTGCGGCGAGTCGCGCCTGGATGAGCGCCGCGATCGAGGCGCTCCCGAGCACGGCGCCGATCTGGCGCGTCGTGTTGAAGACACCCGATCCCGCGCCCGCCTTGTCGCGTGCGAGGTTCCGCGTCGCCGTGTTCGAGATGGGTGCCCAGATGCCGGCGTTCGCGAACCCCATGAGCGCGCTCGGCAGCAGAAGCCAGCCCCACGCGACGTCGGGCGTGAGCAGCACCGCGTACCACACGAGCGCGATCGCGAGCAGGAGCGTGCCCGCGATCGCGTAGTACTTCGGGTTCACACGGTCGATCGAGCGGCCCACGAAGGGCGCGAGCGCGGTCGAGATGACGGCCATCGGCACGAGCATGAGCGCGGACTGCGTCGGGGTGAACCCGCGCACGGTCTGCAGGTAGAACACGAGCGGGAGCGACATGGAGGTGACGGTGAAGCCGATCGTCGTGATCGCGGCGTTCGCGAGCGTGAAATTGCGGTCGCGAAAGAGCCCGAGCGGGAGCAGCGGCTCGCCGCGTCCGCGGGCCTGCCAGGCGACGAACGCGGCGAGCACGACGACGCCCGCGATGATGAGCGACCACACCGTGATCGGCCCCGTGATGACGCCCCAGTCGTAGGTCTCGCCCTCCTGGATGCCGAAGACGAGCAGGAACATGCCAACCGCGCTCAGCACCACGCCGAGCACGTCGAACCGGTGCGCGTGCGTCGGCAGGGCGGGCACGAAGATCATCGCGAGCACGAAGCCGACGACGCCGACCGGCACGTTCACGAAGAAGATCCACTCCCAGCCGAGCCCGTCGACGAGCACGCCGCCGAGGATGGGGCCCACGAGCGTCGCGATGCCCGCGACGGAGCCCCACAGGCCCATCGCCGCACCGCGCCGGTCGGGCGGGAAGATGCGCGTGATGACGGCCATCGTCTGCGGCGTCATGAGCGCGGCACCGAGCCCCTGCACGACGCGGGCGGCGATGAGCACGCCGATCGTGCCGGAGAAGCCGCACCAGGCGGAGGCGAGCGTGAAGATCGCGAGGCCTACGAGGTACACGTTCTTGGGGCCGAAGCGGTCGCCGAGGCGGCCCGTGATGAGCAGCGGCACCGCGTACGCGAGCAGGTACGCGCTCGTGACCCACAGCACGGAGTTGATGTCGGTGTCGAGGCCATCCATGATCTTCGGGTTGGCGACCGAGACGATCGTCGTGTCGATGAGGATCATGAAGAAGCCGATGACGAGCGACCACAGCGCGGGCCACGGTCGCACGTCGCGTGCGGATGCGGGGGAGGTCATCGGTTCTCCTTGTTCGATTCGTCGTGCAGGTCTTCGTGCGGGTCCTCGCTGCGGGCCTTCTCGCCCCGGACCTTCTCACCCCAGTCGATCCGGCGGGCGCGGAGGTCGTCGAGCAGGGCGTCGACCCAATCGACCTCGGCGCGCGCGATGGCGATGAGGTAGGTCAGGTCGAGCCAGTACCGCTCGGGCAGGCTCTTCGTGGTGACGTCGGCGACGCCCGCCTCGAGGAGGTCCAGTCGCGAGCGTAGACGCACCCGCCGACTCTCGAGCAGGTCGATCACGGCCGTGCGGGAGAGGTTGTGCGCCTCGCTCACCGCGACCGGGAACTCCGGAAACTCCTCGGCCGGCGTCGCGAGCATGTCGGCGACGCGCTCGGCGAGCGCGAGCCGCCCCTGCTCGGTGATGCGGTAGGTCGTGCGCTCGGGCCGGTTGCCTTCGCGCTCGGTGCCGACGACCTCGAGCAGCCCGTCGGCCTCGAGGCGTTCCACCGTGTGGTAGAGCGAGCCCGGCCGCACCTTGACGATCTGGTCGACGGAACGGCGCACGAGCGTCTGGTACATCTCGTACGGATGCGCAGGCCCCTCGCTCGCGAGGGCGAGCGCAGCGATGGCGAGCGGAGTGATGTGTGTCATGGCTATTCCACGTGGAATATACCGCTTGGAAGAGGCGGGCACAAGTCGCCCGCGCCGGCGAGGACGCCGAGCTCAGCCCTGCGTCGCGATCGACCCCGTCGACGCGATCTGCTCGTGGTGGCGGATGACCTCCGCGACCACGAAGTTGAACCACTTCTCCGCGAAGGCTGGATCGAGGCGCGCCTCGATCGCGAGCGCCCGCAGGCGCGCGATCTGCTCGCGCTCGCGCTCCGGGTCGGAGGGAGGCATGCCGTGCTCCGCCTTGAGCCGGCCGACCTGCTGCGTGAACTTGAAGCGCTCCGCGAGCAGGTGGATGAGCGCGGCGTCGATGTTGTCGATGCTGTTTCGGATGCTCAGAAGCTGCGCGCGCACCGGGTCCGCCTCGCTCAGTCCCTGCAGCGGGTTCTCGGTCATGACTCGACCCTATCCGCTCCCCGACACCGTGACAGCGGGCGGCTCCCGCCTCGCATCGCGCGCGAAGCGGCGGGCGGAATATGCTCGTCGGGACACCGCGGCGGGGCGACGGCGCCCCATCCCCACCCGATCCGCGGTGAGCAGGAAAGGACCGCTGCGATGAGCACGCCCACCACCCGGGAAGGGGCCCGCACGTCGACGCTCGGACGTCCCCCCTACGACGCGACCGCGTTCCGCGACGTCTTCGAGCACCACTTCACCTACCTCGCGGGATTCGAGCGCAACGCCCACCGCTTCGCGACGCGCCCGGCGCTGTCGGAGCCGCTCACGGGTCGCTCCTGGACGTACGCCGAGCTGCACGACGTCGTGCGGCGCATCGCGGGCGGCCTCGTGCGGCGCGGCGTGCGCGGGGACGACCTCATCATGGCCGAGCTGTTCAACGGGCCCGAGCTCGCCATGACCTACCTCGTCGGCCACACGCTGCGCGCCGTCTTCTCCCCCACGAACTTCCGCCTCGCGGCGGGAGAGGTCGCCTACATCCTCGACGACGCGCGACCGAGCACCGTCGTCTACGACACCGCGCGCACGAGCGAGATGACCACGGCGCTCGGGATGGCCGAGCACGAGCCGCCGCTGCTCGTCGCGGTCGGCGACGGGGAGCGGATCCCCGGGTCGATCGGATTCGAGGAGCTCGTCGCGAGCGAGCCCATCACGCCCGCCGAGCTCGCCGCGAGCGCCGAGGGCCTCCCGCCCGCGACCGTCTACGACGAGACGACGCGCCTCTACACCTCCGGAACGACGGGGCGGCCGAAGCCTGTCCCGCTGCCGAGCCTCGTCGAGGTGCTCTCGGCGCACGACGTCATCATGCACTTCCCGCTCACACCGTTCGACAAGACCCTCAACATGTCGCCGCTCTTCCACCGCGGCGGCCTGTACTCGGGCGGCCCGAACCCCGTGTTCTACGTGGGAGCGGAGTCGGCGACGCTGCGGCAGTTCGACGCGGGCACCGTGCTCGACCTCGTCGAGAGCGAGCGGCTGACCTACCTCATCGGCGCGCCGCCGAACCTCGTGCAGCTCGCCGACGCGCAGGAGGCGCGACCGCGCGACCTCTCGTCGCTGCACGGCATCGTCACGATGGGCGCGCCGCTCGACCGGGCGGCGGCGCTCCGCTTCCAGTCCGTGCTCACACCGCGCATCTTCAACGGGTACGGCACGACCGAGACGTTCTGGAACACGTTCCTGCGACCCGAGGACCTGCCGGCGGGCGCGGGATCGACCGGCCGCTCGTCGACGGACGACGACGTCGCGGTCGTGCGCGTCTACCCGGACCGGCTCGCCGATCCCACGGACACGGTCGCGAAGGACGGGTCCGAGATCGGCGAGGTCGCCGTGCGCACCGTCAAGACGGGCTACTCCTACGTCAATCCCGAGCTCGAGCGGGCGAAGTTCCGCGACGGATGGTTCTATCCGGGCGACCTCGCGACGTGGGACGAGAACGAGCTCGTGACGATCGTCGGGCGCAAGGACGACATGATCATCTCGGGCGGCGAGAACGTGCACCCCGTTCAGGTCGAGGCGACGCTCGCCGAGCATCCCGGCGTCGCGGACTCGATCGTCGTGGGGGTCTCGGACGAGCGCTGGGGCGAGCTCGTCGTCGCCTACGTCGTGCGCCGTGCCGGGGGCCTGCCCGAGGACGACGCGGAGGCCGTCGCGGCCCTCGAGGAGTTCGCGTCGGCGCACCCGATGCTCGCGCGCTACAAGCGGCCGCGGGCGTACCGCTTCGTCGAGTCGATCCCTTACAACGCGACCGGCAAGAAGGTGCACTACCTCGCGAAGGCGGACGCGGAGCGCGAGGCCCGCGCGGGCCTGTTCCTGCCCGCCCAGCGCGACTGACCCCGTCGCGCACCATCGCCGGCGCCGCCGACCACATCGCCGAAGTGTGAGTTTGTGCGGGTTTCGGCGCGCCGAAACCCGCACAAACTCACACTTCGGCGATCGCGCGGGCGCCGGTGGGTGGGGGTCAGGCGTCGGGCGCGCCGAGCGCGACGACGCAGTTCTGCCCGCCGAAGCCGAACGCGTTCGCGATCGCGACATGCACGGGCAGCTCGCGCTTGACGAGCGGCACGTAGTCGAGGTCGCACTCGGGGTCCGCGTGCTCGAGGTTGATCGTCGGCGGCACGACGCCGTCGCGGATCGCGAGGGCGCACACCGCGAGCGAGAGCGCGCCGGCGCTCCCGATGAGGTGGCCGACCATCGACTTCGGGGAGCTCACGGCGACCTCCGTCGCGCGATCCCCGAGCGCCGTGTGGAGCGCCCTCGTCTCCGTGCGGTCGTTCGCGATCGTCGAGGTCCCGTGCGCGCACACATAGTCGAGATCCGTGGGCCCGACCCCGCTGCGCTCGAGCGCGAGGCGGATCGCCTCCGCCGCGTACCGGCCCTCGGGCTCGGGCGCGGCGATGTGGAACGCGTCGGAGGTGAGCGCACCGCCGAGCACGACCGCGTAGGACGTCGCCCCACGGGCGAGGGCGTGCCGCTCCGACTCGACGACGAGCGCGACAGCGCCCTCGCCGTAGACGAAACCGTCCCGGTCCCGGTCGAACGGCCGCGACGCGCCCTGCGGGTCGTCGTTGTTGCGTGAGAGGGCGCCCATCATCGCGAGGCCGGAGAACATGACGGGGCTGATCGAGGCGTCCGTGCCGCCCGCGATCACGACCTCGGCCTCGCCCGCGCGGATGAGCCGGGCCGCGTCGAGCACGGCGTAGTTGCCGGAGGCGCACGCGAGCGCGCTGCCGAGGGTCGGGCCGTGGATCCCGAGCGCCATCGAGATGTGGCTCGCGGGCATGTTGGGGATGACGCCTGGCACGAACGTGGCGGGCACGCGGCGCCAGCCGCCCGCGGCGCGGTCGTCCTCGGCCGCCGCGATCTCCCCCATGCCCGCGACCGCGGTGTTCATGACGACGCCGATCTCGGAGGCGGTGTCCTCGTCGACGACGATGCCGGCGTCCTCGAGCGCCTCCGCCGCCGCCGCGACGGCGAGGTGGGTGAAGCGCGCGGACCGCGAGACCTGCTTCTGCGTCATCCGCTGGAGCGGGTCGAACCCCTTGACCTCACCCGCGATGCGCACGGGCAGCTCGGACGCGTCGAACCGCGTGATGGGCCCGATGCCGGACACCCCGTCGAGCAGGGCCGACCAGGTCTGCGGCATGGTGAGCCCGACGGGCGTGACCGCCCCCAATCCGGTGACGACGATGCGGTCCGTGTTCACGACGTGCCTTCCTGGGCTCTCACCCGGTCTCGCCCGCTCCGGTGCGCTCGCGCGGGGGGACGTGGGCGCGCCGCGACGCCGCGCGTCGGGCACCGGAGAATGACCGCTCTCAGGACGGAGAGCGGCAATCCACGCTACCTCGTCCGGGCGGGCCCAGGCGCACGGCGGTGCCCGCACGCCGCGCGGCGGGACCGTCAGGAGCCGCTGGCGGGACCGTCAGGGGCGCGCGGCGCTCGTACCGCCCGTGCCCGTCCGCGCGTCCGGCTCGCGCGTACGCTTCTTGTCCTTGCCCGTCTTCTTGCCCGTCTTCTTGCCTGTCTCTTTGCCGGCCTTCTTGCCCTTGCGCGACCGCGCCTTGCCCTTGCCGTGCCCGCTCGTGCCCTTGCCTTGGCCATGCCCGCCCTGGCCGCTGCCGTGGCCGTCCCCGCCGGGTCCGGTGCCGGCCGCGCGCTCGGACGCCGTGTCCGCGATCGACGCGTCCGTGCCCGCGGCCGCCCCGTTGGAGCCGCCCGCCGCCGGCGCGACGTCGCGCGCCTCCGCCGGCTCCCCCTGCCAGAGCGCACGGTAGCCGGCGATCCACGCGTCCGCCTCGGCGAGCGGGGCCGCCTCGAGCCGCGCCGGGCGGTACTGCGCCTCGCGCCCGCGGGTCACGAGGCCCGCGCGCTCGAGGACGCGGAGGTGCTTGGACACGGCCGCGAAGCTCATCGCGAACGGCTCGGCGATCGCGCCGACGGGCGCCGCGCCGCGGGCGAGGCGCGCGAGGATGGCCCGCCGCGTGGGGTCGGCGAGCGCCGCGAAGATCCTGCTGAGCGCATCCTCGGCCATGCCCCCCCTTCAACCGTTCGGTTTCATACCGATGGGATGAACGATAGGCGACCCGCGCTCCCGGATCAAGGGCGGCGACTGGCGCTCAGCCGAGCAGGTCGTGACGCACGACGATCGCGTCGCGCTCGGGCCCGACGCCGATCGCGCTCATGCGCGACCCGCTCATCTCCTCGATCGCGAGCACGTAGTCCTGCGCCGCGCGCGGCAGGTCGGCGAACTCGCGCGCTCCCGTGATGTCCTCATCCCAGCCCGGCAGCTCCTCGTAGACGGGGACCGCGTGGTGGAAGTCGGACTGCGAGACCGGCACCTCGTCGACGCGCACGCCCTCGACCTCGTAGGCGACGCACACGGGGATGCGCTCGAGCCCCGTGAGCACGTCGAGCTTGGTCATGACGAAGTCGGTGACGCCGTTGACGCGCGAGGCATAGCGCGCGACGGGCGCGTCGTACCACCCCGTGCGCCGCGGCCGGCCCGTCGTCGTGCCGAACTCGAACCCGCGCGACCGCAGCCACTCGCCCTGCTCCCCGACGAGCTCGGTGGGGAAGGGGCCCGCCCCCACACGCGTCGTGTACGCCTTGACGATCGCGATCACGCGATCGATGCGGCCGGGCCCGACACCCGATCCCGTGCACGCGCCGCCCGCGGTCGAGTTGGAGGAGGTGACGAACGGATACGTGCCGTGGTCGACGTCGAGCATCGTCGCCTGGCCGCCCTCGAAGACGACGGTCTTGCCCGCGTCGAGCGCGCGGTTGAGCTCGAGCGCCGTGTCGCCGACCATGGGGCGCAGGCGCGCGGCGTACTGCAGGAGGTCCTCGACGACCTCGTCGGGGCTGATCGCCCGGCGGTTGTAGACCTTCACGAGCAGGTGGTTTTTCTGGTCGAGGGCGCCCTCGACCTTCTGCCGCAGGATGTTCTCGTCGAAGAGGTCCTGGATCCGGATGCCGACGCGGTTGATCTTGTCGGCATACGTGGGGCCGATGCCGCGACCGGTCGTGCCGATCTGCCGCTTGCCGAGGAAGCGCTCGGTGACCTTGTCGAGCGTGCGGTGGTAGTGCGTGATGACGTGGGCGTTCGCGCTCACGCGCAAGCGCGAGACGTCGATGCCGCGCGCCGAGAGCGCCTCGAGCTCCGCGAAGAGCACCTCGAGGTCGACGACGACGCCGTTCGCGATGACGGGGACGACGCCCTCGGTGAGGATGCCGGAGGGGAGCAGGTGGAGCGCATACTTCTCGTCGCCGACGACGACCGTGTGGCCGGCGTTGTTGCCGCCGTTGAACTTGACGACGTAGTCGATGCGGCTGCCGAGCAGGTCGGTCGCCTTGCCCTTCCCCTCGTCGCCCCACTGGGCGCCGACGATCACGACTCCTGGCATAGCGGGATCCCTTCAGATGGGCGGGGATTGCACTCCATCGTACCGGCCGCGCCTGAACGGGCCTCGGCGTCGCGCCCTGTTCTTGCACAATGCTGTGCACGATCGTACGCTGGGGGGATGACGACGACAGTGCGGGCGACGCGCCGCGACGCGACCGCGAACCGCGCCGCCCTCCTCGACGCGGCGCGCGAGGCGCTGCGCCGCGACCCGGCCGCCTCCCTCGAGACGATCGCGGCACAGGCGGGGCTCTCCCGCCGGGCGTTATACGGCCACTTCGCGAGCCGCGAGGACCTCGTCGCCGAACTCGTGACCTCCGCGGCCGAGCGCATCGGTGCGATCGTCTCGACCGTCGACGACCCCGACCCTCGGCGCGCCATCGCGATGCTCGGCGCCGCGATGTGGGACGAGATCGAGCACATCCGCGCCCTCGCCCAGGTCGCCGTGCGCGGGCCGCACCGCGAGTCCGTCGCTCGCGCCCTCGCCCCCGTGCGCTCGCGCCTGCGCCGCTCCGTCGACCGCGGCCGCGCCGCGGGCCTCGTGCGCGAGGACATGCCGGCCCTGCGCGTCGCCGGGCTCGTCGAGGGTGCGGCGATCGCCGTGCTCGACGAGGCGACCTCGAGCGGGCTGAGCGCGCACGAGGGACGCCGCCTCGTCATGCTCGCGACCCTCGGCGCCGCGGGGCTCTCGTGGACCGAGGCCGACGCGATCGTGGAGGGATTGCGGTGAGGCTCGAGATCGACGGCGTCGCGAAGGGGCGCGGCGGGGAGATCCTGCCGCCGACGAGCGCGAGCGTCGCGAGCGGCGAGGTCGCTCTCGTCGAGGCGGAGACCTCGGAGCGCCCGACCGTGCTCGGCCTCATCGCCTCGGGACGGATGCGCCCCGACTCGGGCGTCGTACGCATCGACGGCGTCGCCGACCGCGCGGCCGTGCGGCGCCGCGTCGCGCTCGTCGACGCGCCCGTCGTCGCGGATCCCGCGCCCGACGTCGCCTTCCGGGGCGTCGTCGCGGAGGAGCTCATGTTCGCCGGTCGCAGCACGCGGCCCTCCGCCGTCCGCGCGTTCCTCGAGGAGGTCGGCGGCGCGCCGTTCGCGCGGCGCCCGATCGGCTCGGTTCCGCCCGACCTGCGCGTGCGCGCCCTGTGCGAGCTCGCCCTCCTACGCGAGGGCGTCGAGGGGCTCGTGCTCGTCTCCCCCGACCGCCACGGCGGAGACCCGTTCGCCTGGCGGGCGATCGTCGACGACATCGCCGCGCGCGGCGTCGCCGTGCTCGTCGTGTGCGGCGACGCCTCGATGCAGCTGCTCGCGCCCGCGCGCCGCCGCACCGCCGCCGACACCGACACCGACACCGACACCGACACCGACACCGACACCGACACCCCGGACGCGGGCACCGGCCTCGACACGCCCGATGTCGACACGCCGGACATCGACCCCGACCCCGCCGAGCGCGAGGCCGACCCGCTCGACGCCGACCCGCTCGACGTCGACACGCACGACGCCGAGACGCGCGCCGCGTCCGACACCCCCGACCCGAGCCCGTCCGCAAGGAGCACCCCGTGAAGATCCCCGCCATGGTCGCCGCCGAGTTCCGGCGGCTCACGGCGACGCGCATGTCCGTCATCGCGCTCGTCGCGCTCTCGTGCGTCCCCATCCTCTACGGCGGCCTCTACCTGTGGGCCAACCAGGACCCCTACGGCCGGCTCGACGAGGTCCCCGTCGCGCTCGTCGTCGCCGACCGGGGCGCGACCGTCGACGGCACGCAGACCGACTACGGCGACCAGGTCGCGAAGGACCTCGTCGCCGGCCACTCGTTCGACTGGCACCGCGTGAGCGCGAAGGAGGCCGCGGCGGGCGTGCGCGACTCGCGCTACGACTTCAGCGTCACGCTTCCCGCGGAGTTCTCCGCCGACCTCGCCTCCGTCGCCTCCGCCGACCCGCGCAAGGCACGCGTCGTGCTCACGACGAACGACGCCAACAGCTACCTCGCATCGACGATCGGCAAGCAGGCCGTGCAGACGCTGCGCGCGACCGTCGCGCAGGAGGTCAACGAGCAGGCCGCGGCGCGCTTCCTCAGCGGGCTCGCGACCGTGCGCGACCAGCTCTCGCAGGCCGCGTCCGCGACGCACGAGCTGCAGGACGGCGCGGGCACCGCCGCGTCGGGCGCCCAGCAGGTCGCCTCGGGCACGAGCGCGGCGGCCTCGAGCTCGCATGAGCTCGCCTCGGGCCTCACCTCCCTCTCCGCCGGGGCGCAGCAGGTCGCGAACGGCAACGCGCAGCTTGCGCAGAAGGCGGACCAGGCCGGCGCGCTCGCGCAGCAGGCGACCGCGCAGCTGCCCGCGATCCGCGCCGCGATCCAGTCCCAGCTCGCCGCCGCGGGGGTCGACCAGGCGACGATAGACGCCGTGCTCGCCCGTCTCGACCCGCTCGGGTCGGCCCTGCAGAGCGGGAACGCACGCGTGCAGCAGGTCGTCTCGAGCATCGACGCGCTCGCGGCGGGCAGCCGCGAGGTCGCGAGCGGTGCGAGCACGGCCGCCTCGGGCGCGGGGCGGCTCGCGAGCGGGCTCGACACGCTCGCGGGCGGCGCCTCGAGCCTCTCGTCCGGACTCGGGACTCTCCGGGACGGCACGGGACGGCTCGCGAGCGCCCTCGACTCCGGCGTCGCCCAGCTGCCCGCGACGGACGCCGCGAGCCGCGCGCGCCAGGCGAAGGCGATCGCCGATCCGGTCTCGGTCGAGGACGCCTCCGTCGCCTCCGCGGGCACCTACGGCGCGGGCCTCGCGCCCTTCTTCGCGAGCCTCGCCGCGTGGATCGGCGTGTACGCGCTCTTCCTCATCGTCAAGCCCGTCTCCCGGCGCGCGATCACGGCGCTGCGCTCGCCGCTGCGCGTCACGCTCGCCGGATGGCTCACCCCCGGCGTGCTCGGCATGGTCCAGATGGCGGCGCTCTTCCTCGTCATCGCGCTCGCCCTCCGCTTCCCGATCGCGGACCCCGGGGGCGTGTACGGCATCATGGCGCTCGCCTCGCTCGCCTTCACGGCGATCGTGCTCGCGCTCAACGTGTGGCTCGGCTCGGTCGGGCAGTTCCTCGGGCTCGTGCTCATGGTGCTCCAGCTCGTGACGGCCGGCGGGACGTTCCCGTGGCAGACCCTCCCCGGCCCGCTCGCGGCGCTGCACCACGTGCTCCCCATGGGCTTCGCCGTGGACGGCATCCGCCAGCTCATGTACGGGGGCGACACGGCTGCGGCAGCGCACGACTGCCTCGTGCTCGTGTGCTGGCTCGCGGGCGGCCTCGTGCTCGCGGCGGCGGGCGTCATCCGGATGACGCACACGCGCACGATGCGCGACCTCGCGCCGTCCCTCATCGGCTGACGGCGCGAGGCGCGACGCTCAGCGCGGCAGCCGCGCGTGCTGCACGATCCACGCGTGCATCGCGATCGCGGCGGCCGCCGCCGCGTTGATCGAGCGCGTCGAGCCGAACTGGGCGATCTCGAGCACGGCGTCCGCGGCAGCGAGCGCCTCCCGCGTGAGGCCCGGTCCCTCCTGTCCGAACAGCAGCACGCAGCGCTCCGGGAACGCGAACGTCTCGAGCGGCACCGATCCCACGCCGTTCTCGATCGCGAGGATCGGCACCCCCGCCTCGCTCGCCCAGCGTGCGAGCGCCGCGACGTCGGGATGGTGCACGATCCTCTGGTAGCGATCGGTCACCATCGCGCCGCGCCGGTTCCAGCGCCGCCGTCCCACGATGTGGACGGCCTCCGCCGCGAACGCGTTCGCGGTGCGCACGATCGAGCCGATGTTGAGGTCGTGCTGCCAGTTCTCGATCGCGACCGAGAACGGATGCCGGCGCGTGGCGAGGTCCGCCGCGATCGCGTCGACGCTCCAGTACCGGTAGCGGTCGACGACGTTGCGCGCGTCGCCGTGCTCGAGCAGCTCCGGGTCGTAGCGCGGGTCCTCGGGCCACGCGTCGCGGCCGCCCGGCCACGGGCCGACGCCGACCGGGTCGCGCTCGTCGTCCTCCTCCACGGGCGACGACGCTACAGCAGCGCCCCGGGTTGCGCCGGGTGGTGAGCGCCGGCAGCCCCGGGGCACGACGGCGAGAGGCACGCTCGTGCACGCGCTCGCGTCCTGGCACGTGCTGCTCGCGGCCACGGCCGCGCTCGTCGCGAGCGCCGTCGCGGCCCGTCGGCGTGTTCGTGCGGGCCCGCAAGCGTCGCGACGGTCTCCGTCGCCCGGGCCGCCACGGCTCGGCGCCGGGCCGCCCTGTCGATCCGCCCACGCGCTAGCCTCGGACGGTGATCGAGTGGCGGGCGGACGGACCCGACCTCGTCGTGCACGGCGACAGCCTCGCGGTGACGCCTGGGCTTCCGGACGGCTCCTTCCGCCTCGTCTACCTCGACCCGCCGTTCAACACGGGCCGCACGCAGCGGCGGCAGGGCATCCGGACGGTGCGGTCGCCGACGGGTCGGCGTGTCGGATTCCAGGGCGCACGCTACGAGACCGTCAAGGACGCGCTCTACCGCTACGACGACCGCTTCGAGGACTACTGGGAGTTCCTCGAGCCTCGGCTCGAGGAGGCGTGGCGCGTGCTCGACGAGCGCGGCACGCTCTACCTGCACCTCGACTACCGCGAGGTGCACTATGCGAAGGTCGCGCTCGACGCGCTCTTCGGCCGCGACTGCTTCCTCAACGAGATCGTGTGGGCCTACGACTTCGGCGGTCGGTCGCGGCGACGCTGGCCGACGAAGCACGACACGATCCTCGTCTACGTCAAGGATCCCGAGCGCTACCACTTCGACACCGCTGCGGTCGATCGCGAGCCGTACATGGCGCCGGGCCTCGTGACGCCCGAGAAGGCCGCGCTCGGCAAGCTCCCGACGGACGTGTGGTGGCACACGATCGTCTCCCCGACGGGCCGCGAGAAGACGGGATACGCGACGCAGAAGCCGGAGGGCGTGCTCCGGCGGATCGTGCAGGCCTCGAGCGCGCCCGGCGACTGGGTGCTCGACTTCTTCGCCGGGAGCGGCACGACGGGCGCGGTCGCGGCCGCGCTCGGCCGCCGGTTCGTGCTCGTCGACGCGAACCCCGAGGCGGTGGCCGTCATGAGACGCCGGCTGCCGGGATCGACGGAGTTCGTGGAGCTCGCACGCTAGGCGGCGACAGGGGGGCTGCCCCGGTTCCCCTCTCGCGTAAGGGGCGTCACATCCATGCGAGGTGCGCCATACCGCGGGCATGAAGCCCTCGGACGAGCAAGATGACACCTCTCAGGGGCACGCGGGAGGCCGCGTCGGCAGGGGGAGGGCTTCAGTACGCTGAAGCCATGGCGGATCGCAGCGAGATCGACTGCTGGCTCACGGACATGGACGGCGTGCTCGTCCACGAGAGCCGCGCCCTCCCCGGCGCGGCCGAGCTTCTGCAGCAGTGGAAGGATCGCGGCAACCCCTTCCTCGTCCTCACCAACAACTCCATCTACACCCCGCGCGACCTGAGCGCGCGCTTGCGCGCCTCCGGGCTCGACGTGCCGGAGAGCGCGATCTGGACGAGCGCGCTCGCCACCGCGGACTTCTGCGCCTCGCAGATCCCCGGCGGCTCCGCGTTCGTCATCGGCGAGGCGGGCATGACGACGGCGCTGCACGAGGCCGGCTTCATCCTCACCGAGTCGAGCCCCGACTACGTCGTCGTCGGCGAGACGCGCAACTACTCGTTCGAGGCGATCACGCGCGCGATCCGTCTCATCGACGCGGGTGCGCGCTTCATCGTGACCAACCCGGATCCGACGGGGCCGAGCGCGGAGGGCCCCCTGCCTGCGACGGGCGCGGTCGCGGCGCTCATCTCGCGCGCGACCGGCAAGGAGCCGTACGTCGTCGGCAAGCCCAACCCCATGATGTTCCGCTCGGCGCTCAACAAGATCGGCGCGCACTCCGAGTCGACGGGCATGATCGGCGACCGCATGGACACCGACATCGTCGCGGGCATCGAGGCGGGCTTGCACACCGTGCTCGTGCTGTCCGGCATCAGCGACCGCGACGACATCGAGCGCTACCCGTTCCGGCCGAACGAGGTCATCGAGGGCGTGTTCGAGCTCGTCGATCCGGAGCCGGTCGAGACCGAGATCGTGTGACGCGCGGTCGCGATGGCACGGGTCGCGACCGATGCGGGCGCGGCACGTGCGATCGCCGTGCCCGGGATCACGGGGCGGGCGTCGAGGAGGGTGCGGGCGCGAGGCTGCCCGTGATCGGCTGGCCGGAGGATCGGCTCACGAAGCACGAGTAGGAGTGGTCTCCCGCGTCCCACTGCTGCTGCATCACGGGATAGCTGCCGGAGACGACGATGTCGTCGTACGCGGCCGCGGCCGCGTAGTCGAGCGCTGTCGGCGCGCTGCAGAGCAGGCCGATCTGCGACTGGAGCGCGTCCGGCCCTGGGAAGGACGCGCTCGCGTCACCGGGGAACGGCGCGCGCAGCACGAGCTGCGCGGCGTGCGGAGCGGCGCAGTCGACGACCGTGAACGACTGCTCCCACGGCGAGACCCACGGGTCGACGCACTCGCCGCCGGCGAGGTCCGTCCAGGCGTGCGCGCCGGGCGCCGCCGCGACCGTCGCCGTCGGGATGGGCGTGGGCGTCGCGGCCGGCGCAGCGGGAGACGACGCAGGGGCCGCGGACGGGGCGGGGCCGAAGACGAGCGGCAGGCGCGTGCCGAGCACGAAGAGCACGACGAGGGCGAGCACGGCGAGGATGCCGCACGCGGCCCACAGCAGCGCACGGCCACGGTCCGGGTGCGCACGCTCCCGCGCGGGAGGCTTCGCGGGCGGGCGACGCGTCCGCCTCGTTCCCGGGGTCAGGAGTGCCGCGGGAGCGGCGAGGGCGGGCGTGCCGGCAGGCTCGGGCTCGGCGAACCGCGTCTCGTCGAAGAGCACGTCGATGCCGTCCGTGCGCGGCCGGTCGGCGTGCCCCCCGCGCGCGCGGCGGCGGTCGCCCGGCTCGCCGTCGGCGGAGGCCGGATGCGCCGACGCCGCGGAGAGGTCCGCCTCGACGGACGTCGGCACGGGCACTCGCATCCCCTGCGTCGTCTCGAGGTCCGCCGTGTCGATCGGCGCGCGCCGGCGCGCGCCGGGCGCGAGAGCGTCCGCACGGCCGGAGCCGGGCAGGGCTGCCGGCGCGCCCTCGCGAGCGGGCTCGGCATCGAGGTCGCGACGGGGGGCCTCGGCCGGATCAGCGCCCGCACCCGCTCCGGCACCCGCTCCGGCGCCGGGCGAGAGAGTCCACGAGAAGGCGCTCGCGGCACGCGGATCGGGTGCGGCCGGCCGCGGCGGAGGCTCGACGAGCGGAGGCGGAGCGGACTCGCCCTCGTCCGGCTCGCCGCGCTCCCCCGCCGCGGCGCCGCGCTCGCCCGCCGCATCCGGCTCGCTCCGCTCGCCCTCCGGCGCGACGGGCACGGCCTCGGTCGCCTCGAACTGCCGCGCGAGCCACTCGCTCGCGTCGGCGTCCTCCCGGTCGCTCACGACGGATCGAGCCCCAGATCGGAGAGGCCGATCGCGGCAAGGTACGGGTGGCCGGCGGCCTCGATCGCCTCCCGCGCTCCCGTCGCGCGGTCGACGACGACGGCGACCGCCGCGATCTCGGCGCCCACGGCCTCGAGCGCCGCGATGGCCTTGAGCGGGGACCCGCCCGTCGTGGAGGTGTCCTCGAGCACGACGACGCGCTTGCCCTCGAGGTCGGGCCCCTCGACCTGCCGCCCGCGGCCGTGGTCCTTGGGCTCCTTGCGCACGACGAACGCGTCGTACGCAAGCCCGCGCGCGGCGCCCTGGTGCAGCACGGCCGTCGCGATCGGGTCTGCACCCATCGTGAGGCCCCCGACCGCGGCGACGTTCTCGACCGGGGCGATGAGGTCGACCATGACCTGCCCGATGAGCGGCGCGACGCGGTGGTCGAGGCTGAGCCTGCGCAGGTCGACGTAGTAGCTCGCCTTGCGTCCGCTCACGAGCGTGAAGTCCCCGAAGAAGACGGCCTCGTCGCGGATGTGGCGGATGAGCTGCTCGCGCGCGTCGGTCACGTCGTCCACGATAGAGGGTCGCCGGCGCCGAATAGCATGGCGGGCATGCGCATCGCCACCTGGAACGTGAACTCGATCCGCAGCCGCGTCGACCGGGTGGTGGACTGGCTCGTGCGCGCCGACGTCGACGTGCTCGGCATGCAGGAGATCAAGTGCACGCCCGAGCAGTTCCCGTTCGAGGCGTTCGAGGCCGCCGGCTACGCGGTCGAGCTGCACGGCCTGAACCAGTGGAACGGCGTCGCCTTCGCGAGCCGCGAGCCGATGACGGACGTCGAGGTCGGCTTCCCGGGCGCCCCCGGCTTCGGCGCGCCGCTCGAGGACGGCTCGCTGCCCCGGGAGGCGCGGGCGATCGGCGTCACCGTCGCGGGCGTGCGGCTGTGGAGCCTGTACGTCCCCAACGGACGCGAGATCGGCGACCCGCACTACGTCTACAAGCTCGAGTGGCTCGCGGCGCTCGCGCGCACGACATCCGAGTGGCTCGCGGCGCATCCGGGCGTGCCGTTCGCGCTCATGGGCGACTTCAACATCGCGCCGCGCGACTCGGATGTGTGGAGCATGGAGTTCTTCGCGGGCCGCACCCACGTGTCCCCGCCCGAGCGCGACGCGTTCGCCGCGCTGCTCGAGGCGGGGCTCGAGGACGTCGTGCGGGATCGCGTGCCCGAGGGGCTCTTCACGTACTGGGACTACCAGCAGCTGCGCTTCCCGCGGAACGAGGGGATGCGCATCGACTTCATCCTCGGATCGCGTGACTTCGCCGAGCTCGTGACCGACGCGCGCATCGAGCGGAACGAGCGCAAGGGCAAGGGTCCGAGCGACCACGTGCCTGTCGTCGTCGACCTCGCGCTCGCCCCCGAGGACGACGACCGGCCCATGGTCTTCTAGGGCGTGTTGATCACGAGGATGAAGCGTTGCTGGGCCACTCGGCCCACTGCCTGGAGAGGTTCCGCAGGATTGATTCCGCGGCCTTGAGTCGTTCGGGTGGTATGCCGCACTCGCGGGATCCGCCCGAGTTCGCGCCATCGGGATACGTGAACGCGTACCCGACCCAGGGGTCGAGAGCTCCTCGCTCGACGGTCTCGTGATAGTGCCCGGTCACGACGGCGAGCACTCGTCGCTCGAGGTCGTCGGCTTCGGATTGCCAGTTCGAGTCGCAGGCGTCGCATCCGCAGACCGGATAGTGGAAGTCGTTGAGCAGTCCCGCATGCATGTAGATCCCCGGGTACGCGGTGAAGACCAATGTCACGGATGCGCATGCCGGGTCGTTCGGTCGTATCCGTGCGGCGCGCACCACCTCGTGATACGAGGGGCGGAGCAGGTCTTCGGCTACCTCCACGCCCTCCTCGACGTCGACGTCGTAGGCGTCGCGGAGGTGCGCGATGAGGGCGTCCGCGATGGTGTGGAGTGGCGCGAATCGCTCGGGGTGCGTGTCCACCGAGTAGGTGTCCTCCGGAGGCGACCCGTCCCACCTGTTCCCGTAGTCGATGACATGCCCATCGGCGTCACGGAAGATCGGCGCCTCGATCGACGGACGCACATAGGAAACCACCTCGTCATCCTCGCGCATCGACACGACGCCGGTCGAGCCGTCACTGAGGCCGGCCGGGAGGGGCCCGCCTCGACCCCAGTAAGCGTGGCGGCGAGACAGACGGCGGCGCGGTAGGTGCGGGGGAGTTCCTCCGAGCGCATCGCGATCCCGCGCCATTGCTTGAGCCGGTTTGACGCACCGTTCGACGACGTTTCGGCCCCTGCAACGCTCCTGCTGTTGCTCGCCGGCGGTCATCATGCCCAATGGCCGGCCGCGGCCGTCGCAGACCAGGTGCACCTTGATCGTCAGCCCGCTCCGAGATCGTCCGATCCCGTGATCAGGCGGCTCGAACCACGGATTCTCGTGATGCGGCAGAGCCCCTTGTGTCCCGTGGAAGGGTCTCACCGTGCTGGTGCACACGAGCGATCGTGGAATCGATCGAGACAACCCGGTCGATCCTCCCCGCCGTATCGGACTGCTTCTGCACCTCGGCCAGCAGTCTCCCGCGGTCGACGACGAGACGACTGTGATCGACACGTCCTAGGAGTCGGCCGTGGTCGGTCTGCAGCGACGCGCCGGGCCGCGCTCGGCCGTCCTGGCCGGAGGAGGGGGAGCGGTCCGGCACCTCCGACGCTCGCGCGGGCACGGCTAGGAGGCGAGGAGCGCGGAGACGAGCAGCAGGGCGGGCACCGACGCGAGCGTCGTGATGAGCACGGCGTCGCGCGCGATGACCTCCCCGCGCTCGTAGCGCTGCGCGTAGTTGAAGACGTTCTGCGCGCTCGGCAGCGCCGCGAGCGCCGTCACGACGAAGAGGTCGTGGCCGCGCAGGCCGAAGACGAACTCGCCGAGCGCCCATGCGATCGCGGGCATGCCGGCGACCTTGAGCGCGGCCGCGTAGAGCACGTCGCGGCGTCCGGAGCCCGGCTGCAGCAGTCGCGCCCCCGACAGGGACATCCCGAACGAGATGAGCACGAGCGGCACCGCGGCCTCGCCGATGAGCCGGAACGGCTCGAAGATCGGGTCGGGCACGTGCACGCCCGTGACCGAGATGATGACGCCGAGCGCGGATCCGAGCGTGAGCGGGTTCGTGACCGGCTGCAGCAGGATGCGGCGCACCGAGACGCTCCCGCGGGTCTTCGCGTCGAGGATGCCGAGGGCGACGGGCGTGAACACGAGCAGCTGGAGCAGCACGACGGGCGCCGAGTACGCCGCGTTCCCGAGCACGTACACGGCGACGGGCACGCCGATGTTGTTCGCGTTCGTGTACCCGGCGGCGAGCGAGCCGACGACGACCTGCGTGATCGGTCGGCGCCACAGCGCGAGCGCGACGACGGCGAAGAGCGCGAAGCACGCGACCGCGGCGAGGAAGGAGACGATGAGCAGCCGGGAGAAGAGCACGTGCACGTTCGCGTCCGCGAGCACGGTCAGCAGCAGGCATGGCGAGAGCACGGAGAACACGATGCGGCTGAGCACGAAGCGCGCGTGCTCGCCGAGGATCCCGGTGCGGCCGACGATGTAGCCGACGAGGATGATGACGCCGATCACGGCGAACCCGGTCAGCACTCCAGCCATCGGCTCCAGTCTGGCAGGTGGCAGGCTGGGCTCATGTGGATCGACGAGCTCGAGCGCAGCGCGGCGGAGCGGCTCGAGTGGTATGTGATGGAGTACTTCCGGGCGACGGCGGGCGATGCCGCCCGCGCGCGCGCGGCGGCGGAGGAGTGGGCGGCCCTCTCGCTGCGCCCGCGCGTGCTGCAGGGGGCGCGAACGCTCTCCCCCGCGACGACCGTGCTCGGCACGCCCGTGTCGACGCCCGTGCTCGTCGCGCCCATGGCGCAGCAGGTCGCGGCCGACCCGCGCGGCGAGCGCGCGACGGCGGAGGCGGCCGCGCGGATCGGCACGCTCCTCGGCGTCTCCACCAACACGGGCGTGCCCTTCGCCGACGTCGCCGCGCAGGGCGCGCCGTGGTGGTTCCAGCTCTACCTGCTCGGGCGGCGGTCCATCACGGAGCGCTTCGTCGCGCGCGCGGTCGAGGCGGGCGCGTCCGCGATCGTGCTCACCGTCGACACGACCGCCCTCACCGTCTCGCGGCCGGGCGTCGAGCCGACCGAGTGGCCGGACGCGCCCGGCAAGGCGCGCCTCGTCAACCTCACCGCGCGCGAGCGGGACGAGCTCGTTTCCGTGCCCGCCTCCCCGAACCCGGCGCTCGAGGACATCGCGTGGCTCAAGGAGCTGAGCGGACTGCCCGTCGTCGTCAAGGGCGTGCTGCGGGCGGACGACGCGGACCGTGCGGTCGGCGCGGGCGCCGACGGCATCATCGTCTCGACCCACGGCGGTCGGCGCATCGGCAGCTCGGTCTCGTCGCTGCGAGCGCTCGCCGAGATCGCCCCCGTCGTCGGCGGCCGCGCCGAGCTCTTCGTCGACAGCGGCATCCGCTCGGGCGTCGCGGTGCTCGCCGCCCTCGCGCTCGGCGCCCGCGCGGTCTTCGTCGGACGCCCCGTCATGTGGGGGCTCGCGACGGGCGGCGCGGATGGCGTGGCGGCGGTCGTCCAGAGGCTCACGAGCGAGTTCGCGATCGCGCTCGACCAGTCGGGTGTGACCTCGCTCGACGCGCTCACGCCCGACCTCGTCGTGCTCCCCGGCTGACGCCCGCTCCGCGCGCGGTGGCCGGCGGCGCTCAGCGCGACTCGAGCCCGAGCATGCGCGCGAGCGCCGTGTAGCCCGTGCGCAGGTCGTCGCCGGGGCCGGGCAGCAGCTGCACGGCGACGTGGTCGGCGCCCGCCTCGAGGTGCGCGCCGAGGCGTTGCGCTATCGTCGCAGGCTCACCGTAGACGACGAGGTCGTCGATGAGGCGATCACTCCCGCCCCCGTCGAGCTCGTCCGTCGCATAGCCGAGCCGCTCGAGGTTGCGGCGGTAGTTGACGAGACCGAGATACGGGGTCTGCACGGTCGGACGGCCAATCGCGCGCGCCTCCTCCGGGTCCGCCCGCAGCACGACGCGCTGCTCGGGCGCGAGCAGGGGCCCCTCGCCGAGGATCTCCCGCGCACGCCGCGTGTGCTCGGGCGTCACGAGGTAGGGGTGCGCGCCGAGCGCGCGCTCGCGGGAAAGCCGCAGCACGCGCGGGCCGAGCGCGGCGAGCACGCGGCCCTCCACGGGCACGCCGCGCTCGCCGAGCGCGTCGAGGAACGCCACGAGCGCGTCGTACGGCTTCGCCGCCTGGGCGCCCCAGCGCTCCGGATGGCTCGTGCCGAGGCCGAGCAGGAAGCGCCCCGGGTGCGCCTGGACGACGCGGTGGTAGGCGGCGGCGAGGTCGTCGGGCGTCGTCGACCAGATGCTCACGATGCCCGTCGCGACGACGATGCGCTCCGTCGCCGCGAGCAGGCTCTCGACGATGCTCAGGTCCGCCGCGGGCGAGCCGCCGACCCACACGGCGCCGAAGCCGAG
>JAATFA010000125.1 GCA_015655445.1 Actinomycetales bacterium | reverse complement strand
GACGACGGCGACGCGCCAGTCCCGCAAGGGCGAGATCTCGAGCTGGAAGGCGTACGCGCCGGCCCTCGCCGGCAAGGCCGCGGTCGAGGCGATCGACCGCGCGATGCGCGGGCAGTCGAGCCCGACGCCCATCTACGAGGGCGAGGACGGCGTCATCGCGTGGCTGCTCGACGGTCCCGACGCGGTGTACGCCGTGCCGCTGCCGGAGCCCGGCGAGCCCAAGCGCGCGATCCTCGACTCCTACACGAAGGAGCACTCCGCCGAGTACCAGGCGCAGGCGTGGATCGACCTCGCGCGGCGGCTGGGCCAGGAGCACCCCGAGCTGCGCGACCCGGATCGCGTCGAGCGGATCGTGCTCCACACGAGCCACCACACGCACACCGTCATCGGATCGGGCGCGAACGACCCGCAGAAGTACGACCCGCACGCCACGCGTGAGACGCTCGACCACTCGCTCCCCTACATCGTCGCGGTCGCGCTGCAGGACGGCGAGTGGCACCACGAGCGCAGCTACGCGCGCGAGCGGGCGACCCGGCCCGACACGGTCGCGCTGTGGCGGCGCATCTCGACCGAGGAGGACCCGGAGTGGACGCGCCGCTACCACTCGCCCGACCCGGCCGAGAAGGCGTTCGGCGGACGCATGGAGGCCGAGCTCGCCGACGGCACGCGGCTCGTGCGCGAGATCGCGGTCGCGGACGCCCATCCCCTCGGAGCGCGGCCGTTCGCGCGCGCGGACTACGTGCGCAAGTTCCGCACGCTCGCGGAGGGCGTCGTCGAGGATGCCGAGGCCGAGCGCTTCCTCGCCCTCGCCGAGCGCCTGCCGGAGCTCGAGCCGGCGGAGCTCGCGGGCCTCACGGTGCGCGTGCCGTCCCTCCCGTCGGGGCCGCGGGGGCTGTTCTGATGCCTCGAGCGCGGCTGGCCCTGCCGCTGCCGACCCTGCCGATGCCGGCCCGGCCGCTGCCGACCCGGCCGCTGCCGCCGGGGCGGGCGTCGCTGAGCCCGTCGCCGTCGCCGTCGGCCCGGGCGCTGCCGGGCCCGTCGCCCACCGCGAGGAGGAGCTGATGCTGTACTCGACCGTCACCCCGCACGAGAAGCGCGTCGCGCTGCGCGAGCGGCTCGCCGCGGGCGGACTGCTGCGCTTCCCGGGCGCGTTCACGCCCCTCACGGCGCCCCTCATCCAGGAGAAGGGGTTCGAGGGCGTCTACGTGTCCGGCGCGGTGGTGAGCGCCGAGCTCGGCCTGCCCGACATCGGCCTCACGACACTCACCGAGGTCGCGGCGCGCGCGCAGCAGATCGCGCGCATGACCGACCTGCCCGTGCTCGTCGACGCCGACACCGGCTTCGGCGAGCCGATGAACGTCGCGCGCACGGTGCAGACGCTCGAGGACGCGGGCGTCGCGGCGCTGCACATCGAGGACCAGGTCAACCCCAAGCGCTGCGGGCACCTCGACGGCAAGGCGGTCGTCGACGCGGAGACCGCGGTCAAGCGCATCCGCGCGGCGGCGGACGCGCGTCGCGACGCCGACCTCGTCATCATGGCGCGCACCGACGTGCGCGCGATCGAGGGGCTCGACGCGGCGGTCGCGCGCGCCCGTCAGCTCGTCGACGCGGGCGCCGACGCGATCTTCCCGGAGGCGATGGCGGACCTGCGCGAGTTCGAGGCGATCGCCTCCGCCGTCGACGTGCCCGTGCTCGCGAACATGACGGAGTTCGGCAAGAGCGCGCTCTTCACGGCGCGCGAGCTCGCCGACGCGGGCGTGCGCATCGTCATCTACCCCGTGACGCTCCTGCGCATCGCGCTCGGGGCGATCTAGCGCGGCCTCGACACGATCGCGTCCGAGGGCAGCCAGGGGCGCGAGGTCGCGGGCATGCAGACGCGCGCGCGCCTCTACGAGCTGCTCGACTACGCCGGCTACACCGCTTTCGACTCCTCGGTGTTCGACTTCGAGGTCCCCGGCGCACGCTGAGCCGGGGGCGCGCGCCCGAGTCGCGACCTCGCGCGAGAGCGGTCGGGGGACGAGGATGAGGTCATGACGGAGATCAGCAAGGGACTGGCCGGCGTCGTCGTCGACACGACGGCGATCTCGAAGGTCGACCCCGCGAGCAACTCGCTCCTCTACCGCGGCTACCCCGTGCAGGAGCTCGCCGACGCGTGCTCGTTCGAGGAGGTCGCCTACCTGATCTGGCACGGCGAGCTGCCCTCGGCCGAGCAGCTCGAGGCGTTCGAGAGCGTCGAGCGTGCGCACCGCGAACTCGACCCGGTCGTGCGCCGCGTCGTCGACGAGCTTCCCGAGACCGCGCATCCCATGGATGTGCTGCGCACCGCGGCGAGCGTCGTCGGCGCGCGCGAGGCGGGGCTCGCCCCGCTCACCGGCCACGAGACGGCGGACGAGGACCTCGACCTCCAGAAGGCCGTGCGGCTGTGGGCGCAGATCCCTGCGATCCTCGCGTACGACCAGCGCCGCCGCCGCGGCCTCGACGTCGTCCCGCCGCGTGAGGACCTCGGCTTCTCCGCGAACCTCCTGCACATGACGTTCGGGGACGTGCCCGAGCTCGTCGTCGTGAACGCGCTCGACGTGTCGATGATCCTGTACGCCGAGCACTCGTTCAACGCCTCGACCTTCGCGGCGCGCGTCATCACGAGCACGCTGAGCGACCTGCACAGCGCCGTCGTCGGGGCGATCGGCGCGCTCAAGGGGCCCTTGCACGGCGGAGCCAACGAGGCGGTCATGCACATGTTCGAGGAGATCGGGACGGCGGAGGCCACGCGCGCGTGGCTCGAGCGCGCGCTCGCCGACAAGCGCAAGATCATGGGCTTCGGCCACCGCGTCTACAAGAACGGCGACTCGCGCGTGCCCACGATGCGCGCCGCGCTCGACTCCCTCGTCGAGCACTACGAGCGTCCGGACCTGCTCGCGCTCTACGACGAGCTCGAGGCAGCGATGGCCGAGGCGAAGGGGATCAAGCCGAACCTCGACTATCCGAGCGGGCCTGCCTACCACCTCATGGGCTTCGACACGGCGGCGTTCACGCCGCTCTTCGTCGCGAGCCGCGTCGTGGGGTGGACCGCGCACGTGCGCGAGCAGCTCGCCGCGAACTCCCTCATCCGGCCGCTGAGCGAGTACACGGGGCCGGCCCTGCGACACGTCGTCGATCGCGCGGGGTAGCTCGCTCGTCCGCGCCGCCGGCGGGGAGCTCGCTGGAGCGGCAGCGAGCGATGGCAGCATGGGAGCCATGCCCCTTCCCGCCGTGCCCGCTCCCGCCGTGCCGGTTCCCGCCGTGCGCTTCCGCTCCCGTCACGACATCCCCCGGACCGCCTGCGGCCTCCCGACGTCGCGGCGCGAGCCCCCGACGGAGAACGTCGACGTGCTTGAGGCGGACTGAGGCGCGCATGGCGCCCCGTCGCCTCGCCGACGCCGTGAGCCCGTACCTGCGGGCCCACGCCGACAACCCCGTCGACTGGTGGCCGTGGGGCCGGGAGGCCTTCGCGGAGGCGCGCCGGCGGGACGTGCCCGTGCTCGTCTCGATCGGGTACGCGACGTGCCACTGGTGTCACGTCATGGCGCGGGAGACGTTCTCCGATCCCGCCGTCGCGGCGTACCTCAACGCGCGCTTCGTGTGCGTCAAGGTCGACCGCGAGGAGCATCCGGAGGTCGACGCGAGCTTCCTCGCGGCCGCGAGCGCCTTCACGCGCGAGCTCGGCTGGCCGCTCACGGTCTTCGCGACGCCCGAGGGGCGCACGTTCTTCGCCGGCACCTACTTCCCGCCGCAGCCGGTGGCCGGGCGTCCGTCGTTCGCCCAGGTGCTCGACGCCGTGCAGGAGGCGTGGCGGGAGCGGCGCCCCCAGATCGAGCGGACCGGTCGCGCGATCGTGGACGCGCTCGCGGAGCGTGCCCGCGAGGAGGCCGGGGCGCTGCTCGACGAGCAGGCCCTCACGCGAGCGGTCGCGGCGCTCGCCGCCCAGGAGGATCGCGAGCACGGCGGGTTCGGCGACGCGCCCAAGTTCCCCGTCGCGACGGTGCTGCTCTTCCTGCTCGACCGGGGCGAGCACGGCGACGCGGCGGCCGGTGGCCTCGCCGAGCGCGCGCTCGCGGCCTTGGCGCGCTCGCCCCTGCGCGATCCCGTCGAGGGCGGCTTCTTCCGCTACGCCGTGCGTCGCGACTGGTCCGAGCCGCACTACGAGCGCATGCTCTACGACAATGCGCTCCTCTTGCGCGCGTACGCGCGCGCGGGGATGCGGGAGGTCGCCGAGGGGGTCGCGGGCTTCCTGCTCGGCGTCCTGCGCCTCCCGCACGGCGCGTTCGCCTCCGCGCAGGACAGCGAGAGCGAGGTCGACGGGCGGCGCGTCGAGGGCGGCTACTACGCCCTCGACCGCGAGGAGCGCGCGCGGCAGGGCCGGCCCGCTCTCGACGAGAAGGTGCTCGCGGGATGGAACGGGCTCGCGATCGAGGCGCTCGCGGATGCGGGAGCGCTCCTCGAGCGGCGGGAGTGGGTCGACGCCGCGGCGCGCGCGGCCGATGCCGTGCTCGACCGGCAGGTGCGCGGCGGCAGGATCGTGCGCGTCGCGCTCGGCGCGCGCGTCTCCGACGCGCCTGCGACCCTCGAGGACCACGGGATGCTCGCGAACGGCCTGCTGCGCCTCGCGCTCGTCACCGGCGAGGTGCGCTACGCGGCGGCGGCGCGCGAGATCGTCGACGCCGTGATCGCCGGGGACCGCATCGCCCCGCCCGGCGCCGGCGACCCCGTGCTCGCCGAGGCCGGCCTCGCGGTGCCGCTCGACCCGAGCGAGGGCGCCTATCCGAGCGGCCTGAGCTCGCTGGCATCCGCCGCCTGGTCGCTCTACCAGCTGGGCGCGGGGCTTCGTTTCTCAGACGCGGCCTTCGCCACGTTGCGAGCCCTTTCGCCGCTCGCCGTTCCCCGGCCGATCTCGTTCGGGAGGGCTCTCAGCGTGATGTCGGCGCTGGAGGCGGGCGCCAGCCAGCTGGTGATCG
>JAATFA010000022.1 GCA_015655445.1 Actinomycetales bacterium | reverse complement strand
CGTGATCTGCAGCATGCGGTCGGCGAGCGTGGACTTGCCGTGGTCGATGTGCGCGATGATGCAGAAGTTGCGGATCAGCGCGGGATCCGTCGCGGCGGGTTCCGGCGCGCGCGCGGCACGGGGGGACATCCGGGTCATTCTCCCACGCGCTCGCCCGCGGAGGAGAATCGTCGGCGGGCAGCGTGCGGCAGGCGCCGTGCGGCAGGCGCCGAGCGGCAGAGCGCCGTGCGGCGTAGGGCAGGCGCCGTCCGGCAGGCGCCGAGCGGCAGATACCGAGCGCCAGGCACCGAGCGGCGGCGGCCGTGCGGCGGGCGGCGGCCCCGGCCGGTACGATCGGCCGCGTGGCCATCCCCGAGTTCATCCTCGACCTTCGCGCGCGCATCGGCACGGCTCCGCTCTGGCTCTCGGGCGTGACCGCCGTCATCCTCGACGGCGACCGCGTCCTGCTCATCCGCCGAGCGGACACGGACGAGTGGGCCCCCGTGACGGGCATCATCGACCCGGGAGAGGAGCCCGCGATCGCCGCGGCCCGCGAGGCGATGGAGGAGACGGGGGTCGAGATCCGGGTCGAGCGGCTCGCGTCCGTCTCGGTGAGCGAGCCCGTCGTGTACCCGAACGGCGATCAGGCCCAGTACCTCGACCTGACATTCCGCTGCGCCTACCGCTCGGGACGGCCCGAGCCGGTCGACGGGGAGGCGCTCGAGGTCGCGTGGTTCCCGCTGGAGGGGATGCCCGCGATGCGCGAGGGCTTCGTGCGTCGCATCCGCACGGCGCTCGAGCCGCACGGCGAGGCGATCTTCGTGCCGGCCGCGGGCGCGTCCGACGCCGATTGCCGCTGACCCCCACGGGCTGGTAAAGTCATCTGTTGGCTTGTGCGCGAGGTGCGTCCCCGCGCGAATCGCAGCCGGACTCTCGAGGCGGGACCCGCTCCCGGCTGCCTCCCCATCCGAAACGAAAAGGCTCACACGTGGCAAACATCAAGTCGCAGATCAAGCGCATCAAGACGAACGAGAAGGCGCGCGAGCGCAACAAGGCCGTCAAGAGCGAGCTCAAGACGCTCATCCGCTCGACGCGTGAGGCCGTCGCCGCAGGCGACAAGCAGAAGGCCGTCGCGTCGCTCGCCGTCGCCACGCGCAAGCTCGACAAGGCCGTGAGCAAGGGCGTCATCCACAAGAACCAGGCGGCGAACCGCAAGTCGGCGATCGCCAAGCAGGTCTCCGCTCTCTGAGCGGCGGTCCCCGCGCGCCGCGGGGACCGCCGTCCCGTCGAGAAGCCCCGCTGTGCGCGGGGCTTCCGCCGTCTGCGCGGGCGCATGCAAGGCGGTCGCCCCCTGAGCCGACTCACGCCGGGGCCGACACGCACCAGGATCGCTAGCCCCAGATCCGCTCGCACCAGGATCGCTCGCCCCAGATCCGCTCGCACCAGGATCGCTCGCCCCAGATCCGCTCGCACCAGGATCGCTCGCCCCAGATCCGCTCGCACCAGGCCGACGGGCACCTGCCGCGCACCTCGCTGCCCTCGGCCGCGCTCGCGCGGGTCGCGCCTCAGTCGAGCCCGCGCGCGGCGATGACCGCGACCATGCGCTCGAGCGCGTAGACGGGGTCGCGTCCCTGCCCCTTGACCTGCGCGTCCGTCTCGGCGACGAGCACGATCGCGCGACCGAGCCCCTCCTCCGTCCATCCGTAGAGGTCGCGCCGGGCGCGATCGACCTGCCACGGCGCGAGACCGAGCTGCCCGGCGAGCTGCGCGGAGCCTCCGCGCGCGCCGCCCACGCGCGCCATCGTTCGGATCTTCGAGGCGAACGCCGCGACGATGGGCACGGGGTCGGCGCCGGAGGCGAGCGCGTGGCGCAGGAGCACGAGCGCCTCGCCCGTGCGACCCGCGATCGCCGCGTCAGCGACACGGAAGGCGTTCGTCTCGACGCGGCCGCCGTAGTACGTGTCGACCGTCTGCTCGGTGATCTCCTCGGCCGCATCGGCGATGAGCTGCCGGCACGCGGCCGCGAGCTCGGCGAGGTCGTCCCCGAACGCGGAGACGAGGGCGCGCACGGCGCCGGGCGAGACGCGCCGCCCCTCCGCGGCGAACTCGGCGAGCACGAAGTCCTGCTTGTCGGAGTCGCGCTTGAGCTCGAGGCACGCGATCTCCACGCCGCCGCCGAGGCCGCCGCGGATCGCGTCGAGGAGCTTGCGGCCGCGCGCCCCGCCCGCGTGCCGCAGCACGAGGGTCGTCCCCTCGCCGGGCGCCGCGAGGTACTCGAGCGCCTCCGCGTAGAAGGCGTCGGTGCCCTTCTCGACGCCGCTCACGCGGATGAGACGGGGCTCGCCGAAGAGCGACGGGCTCGCGAGCGTGAGCAGCTCGCCGGGCGCGTAGGCGCCCGCGTCGACGTCCGACACCTCGAGGCTCGGGTCCTCCGCCCTGAGGAGGTCGCGCACCGACCGCGCCGCGCGCTCGGCGAGAAAGGTCTCGGGACCGGTCACGAGCACGACGGGCGCGGGACGGATGCGATCCCACGACAGGACGGGGATCGCGGTCTTCGGCGACGCCTTCGCCGCCGCTCCCGCCCTCGCTCCCCGGGGTGCCGCCACCGTTCTCCTCTCGTCCTGCGTCCAGCCTAGGGCGCGTCACCGTCACCGCTCGCGCCTGGCCGCGCCCGCGCCCTGCCGCAGCCGACCGCCCCCGCGCCGTACCCGCCCGCGCCCCGTCGTACCCGCCCGCGCCCCGTCGTACCCGATCGCGTCCCGCCGCACCCGCCCGCGTCCCGCCGCACCCGCCCGCGTCCCGCCGCACCCCGCTGCACACGGCCTAGCTCTCCCGGCGCCCGCGCTCATCCGCCGGGGTCCCGCTCGCTCCACACGCGCACGCGCTCGGGGGACCCGCTCACGAGCACGAGGCCCTCGCGGTCCGTGCGGGCGATCGCGGTGCCGACCGAGCGCAGGATGCCGAGCGCCGTGTCGGTGGGGTGCCCGTAGTCGTTGTGCGCGCCGACGCCGATGAGGCCGACGGTCGCGTGCACGAGACGGTAGAGCCGCGCGCTCTGGTTCGCCGACCCGTGGTGCGCGACCTTGACGACGTCGGCGGCGAGCGTCTCTCCGCGTCCGGCGAGGAGGTCCTGCGCGCGCTCGTCGAGATCGCCGAGGAAGAGGCCGCTCAGGCACGCCGTGCGACAGCCCCGGCGCGCGTCGAAGCGCACGGTCACGCTCGACTCGTTGCCGAGCTCGACGGGAGCGTCCGGAGCCGGCCACACGACGCGCCAGTCGAGGTCGCCGAGCACGCCCGTGGCTCCCTCCGTCACCGAGCGCACCTGGGCGCCTCCGCGCCGCACGGCGGCGGAGACGCGATCGTCGTCCGCCCCCGCGCTCGGCCCGACGAGCGCGAGCGCCGTGCGCCCGACGACCGCGCTCACGCCCCCGACATGGTCGAGGTCGTAGTGCGTGAGGACGAGCAGGTCGAGCCGGCGCACGCCGAGCGTGTCGAGGCATCCCCGCACACGCGCGGGATCCGGCCCCGTGTCGACGAGGGCGACGCGGCCCGCGCTGCGCACGAGGAAGGCGTCGCCCTGCCCCACGTCGCACGCCGCGTACTCCCAGTCCCCCGACCGGCCCGCGATGCGCTCGACCGTGCCCACGGTCGCGACGACCCCGCCTCCCGCGATCGCTCCCGCGAGCGCAAGGACCGCCACACGGCGCGGGAGGCCCGACGCGAGCACCGCGACGAGCACCGCGAGCGTCGCCGCGGCGAGCAGGGCCGCGCCCGCGACGCCCGGCAGCCACGGGACGCGCGCAGCCGGCAGGTGGGCGCTCCCCCGCGCGACCGCGGCGATCCACGCCGAGGGCACCCATGCCGCGGCCGCGAGCGCGACGCCGAGCGGATGCAGCACCGGCAGCACGAGGCACGCCGCCATGCCGAGCACGGTCGCGGCGGGCGCGGCGGGCTCCGCGAGCACGTTCGCCGGCACGGCCCACACGGGCATGCCGGGATCGAGGAGCACGAGGACGGGCTGGCACGCGAGCTGCGCGCTCAGCGGGATCGCGAGCACGCGCGCGAGCGGGAGCGGGAGCACACGCGCGATCCGCGCGGCGAGGGGGCCCGCGAGCACGAGCAGCGCGCCCGTCGCGAGCACCGAGAGCACGAAGCCGTAGTCGCGCGCGAGCCACGGGTCGGCCGCGAGCAGCACGAGCACGGCGAGCGCGAGGAGCGGGACGCCGCGTGCCGGCCGCCCCGCCGCGACGGCGGCGAGAGCGATCGCCGCCATGACCGCGGCGCGCAGCACGCTCGGCTGTGGCGTCACGAGCACGACGAACCCTGCGAGGGCGAGGAGGGCCGCGATCGTGCGCCCGCGGCGTCCGACGCCCGCGAGTCCCGCTCCCACCGCGACGAGCGTCACGACGACGGCGCAGTTCGCACCCGAGACCGCCGTGAGGTGCGTGAGCGACGCCGTCGTCATGTCCGCGTCCAGGCCGTCGGGGACGGCGCTCGTGTCGCCGATCGCGAGCCCGGGCAGGAGCGCGCCGCCGTCGCCGCCGAGCCGCTCGGCGACGACGCCCAGGCCCCGCCGGAGGCCGTCCACCGCGGCGAGCCCGGCGGGCGCGTGCGCGACGACGCGAGCCGTGCCCCGCGGGAAGGCGAGGTACGCCGCGCGCTCGCCGGGATCGGCGTGCTCGAGTCCGACCCGCACGCGGACGACGTCGCCCGCACGCGCTGCCGGCACGGGACCGAAGAGCACGACCGGGACCGACCCGCGAGCCTCGCCGCGGCCGTCCTGCCACTCCCGGATCGTCGCCGCGACGGGCGCGCGGCTGCCCGCCACGGTGCGCGCCTCGAGCGCGATGCGCGCGAGCACGCTCGTGCCGCCGTCGACCGCGCGCTCGAGGGACGCGGGCGTGCGTGCGGGACCGTTCGCCGCGACCGCTGTGGCCGCGAGCCCCGCCCCTGCGGCGACGAGCGCGACGATCGCGAGGCCGCCCGCGGCGGGGCGCGCGAGCGCGACCCCGGCGGCGAGCACCGCGACCGCCCACAGGACGATGGTCGACGGCCCGGCGGCGGCGGGCACGCCGACGAGCACGCCCGCGCTCGTCCACGCGGCGACCGCGGGCGCCGCGAGCCGGAGGTCGACCCTCACGTCGTCACCAGGTCCCGCACGTCGCCGAGCACCTTCTGCCCGATGCCCGGCACGTCGAGGAGGTCGTCGACGGTCGCGAAACGGCCGTTCTTCGCGCGCCAGTCCACGATCCTCTTTGCGAGCGCGGGGCCGATGCCCGGGAGCGTGTCGAGCGCGGCCGCGTCCGCGGTGTTGATGTCGATCCGGCCCGGGTGACCCGCCCCGGACGGTGCCGCGCCGGGCGGAGGGACCTGCCCGACGAGGGGCACGGCGATCTGCTCCCCGTCGTCGACGCGGCGCGCGAGGTTGACCTGGCCCTCGTCCGCGCCCTCGGCGAGCCCTCCCGCGGCCGCGATCGCGTCGACGACGCGTGCGCCCTCCGTCAGCTCGTACAGCCCGGGGTGCGCGACGGCTCCGAGCACGTGCACGAACACGGGCGCGGGCGACGGCTCCCCCGCTCCCGGCCGTTCCGCCTCCGCGGCCCCCGCGCCGGCGTCCGCTGCCGCGCTCCCCGAGTCCGCGGGCGCGACCGTGCGCGTCGCCCCCGGGCCGGGCGCGACCGCCGCGACGATCACGGCGCACGCGATGCCCGCGAGCACGAGCACGACGGCCGCACCCGCGGTCGCGCGGACGCGCAGTCGGTGTCGCTCGGGCTCGGTCACGCTCCGACGCTAGGAGCGCGCGGCCCCACGCGGTGGCCGTGCGGCCGACCTGTGGAGTGGTCAGCCGCGCGTGGCGATGTTGACGACTCGTGGCGCGCGCACGACGACGTTCACGATCTCGCGCTCGCCGAGCGCGCGGCGCACAGCCGCCGACTCGCGCGCGAGCGCCTCGAGCTCGTCCGTCCCGATCGTCGGCGGGACGTCGAGCCGATCGCGCACCTTGCCGTCGACCTGGAAGATCGCGGTCACCGACTCCTGCACGAGGAGCGTCGGATCGGGCTTGCGCCATCCCGCGAACGCGACGCTGGGCTCGTGGCCGAGCCGCTCCCACATCTCCTCGGCGGTGTACGGCGCGAAGAGGCTCAACGCCATCGCGACGACCTCGGCGGCCTCGCGCACGGCGGCGTCGCCGCCGCCGGGACCCGAGTCGATCGCCTTGCGCGTGAGGTTGACGAGGTCCATGATGCGCGCAACGACGACGTTGAACTTGAACGACTCGACGAGCCCGGGCGCCTCCGCGAGGAAGCGGTGCGTCGCGCGGCGCAGGGAGGGATCGCCCGACTTCCACTCGATCGACGGCTCGCTCGTGACATCCCCCGCGAGGCGCCACGCGCGCGCGAGGAACTTCGCCGCGCCCGCGGGCGAGACGTCGGCCCAGTCGATGTCGTCCTCGGGCGGGCCCGCGAACGCCATCGTCAGGCGCACGGCGTCGACCCCGTGCTCGTCGAGCTGGTCGGAGAGCCGCACGAGGTTGCCGCGGCTCTTCGACATCGCCGACCCGTTCATGATGACCATGCCCTGGTTGAGAAGCGCGCTGAACGGCTCGGTGAAGGTCACGTAGCCGAGGTCGAAGAGCACCTTCGTGATGAATCGCGCGTACAGCAGGTGCAGGATGGCGTGGGTCACGCCGCCCACGTACTGGTCGACGGGGGCCCACTTCTCCACCTCGGCGGGGTCGAACGCCTGCGTGTCGTCGTGCGGGGAGAGGAAGCGCAGGAAGTACCACGAGCTGTCCACGAACGTGTCCATCGTGTCCGGGTCGCGCAGCGCGGGCGTGCCGTCGACGGGATTCGGCACGTGCACCCAGTCCTCGGCCGCCCCGAGCGGGGAGCTGCCCTTGGGCTGCAGGTCGAGTCCCTCGCTCGGCGGCAGCAGCACGGGCAGCTGGTCCTCCGGCACGGGCACGAGCGAGCCGTCCTGCCCGTGGATGACGGGGATGGGGGTGCCCCAGTAGCGCTGCCGCGAGATGAGCCAGTCGCGCAGACGGTAGGTCTTCGCCGCGCGGCCGACGCCGCGCTCCGTCATGATCTCGATCGCGCGCCGGATGGCGTTCGACTTGCTCAGGCCGTCGAGCGGCCCGGAGTTGATCATCCGCCCGTCTCCCGAGAGCGCCTCGCCCGTGAGCACGGGGTCGGCGATCTCGACGTCGGGGAGCACGGGGTCGCCGTTCTCGTCCGTGCCGATGACGGGGATCGCGCCCGTGACGGGCGCCGTCGTGTCGACGACGACGCGCACGGGCAGGCCGAAGACGCGCGCGAAGTCGAGGTCGCGCTGGTCGTGCGCGGGCACGGCCATGATCGCGCCCTTGCCGTAGTCCGCGAGCACGTAGTCGGCCGCCCAGATCGGGATGCGGTCGCCCGTCATGGGGTTGATCGCATACCGGCCGAGGAAGACGCCCGTCTTCGGTCGCGTCGCGTCCTGCCGCTCGACCTCCGTCGTCCTCTGCACCGTGTCGAGATACGCCTCGAACGCCGCGCGCACGTCCGCGCTGCTGCCCGCGACGAGCTCCGCCGCGAGGTCGGAGTCCGGCGCGACGACCATGAACGTCACGCCGAAGACCGTGTCCGGCCGCGTCGTGAAGACCGTGACGCGCTCCTCGCGCCCCTCGACCTCGAAGTCGATCTCGGCGCCCACGGAGCGCCCGATCCAGTTGCGCTGCATCGTGAGCACCTTCGCGGGCCACCTGCCCTCGAGCTGGTTGAGGTCGTCGAGCAGCCGGTCGGCGTACGCGGTGATGCGGAAGTACCACTGCGTGAGCTTCTTCTTCGTGACGATGTTGTCGCACCGCTCGCAGCGGCCGTCGATGACCTGCTCGTTGGCGAGCACCGTCTGGTCGAAGGGGCACCAGTTGACCCAGCTCGCCTTGCGGTATGCGAGCCCCTTCTCGTACAGCTTGAGGAAGAGCCACTGGTTCCACTTGTAGTACTCGGGATCGCTCGTGTGGATG
>JAATFA010000083.1 GCA_015655445.1 Actinomycetales bacterium | reverse complement strand
GTCGTGATCGCGGCGGCCTCGTCGACCTCGACCCGCAGCAGCCCGGCATCGGCGAGTCGTTCCAGCCCGTGGCGCAGCTCGCGGTCGGCGGTGGCGGCCGCGGACGAGGCGCGAGGGCCGTACATGAGCCCGTAGAGGACCGGGTTCGCCACCCCGAACTCCACGTGCAGGTCCCACCCGGCAGCGAAGTCGGCGAGAAGGTCGCCCGTGCGCATCATCTCGCGCTTGCGGTCCAGGTAGCGGGGGAACGCCTCCTCCACGACGGCGTCCAGCAGTCCCTCCTTGGTGCCGAAGTGGTGATACAGGGTCGGTGCCGCCACCCCCGCGGCCTCGTACAGCTCGCGCGTGCTCGGCTCATGGTTGGGACGCTCGGACAGCAGCCGCCTCGCGGCATCGATCAGACGCTGTCGACCGGACTCCATGTATACCGACGATACACCAAATGATTCACTGGCACTATCGACGGTCTATCCTTTTTCCGCCGCGCAGGACTGCGGTCCGTTCGGCGTGGGACGGGAGCACGGCGACCGGCGGCGTCGTCCTGGGTGCCTGCGCAACTGAGCGTGGTGGGGCGCAGGGCTCGTCGAGGTTGCAGTCCTCGGGTGCGGCAGCGCTCCACGAGCCGCAGGAGCCCTTCGGTGGTCAGGGGCGCGTTCCGGTGGGTCATGCGACGTTGCCTCGCTCCGGCGCCCGGGGCTTCAGGCCGCAGCGCCGGCAGGCGAGGCAGACGGAGCTGTTGGGATGAGGGCGAGCTTGCCGACGGTCGCGCGCTTCGAGGTCTTGGAGGGCCTGTGGCCCGTCGGCCAGGTCACGAATGGTCGGAGTGCCGGGGCCGAGGACCCCGGCGGCGATGAGACCGAACATCTCGCCCATCACCTGGCTGAAGACCTGCGGTGCGGATTGGATCAGGACGCCGATGTTCAGCCCGATGAGATGGACCTGGTGCTTGTAGACGAGATCCCAGTTGGTGATCGCGTCCTCGCCACCAGCCAGGCCGAAGACGACGACGCGGCCGGTGACTCGCTTCGCCGCCGCCAGGCTCGCCTGGAAGGCGGGGCCGCCGGCCGATTCCAGCACGAGATCCGCACCCGCCCCATCAGTAAGACGCATGACCTCCGCGGCGAGATCGGCGCTTCGCGAGTCGACGAGGTAATCGGCGCCGAGCGCTCTGACCGCGTCGTGTTTCTGGGGTGATGCCGCAGCGATCACGGTCGCGCCGTAGTGCTTGGCGAGCTTCACGGCCACCTGACCGGTCCCGCCCGCGGCCGCGTGGATCGGCACCGTCTCGCCGGGCGCGATCTGCCCCAGCGGCTTGAGGGCTGCCAGCGCGGTCGGCCAAGAGACGACCATCCCCAGTGCCTGCTCATCCGTCCAGCCTTGGGGGATCGGGGCGCAGCCGGCCGCGAACAGGACCGCGTACTCAGCGAACGCACCGCCCATGATCGTGATGCCGATGACATGCGCGCCGAGTTCCACACCTGTGACCCCGTCACCGAGAGCGACGACCTCGCCGGCGGCTTCGATGCCGCCCACGTACGGCGGCTTGGGGCCGCCCGCGAAGACGCCGCGGGACTGCGAGATGTCGACGAAGTTGACGCCGGCCGCGCCGACCCGGATCAACACCTCGCCGACGCCGGGGCTCGGCACCGGCATATCGGTGACCAGGTGAAGATCTCCCGGGCCGTCCAGAGATGACTGTGTGAGGGCGCGCATCGTGGCAGGAATGCTCATGACCATCCGATCAAGTTTGTTTGTCAATCAACAAACAAACCCTGGCACGGAGGGGCAAACCGGTCAAGCTAATATGGATCGATCGACAAACAAGTACGGAGGTGCACGTCATGGCAATCCGCGGCCGGCCCCTCACCTTCGATCCTGACGCTGCCGTGCAGCGGGCACTCGAGGTGTTCTGGGAGCACGGCTACGAGGGCACGTCCCTCAGCGAGCTGACGCGGGCGATGGGCATCGCCTCTGCCAGCATCTACTCCTACTTCGGCAGCAAAGAGGGCCTCTTCCGCCAGGTCATGGAACGCTACGGCACGACAGCCGGCGCACCGCCGCGCAATGCGCTGGACGAACACCCGGCCGTTCGAGACGCGATCCACGCCATGCTCCGCGCGACCGTCGACCAGGTCACTCGCTCGGACGCGCCCCATTACTGCATGCTCATCCTCGCCGCACCCACAGGCGCGATCGAGAACGAGCCGATCCGGGAGTTCCTCGCCGACATCCGCCGCTCGCAGTTAACCGCAATCAAAGACAGACTTCAGCGCGGCATCGACGAAGGCGAGCTTGCCGCCAGCAGGATCGACATCGACGCGGTCGCCCGCTACTACACCACCATCGTGCAGGGGCTCTCCATCCAAGCCCGCGACGGTGCCTCACGCGACGAACTGGATGACGTGGTCACCGGCGCGATGGCAGGCTGGGCCTCCCTCACGAACGCGCCCTGAGCAAGCCTGCTTCGCCGTACTGCCCGCGGCGATCGCCCGCCCCGTTTACCGCTCCGCCGCGAACCCCGTCATCAACCTCCTGGACGGCAACGTCTAGGGCATGCCGCGCAGGGGGAGGCGATGCACACGGGCTCGTCGCGAATACCACCTGCGGTCGTGTGACACCCGCATCCGGCTCGCGGCGGGAATGCGGCTCCCGGGCGCCGGGAGGTTTTGTTCCCGTCCGGCTCGCGCGGGAAGCCTGCCTCGTAGCGTCGGGCCATGACAACTCTCGACACCCCTTCGGCGACAGCCGCCGACCGTTCCCTCCCCGCTGCGCTCCGCCCCGTCGGACTCGGGTTCATCGCCGCGGCCATCCTCTGGGCCGTCGGCGATGCGATCGAGATCCCGTTCTCCCGGACGGACACGATTGCGGACGGCGCCTCCTTCATCGTGAGCGAGATCTTCTTCTACGCGGCGATGCTCACGTTCGCGCTGTCCGCCCTGTTCGCAGCCCGGCGCGGGCTTGCAAGCCGCTCGATCACCGGCAAGGTCGGTCTTGTCGCGATCACGGTCTCGTATCTCCTTGTCATGCTCGCTGGCATCCTGGTCAATTTCCTTGGCATCGAGGCGGCGACGATAGGACTCGCGATCGGCGGCCTCGCGGAGCTGCTCGGGGCGATCGCGGCGGGCATCGGCATCCTGCTGCGCGGGCCGGTGCCCCGTCCGGCGCGGTCGACGTTCCTGGTGTACGGGATCGCCTACACGATCGCGTTCTTTCTCATCAGCGGTGTCGATGGTCCCGGATACATCGTGGAGTTCGCACAGGCTGCATACTGGGCGCTGATCGGACTGAGCATCCTGAAGCCGGGGCCGCGCGGCTGGAACATCGGCGTGTTCGTCGCGGCGCTCGTCATCGGCATCGTCGCAGTCGCGGCCGTCATCCTCGCTTAGTAGCCTCGCTCCGTGGGCCTTCGCTTCGCGCGCAGCGCGGCGGGCACGGTCGCCATCCTCGGCGCCCTGTTCGCCACGCTCTGTGTGCACGGACTACGTGTGGCCGAGGCCTCGTTCGGCGAGATGCTCGATTCCTATGGGCTGACGAACCTCGTCATCGGCGCCTCGCTGATGGTGACCGGCACCATGCTCGCCTCGGCGCGACCGGGGATCGCCATCGGCTGGCTGTTGCAGTCCGCGGGCACCTGCTATCTGCTCAGCGCCGCGGCCCTCGCGCTCCTGCCGCTTCCCGGCCGGGAGGCTCCCGTCCTGGCCGGGATTCCACCGCGCGTCGCGGGTGCTCTCTATTACGCGAGCTGGCCGCCTGCGATCGGTCTGCTCATCCCGCTCGCGCTGCTCGCGTTCCCAGAGGGCCGACTGCGTGGCCGGGTGAATCTCGCGATCGCCTCGCTGATCGGCCTCACCGGCGTCGCGTTCTGGGCGGCCTTCGGCCTCTTTCCCGGCGACGCCGAGCTTCCGAATGGCGTCGGCCTCCCCGTGCCCCTCTACGCCGACCTCCAGCCTCTCTGGGATGCCGCGAACATCGCGAACCTCGTCGCCTGGCTCACCGTCTGCGCCGTGCTCATCGCCCGGTACTTCCGCGGTGACGAGACGACCAAACGGAGAATGCTCTGGCTCATCCTCCCGATCCTCGCCGCGATCGCGATCACGGTGCCGTTCAGCGTCTTCGGTCTCGGCGGCGTCGGTTTCCTCGCCGCCTTCGTCCTCATCCCGACGGGCGTGCTGATCGGCGTGCTCCGCTACCAGCTACTCGACATCCGGCTCGCCGTCGCCCGCACGCTGGTGTGGCTGCTCCTGGTCGGCCTTGTCCTCGCCCTCGATCTGCTTCTCGTCAACCTGCTCGCTCCGCTGGTCCTTCCGGAGGGCTGGTCCACTGCGATCGCCGCGCTGCTCGTCGCGCTGGCCGCCGAGCCGCTACGCCGCCTGCTGCAGCGCGGCATCGACCGTCTCGTGTTCGGGCGACTCGGCACCGCGGAGGTCACCCGGCTGCTGCGCGAACGCATCGCCGGAGCCGAGGACTCCGCCGCGCTCGTCGAGAGCCTTCGACGCGCCCTCGGCGTCGCGGGGCTGCGCTACGAGGTCATCGGGATCGGAGTCATCGCCGAGTCCGGCCGCGTTGACAAGCACGTCGAGCGCGTCGATCTCATCGTGGGCGGGCAGACCCTCGGCGCGCTCCATGTCGGAGTACGCCGCGGGGATACCGGTCTGCGCCAGGCCGATCGGTCCCTCCTTGCCGTTGCTGAACCGGCGCTGGGAATCCTCGCCCAGTCGTTGCGGCTCTCTGCGGCTCTCGGTGAGTCGCGTAGCCGTATCCTCGAGGCGGCCGAGGTCGAGCGGCGCCGGCTGCAGCGCGATCTCCACGACGGCGTCGCATCGGCCCTGACCGGGGTGCAGTTCAAGCTGGAGGCCGCTCGCGCTTCGACCCTGGGCGACAGCTCAGGCGGCGGTGCGCTCGATGATGCCTCGGAGGACCTGCGGCACGTGCTTGCCTCACTCCGGCTCGTCATCGACGATCTGCGCCCGCCGGAGCTTGATCGGCTCGGCCTCGCCGCTGCGCTCCGCACCCGCTGGGTGCGCGCCGTGGGGCGCAAGGGCACCGCCGTCGTGGTCCGGGTCGATGCCGAGATGCCAGAGACCTTGCCCGCGGCAGTCGAGTCCAGTGCCTACCGGATCGCGGTCGAGGCCACGACGAACGCGCTGCGCCACACCTCTGCGTCCACGATCTGCATCACTCTGCGCTTGGACGGCGCTGCGCTGACGCTGCGGGTCGACGATGACGGCGGGCCCCCGCGCGCCTGGCAGGAGGGCACCGGGATGGGGTCCATGCGCGAACGGGCAGAACAGCTCGGCGGACGCTGCCTCATCACGTCGACGGAAACCGGCATGACGGTCGATGCGTACCTTCCCTTCCCCACTCATTTCGTCGAATCGCCCGCTGCGGACGCGGTGCACACGCATGCCTGAACGACGAACAAGAGTCCTGCTCGTTGACGACCACCCGATCGTGCGCGACGGCCTGGCGATGCTCATCGCCACGACCGTCGATCTCGAAATCGTCGGTACCGCCGGCACCGCCGCGGAAGGCATCCGCGTCGCGCTGGCGCTACGCCCCGATGTCATCGTGATGGACCTCGCCCTACCCGACCGCACCGGCTACGAGGCGACCAGGGAGATCTTGCTCGATCTGCCGCAGAGTCGAGTGCTCGTGCTGACGATGGACCGGGGCAGAGGCACCCTCAGCGCCGCCCTTGACGCCGGCGCTCGCGGCTACGTGCTCAAGGAAAGCGGAGGCCGTGACATCCTCACCGCCATCCGCGCCGTCGCTGCCGGGCAGCTCGTGTTCGACTCCGGCATCGCCTCAGCCGCCACCGCTCTCGCCTACGCCGACGAGGAACGCGCCCGCCTTTTCCCCGAACTCAGCCAACGCGAGTTCCGGATCCTCCAGCACCTCGCCAGCGGCACCGACAACGACGAGATCGCGCGTCGTCTCGGCATTGCCACCAAGACCGTCCAGAACACCATCAGCCGCATCCTCGCGAAGCTCCGACTCCAGACGCGGGAAGACGTCGAACGCCGGGCGCGTGAGGCAGGCATCGTGTGACGGGTTGGACGAGCACGTCGGCTCGCGAGGCCGTGCGATCGAGTGCGGCTTCTGCTCACCGATCCCTCGACGAGTCGCTCGCGCCCTGGGCGTCGCTGCGGAGATGGTCAGACGCGGTGGACTCGCACGACGACGTCGGCGAGCTCCACCCCGGCGACCTCTGCGGGGCCCCTCGCGATGGCCGCGGTGACGGTGCGGGTGCTCTCGTAGGCGGCCTCGACCCTCCAGCCGCCTCCGTGAGCGGTGGTGAACAACTCGAGGATGGACGGCAAGCTCGCGGCGACGTGCGCAGGACGCCCTCCGCGCGCGTCGATCCCGTGCACGCAGTTGTCCATCCCGCGTCCGCTGTCCGTTCCGTGCTCGCCGTCCGTTCCGTGCGGAGGGCGACCGGGGAGGTGTCCGACGATCAGCAGAGTCCCGCCGGGGGCGACCCACGAGGCAGCCTTCCGATAGAACGCGAGCTGTCCGATGGCGGGGTGGGCGTAGCTCGTGACCACGAGGTCCCAGGTGCGTCCCGGCTTCCATGAGGTCAGGTCGGCCCGGACCCACTCGACCTGCGCCGCCAGGCCGGTGGCATCCGCGCGACGGGCGGCAGCGTCGAGGGCGGCGGTCGAGATGTCGGCACCCGTGACGTGCCAGCCCTGCTCGGCCAGCCAGAGGGCCTCCGACCCGGTGCCGCAGCCGGCGTCGAGCGCCGTGCCCCGGCGCAGGTGGCTCGTCTCCGCGGGAAGGTATGGGTTGACGGGGACCCGTCGGCTGCGCGTGGTGGCGTTCTCGGCGTTCCAGTGCCTCTCCCAATAGGCCCGGTCGAACTCGTCGCTCATCGCACGTCCCCTTTCCGGGCGAGTCGTGTCGGCTGTCCGACATGCTCACCTCGCGCTCCTCACCGTGCAGCGGTGCCAGCATCGGCCACGACGACGAAGATGGCAATCATTGTTGCCAAATGGCAAAGTGAGACCATGGACGAGCAGAGCGAGATCACGCTGGAGACCGTCGGCCCCCGCCTCAAGCACCTGCGGCTGCGGCGCGACATCACCTTGAGCCGGCTCGCGCACGAGACCGGTCTCTCCACGAGCACGCTGTCGCGGCTCGAAGCCGGGCTCCGCCGACCGACTCTGGAGCAGCTGCTGCCGCTGGCGCGCTACTACGGCGTCACCCTCGACTCGCTGGTCGACGCCCCCCGCACCGCGAACCCGCGCATCGATCTGCGACCAATCGCATGCGGCGACGGAGCGGTCATCATCCCGCTGACCCGCAGGCCCGGCGGCATCCAGGCCTACAAGTTCGTCCTGCCGGCCGGCAGGGACGACGCAATCCCGGACCTGCGCTCGCACGAGGGATACGACTGGGCCTACGTTCTCGACGGCACTCTCCGGCTCGTCCTGGGCGACCAGGACCTCCTGCTCGGTCCCGGAGAGGCGGCCGAGTTCGACACCCGCACCCCGCACTGGTTCGGCGCCACCAGCGCGGCCCCCGTCGAGTACCTCAGCCTCATCGGACGTCAGGGCGAACGCGCGCACGTCCACACCGCGCACACCCGCCCGTAGCCCCGACCCGGGGACGCTGCCGGCGCTCCCGGAGTGCGCCGCGACGATGGCGGTGGCCAGCTCCGCGCCGTTGAGCACGGCGTGGTTCGCGCCTTCGCCGACAGGGACATGCCAACAGGGACATGAGGTGTGCGGCATCGCCGATGAGGGGGACAGCGAGACGGCGTCCCAGCCGACCTCGGTGAGGGTCGTCATGAGCTCGTGCGCGGGACGGTGCGGTCGTCGCACCATCGCCGAAGCACCGGACCCCACGCCCCCCACTGCAACGACGACGTCTTCGCCGCCGGTCTCGAACGGCTCCTCGACGGCCCCGGGTCCGCCGGATCGCCTCGCGAGGGCCGCGAGCACGCGTCGCGGCAGGGTCGAGGCTAGACGATCCCTGCCGCGCGCCAGACCCGCGCGATGACGTCCAGTTGCGCGGAGTTGTAGAGGTCGAGCATCGCCTCGATGACGACCCGCGCGTACGTCGACTGCTCCCGTGCGCTGGCGGGGAGCGCGTCGTCGGGAAGCGGGTGCTCGGCCAGCAGCGCGGTCACATGCGGGGCCATCGCCTCCGCCACGCGCTGTCGCGTCGACTCGTCGGCATCGTCCGGAAGGGCGTCGAACTCCTCGCTCGCGGGCATGTGCGCGGAGCGACGAAGGACCTCGCTCCAGTGGGAGGCGCCCTGCTCGCCCGCCACCTGCGTGACGACGGCGTACAGGGAGCGGTCCTTGGCGGAGAGCCGTGCGTCCTGCGCGGCGAGCGCGACCTCGTGGGGCAGGTCCGTCTCGACCGGGTGGCGGCGCAGCTTCGCGACCTCCTGCTGGGCGCGTTGCAGCTGCGCGATCCTGGACGCGAGGTCCGCCTCGACCGCGGCGAGGGTCCCGTCGACGTCGGCCGCCTCGCGGTCCATCTTCGCGATCGCCGAGAGGGAGAGCCCGAGGCGCGTGAGTCGGCGGATCTCCAGCAGGCGGATCAGGTGCGCGGTGCCGTACGACTTGTAGCCGTTCGCCGCGCGGTCGGGAACCTCGAGCAGTCCGATCTCGTGATAGTGCCGCACGGCGCGCAGAGTCGTCCCGGCGAGCGCGGCGACCTCGCGCGTGCTCCACCCCATCGTCCGCCTCCCGTCTCACGCAAGCCTTGAGTATGCCGCAACGGCACGGTGTTCGCTAGATGCACGTCGCCCGACGGGGCGATGATCACGCATGAGAGAGGTGCACGATGAACAGTGGATCAACGTCTGGACGACGACTGCTCAGGGGCGTCTGGCCCCTGGCGGCGGCGCTCGCCTGGGTCGGGGCCATGGTGTGGGTGGGAGGCCAGATCGGTCTCGCGGGCGTGGGCGTCGGCCTCGCGATGTCGGCCATCCCCACGGTCGTCGTTGTCGCCGTCTTCCTCTGGCTCGGACGGTGGGTGCCCCACCGCCCGGCGCTGCTCGTCTCGGCGTTCGTGTGGGGCGGGTCGATCGCGGCGTTCTGCGCGATCTGGTCGCAGCAGGGGTTGCAGTCCCTGGTCGACGCGACGATGGGGACGGACGTCGGCGCGTGGACGCGCCCGCTCATCATCACTCCCATCACCGAGGAGGTCCTCAAGGGACTGTTCCTCGTCTGGGTCCTCGTCTATCGCCGGCGGCGGATCACGGGAGTCGTCGACGCCGTCGTGCTCGCCGGCCTCGTCGGCGCCGGGTTCGCCTTCACCGAGAACTCGCTCTACCTCGGTCGCGCCGTCATGGACGTCGTGGGCGCCACCGCGGCGGACCGTGCCGGGACGGTAGGCACTCTCGCCGTGCTCCTGCTCCTGCGCGTCGGACTGGTGCCGTTCTTCCACCCGCTCATGGTCGTCCTCACGGGGATCGGCGTCGGGATCGCCGCGAACGCACGCCGCCGGGCGGGGCGGACGATGCCGGTCGTGGCTGGCCTCCTGGCGGCCGTCGTCATCCACGGGGCATGGGACTGGGCGGGGCTCGCGAGCGCCGACCCGTATCTCATCTTCAAGGTCTACCTCGTCGTCCTCGTGCCCGTCTTCATCGCAGTGGGAGTCGTCGTCCTCGTGCTCCGCCATCGCACCGGCAGACTCATCGCGAGCGCCGCGCCCGCTCTCGCGCGCGACGGGGACATCACGGCCGAGGACGCGGACCGCCTGCCCGGGCTCGGTGCGCGGCGTCGCTGGCGCGCCGCCGCGCGGCGGACAGCGGGACGCCCTGCTGCGCGAGCCGTCAAGCGGTATCAGGCCGAGGCGAGCGCGCTCGCCGTCCGCCTCGCCCGCGGGCAGGCGGAGCGGCGGGACGTGGACGCCCAGCGCGCCGCGGTCGCAGCCGCGAGAGCGGCCACGGAGTCCGGGAGCGCGCGCTGAGGCGTCGCCGCGTCCGTGCTGGGCTGCGGCGGCCGCCGGCGTGGGCTGTGCCGGTCTCACCGAGGGTCGGCGAACCCCGCCCGCGAGTCCTCGCGCGCGGGGGCGAAGAAGTTGATCAGGCTGCCGTCCGGGTCCCGCACGAGGAGGGAGCGGTTTCCCCAGGGCATGTCGGCGGGCTCGGCGACGAGAGCGATCTCGGTGCTGCGCAGCCGCGCATATGTCGCGTCGACGTCGTCGACGAGGAAGTCCAGGGCGATGCTGCGATTGGCCCGGGCCTCGGCTACATGGTCGCCGAGCAGCGGGACGGTCGCGGTGCTGGCGATGGCGAGGGTGCCGGATGACGTGCGGAGCTCGGCGAACAGCGGATGGAGCCTGGTCGCGCTGAGCCCGGTCGCGGCCTCGTAGAAGGCGACGAGCGCGTCGACGTCGTCGGTGAAGATGCGGGTGGCCGCGAGGCGCATGGTGGTCTCCTCTGAGGATGGACGTGGTCGCCGACGGCGGCCATCGTCTTCACGGTACGGCCGATACCGGGCGGAAACTGACCGGTATACGTGCGACGATCGAACGCATGGCCGACACGACCGCGCGAGCGCTGCAGCTGCTCGAACTGCTGCAGTCAGCGCAGCTGCTCACGGTCGCGGACCTCGCGGAACGGCTCGGCGTCGACGGGAGGACGGTGCGCAGAGACGTCGCTCGCCTCGCGGAGCTGGGCGTCCCCGTCGTGACCGTGCGGGGGCGCTACGGCGGCTATCGGCTCGCGCCGGGACACCGCGTGCTGCCGCTCATGTTCACGAAGGAGGAGGTCGTCGCCGTCTTCCTCGGCCTCGCCCACGCGCACGCGTCGGCCCGCGAGCCGGTGCTCGCGGCGCAGACGGCGATGGCGAAGGTGAAGCGGGCCCTCCCGGCGGCGGACGCGGCCCGGATGGACGATCTGCTCGGCGCGATGGGTGCGCCGCCCGTGCAGGCGGGGGACGCTCGCCCCGACCCGGCGGTCATGCTCGCCGTGGCCGAGGCCGTGAACGGCAGGCGCCCGCTCGAGGTGCGCTACGTCGACGGCGTGGGCGCGTCGTCGCGACGCGTCCTCCACCCCTACGGTCTCGCGGCGCACGGCGGGCGGTGGTATCTGGTCGCGTTCGACACGACGAAGCGGCAGGAGCGGACGCTGCGGGTGGACCGCATCCGAACCGCGCGACCGCTTGCCGGCTCCTTCGAGCCTCCGCGGGACCTGGACGTGCCGGGCACGCTGCTCGATCGCTTCGCCGACGCCGACTATCGGTGGCATGTCGTGCTGCGCATCCGGGCGAGCGAGGAGCGCATCCGGGCCCACCTGCCGGCGAGCGTGGCTCGTCTGCGGCCCGTCGACGTCGCCGCTCGCGAGTCGGGCGGCGACGCGGAGCACGCGGAGCCGGCGGAGCACGCGGAGCCGGTGGAGCAGTGGTGGCGTGCGGAGATCCGCGCCGACAGCCTGGAGTGGATGCCGGGAGTCATCGCGGCCCTCGACCGCGACGTGCTCATCGACGAGCCCCTCGAGCTCCGGCACCTCGTGAGGAGGGTGGCCGCGCGGATGATCGGCGCCGCCGACGGCGACCGTGGCGCCGCGTCAGGGCCGGGCGAGCGTTGAGCCGGAGGGCACGCCGCGTCACGACCGGCCGGTCACAGGGTCCTAGCCGAGCGGCGCCCCACAGCTCACCTGGTCGACGAACGCGAGGTTTCACCCCGTCACGTCCACCTGGACAAAGCGGGCGTCGAGGCCGTCCGCCGCGAGCGCCTGCGCCGACGCGGTGCCGCGACACGCGTCCCGCGCTCCGAGGGGGACGGTTGAGCCGGCGGCCGCGAGGGCGCGCGCGGTCGCGAGCCCGATGCGCGGTTCGCCTCGCGAGTCCGGTCGGCCCGCAAACCCCTGCACCATACGGTGGTCGGCTGGATGACCCTGGACTGCGACGCGCTCCACGACCCGGTCGACGACCATCTCGGCGAGCGGGCGCGGAAGCGCCAGAGGCGGCCCTTCATCCCACCCGCGGCGCTGCTCGCGGCGGTCGCAGGTCCGCCACGCCGCCCGGCGCACGCGCCGAGGACGGGCGCTGAGAGTGCGCTGCGGAAACCTTGCATGCCAGTTTCTTGCGTACAAGACTAAGCATGTGGACGAGGAGCGAGCGGCCAGCCGGCTGCACGAGGCGGTGTGTCTCGCGCTGTACTCGGCGACGAACGCGACCGTGCAGCTCTATCGCGACCTGCTCGCGCCGTGGGGGCTGAGCTACCAGCAGGTCATGGTGCTCGGGCTGCTGTGGGAGGAGGGCGAGACGACTCCCGGACGCATCGCGGAGGCGCTCATGCTCGACTCCAGCAGCGTCGCGGGACTCCTCAACCGCTTGCAGGCGGCGGGACTCGTCGAGCGCGAGACGGATCCCTCCGACCGCCGGCGCGTGCGCGTCACCTCGACGGAGCGTGGGCGGGAGATCGCGGGGCAGCTCGGATGGCTCGAGGACTGCCTCACCCGCGCGATCGCGCTCGACCGCGATCAGGCGCACGACCTCGTGACGCGACTGCATGAGCTGCGGGAGACGATCGCCGCCTTCCCGCGCCCCCAGAACCAGGCCGCGGCCTCCGTATGACGCGCGGCGCGATGACGACGAACGGAGAGACACCATGGAACTGAACGGCATCGAGGTCACGACCCTCCGCGGGGAGCGCACCACGTTCGGCGCGCTGACGGGAGGCAAGGTGGCGCTCGTCGTCAACGTCGCCTCCCGCTGCGGGCTCGCGCCGCAGTACGAGCAGCTCGAACAGCTGCAGCGCACCTACGGCGACGCGGGGTTCACGGTCGTGGGCTTCCCGAGCAACCAGTTCCTGCAGGAGCTCGGCAGCTCCGACGCGATCGCCGAGTACTGCTCCGCCACGTGGGGCGTGACGTTCCCGATGGCCGAGAAGGTCAAGGTCAACGGCCGCAACGCCCACCCGCTCTATCAGGAGCTCACGAAGACGCCCGACGCGAACGGGAAGGCCGGACGGATCACGTGGAACTTCGAGAAGTTCCTCGTCAACCCCGACGGGCGCGTCAAGCGCTTCCGCCCGACGACGCGGCCCGACGCGCCCGAGATCGTGCAGACCATCCAGGAGTGGATCGCCGAGCGCACCACGCCCGCCGAGCCCGCGGCCTCCTGACCGCGACGGCGGGAGGCGCGCGTCGCCGGCCGCCGGGTTAGGGCGACGCACCGTGGAGGGGCTGTGACTTGCGCCGCCGGTATGCCATACTGGCACGCCGTCGGAGCGAGGAGAACGCATGGCCGCAGTGACGCAGAGCGCCCGCCTCTACGAGCACGTGCGCGAGGCGATCCTGAGCCTGGAGATCTCGCCGGGCGAGCGCCTCTCGGAGCGCGGGCTCGAAGCCCGATTCGGCGCCTCGCGCACGCCCGCGCACGCGGCGCTCATGCGCCTCGAGGCAGACGGGCTCGTGCAGCGCGAGGGCCGGAGCTGGGTCGTCTCGCCGATCGACGTCGCCGAGATCGAGGCGGTTGCCGAGTACCGCGAGACGATCGAGGCGGCCGCCGTGCGCCTCGCCGTCGCGCGCGCGTCGGACGCGGACCTCGCCGGCCTCGCCGAGCTCCTGGAGGCACTGCGCCCGGCGGGGAGCGAGGACGAGGGCGTGCGGTCGGGCAGCGACTTCCACGTCGAGCTCGTCGCGCTCGCCGGCAACCCCTTTCTCGTGGAGTCGGTGCGCTCCTCGCTCGTGCGCCTCGCGCGCACGCGCTGGCTCGAGGTGCGCACGCCGGAGGCTCGCGAGGCCGCGTGGTCCGAGCACCGCGCGATCGTGGAGGCGATGCGGGCGCGGGACGCGGACCGCGCGGCCGCGCTCGCGGCCGAGCACATCCGCTCCACGAACGAGCGGCTCGTCGCGCGGCTGACCACGCAGCTGCGCCCGCTGCGCCTGCGGGGCCTCACGGTCGTCGGGGGCGACGAGGGCGCGTCTCTCGCGCGCGCCGACTCGACCTCGACCGCGTAGGCGGCTCTCGACGGCTCGCGCTCGCTGATGCGCGGCGTCCTGGCCCGCCGCCCGCTCGCGCCGCCGTGGGCACGCCCCGCGGACGCCCGCTCCCGGGGTCACCGCCGGCGTGCGGTCTGTTGGGCGGGCAAGGTCGCGGCCCGCTCGCTCGCCTCGGGTCCGCGGTGCACGAGTTCGCGGACGAGTTCAGGCGTGAGCCTCGGGGAGACCTGGCGCACGAAGTCGAGCAGGTACGGGCGCAGGAACGTGTTCGCCCGAAGCTTGATGCTCGTCGTGCTGGACTGGAAGATGTGGCTCGCGGGGATCGCCCGCAGGCCCGTGTCGCGCTCGGCGTCGAAGGTGACGCTCGTGAGCACGGCGATCCCGAGCCCCGCGGAGACGTAGGTCTTGCACACGCCGGCGTCGATCGCGCTCAGGGCGACCTTGGGCTCGAGCCCCGCGGACTCGAACGCCGCGCGCACCTTCCAGTAGCCGCTGAAGTGGCGGTCGTAGGTGATGATCGGGTACTCAGCGACGTCCTCAAGCGTGATCGGGTCCTTCTCGAGCAGCGGATGCCCCGCCGGCACGACGACGACACGGTCGAGCGTGAAGCACGGCAGCTCGACGAGGCGTGGATGCGCGCTGAGGGCGTCCGTGCCGATCGCGAGGTCCGCCGTCCCCTCGTCGACGAGCGTGCAGATGCCCTCGGGATCGCTCTGGATGAGCACGACCTGCACCTCGGGATACGCCTTGATGAAGGAGCGGATGACCGCGGGGAGGACGTAGTTCGCGACCGTGTGCGTCGTCGCGATCGTGAGCGTGCCGCGATTGCTCGCGAGCAGGTCGTCCTTGAGGGAGGCGAGGGCGCCGACGTCGCTCATGATGCGCTTCGCGATCTCGACGACGATCTCGCCCGCCGGCGTGAGCCCCTCGATGTGGTTGCGCGAGCGCTCGAAGATCGCGAACCCGAGCTCTTCCTCGAACTGCTGCAGCTGGCGGCTCACGCTTGGCTGCGAGGTGTAGAGGCTGCTCGCAGCACCCGAGATGTGGAAGCCCTGCCGCACGATCTCGAGCACATACTCGAGCTGTTGAAGCTTCATCTCCGGCCCCGTGCCCGGCTCGCGCGACACGGGGCGAGCGAGGACTGTATGCGGTACCAGTATAGCGCCATAGCATCAGAGTCTAATCGACTATTCAGTTCTCGATTACGGTGAGGAGGGCGACGGCGGGACGGGCAGGAGGCTCTCGTCCGAGTCGCCGCCGGGTCTGTGGAGGTCGCTGAATGGACGAGTCGATGGCCGACGGCCGTTACGACGTCATCGTGGTCGGCGGCGGCAACGCCGCCCTGTGCGCCGCATTGAGCGCCGCCGACCGCGGCGCGCGCGTCGTGGTCCTCGAACGCGCCCCGCGCGAGCAGCGGGGCGGCAACAGCGCGTACACCGACGGGCTCATGCGCTTCGTCTACGACGGCGCGGACGACATCCGACAGGTCGCGCCTGACCTCACGGACGAGGACGTGAGCGTGTCCGACTTCGGCAGCTACACGGAGGAGGACTTCTACGAGGACATGGGGCGCATCACGCAGTACCGCACGGATCCCGACCTGTGCGAGACGCTCGTGACGAGGAGCCGCGAGACGGTCCTGTGGATGCGCGACCAGGGCGTGAAGTTCATGCCGGACTTCGGCCGGCAGGCCTACAAGGTGGACGGCCGCTTCACGTTCTGGGGCGGCGCCACGGTCGCGGTCGCCGCCGGGGGACCCGGGCTCGTCGACGCGCTCTACCGTGCGGCGGAGCGTCGTGGCATCGTGGTCGTCTACGAGGCGTGGGTGCGCCGACTCGTGCGGGACGACGCCGGCGTGCACGGCGTCGAGGTCACCCACGACGGTGTCACGCGCACGATCGAGGCGGGGTCGGTCGTGCTCGCGTGCGGCGGGTTCGAGGCCAACGCCGAGATGCGCGCGCGCTACCTCGGGCCCGGATGGGACCTCGCGAAGGTGCGCGGTACGCGCTACAACACGGGCGACGGGCTGCGGATGGCGCTCGAGGCAGGAGCGCAGCCGTTCGGGCACTGGTCGGGCTGCCACTCGGTCGCGTGGGAGAGGAACGCGACGGACTTCGGCGACCTTGCGCTCACGCCGCAGTTCCAGCGGCACAACTACCCGTTCGCGATCGTCGTCAACAGCGAAGGCAAGCGGTTCATCGACGAGGGCGCCGACTTCCGCAACTACACCTACGCCAAGTACGGGCGTGCAGTGCTCGAGCAGCCCGGGCAGGTGGCCTGGCAGCTGTTCGACCGCAAGACCGAGCACCTGTTGCGGGGGGAGTACCGCATGAAGGCCGTCACCAAGGTGACGGCGGACACGATCGAGGGCCTCGCCCAGAAGCTCAGCGACGAGGTGGACGCGCGGCAGCTCGTGCGCACGATCGAGGAGTTCAACGCGGCGGTGCGCGACGACGTGCCGTTCGACCCGAACGTCAAGGACGGGCGCAGCGCGGACGGACTGGAGGTGCCGCGCAGCAACTGGGCGGTCAAGCTCGACACACCCCCCTTCACCGCCTACGCCGTCACGTGCGGCATCACGTTCACGTTCGGCGGCGTGCGCATCAGCGACCGCGGCCAGGTCGTGGACGTCAACCAGAACGTCATCCCGGGCCTCTACGCCGCCGGCGAGATGGTCGGCGGGATCTTCTACCACAACTATCCAGGCGCGAGCGGGCTCACGAGCGGCGCCGTCTTCGGCCGACTCGCCGGCGGCAGCGCTGCGGAGTCGGCGCTCGCCGGCTCGTCCGCGCTCGTCTCCGAAGGGATCTCCCACTGATGTCCACGACAGTCGAGACGGACGTCCACGTCCGCCCGGTCACGCGCGAGCTCGCCGACTTCATCGCCGGGTTCCGCTATGAGGACCTTCCCGCCGAGGTCGTCGAGATGGCGAAGCGCTGCGTCCTCGACAGCCTCGCGTGCGGCGTCTACGGCTCGCGCACGCCGTGGGTCGAGGCCGTCGTGCGCACCGTCGAGCAGTGGGGGGAGGCGAAGGTCGCCTCGGCATGGGGCCTCGAGGCGAAGGCCGGGTACCTCGGCGCGGCCATGATCAACGGCACGGCGGCCCAGGGGTACGAGCTCGACGACTGCCACGACCAGTCGATGTCGCACTACGGCGCGGGCGTCATCCCGACGGTGCTCGCGCTCGCGGAGGCGTTCGGCCCCTTCACGGGCACGCAGATCATCACGGCCGTCGTCGCCGGCTACGAGGTCGGCACGCGCGTGGGCAACACGGTGAGCCCGAGCATGTTCCACCGGGGCTTCCACCCGTGCGGGCCGACGAGCACGTTCGCGGCCGCCGCGGCGACGGCGAAGCTGCTCGGGCTCGACCCCGAGCAGACGCTGCACGCGATCGCGCTCGCGGGATCGTCGGCTGCGGGGCTCATGGCTGCGCAGTTCGGCGCCATGGCGAAGCGCTTCCACTCCGGGAAGGCGGCGATGAACGGGATCATCGCCGCCCTCTCGGCCCGGGAGGGGCTCACCGGCATTCGCGACGTGCTCGAGGCGCCCTACGGCGGCTTCTGCTCGACCTACGCGTCGGAGTACGCGCTCGACTACGCGGTCGACGGGCTCGGGCAGCACTGGGAGATCCTGCGCAACGGCTTCAAGCAGTACTCCTCGCTCGCGAGCAGTCACACGACCGTCGACGCGCTCCGGGCGATCATGCGCAAGCACGGGGTGACCGCCGACGACGTCGAGCACGTGCACGTCGAGACGACCGAGATGGTCAAGGTGCACTGCGGATGGCCCTACGTCTACAACGGCGAGACGATCCAGGCCCAGATGAACATGTTCTTCACAGGCGCGACGACGCTCATCGACGGCACGGCGTTCATCGACGGCTACACGGACGAACGTCTCGACGACCCGCGCGTGCTCGACCTCGCGAGCCGGTTCGACTGCGTCGTCGCCCCCGACCTGGATGCGCTCGGCAAGGACGAGATGCGCGCCGTGCGCGTGACGCTCACGACGACCTCGGGCGAGTCGTACACCGAGTCGGTGACCTACCGCAGCGGGCACTGGAAGAACCCCATCACCGACGAGGACCTCTCGGCGAAGTTCCACGACCTCATCGAGCGCATCCTCACGCGGGAGGCCGCGAACACGATCGAGTCGATCGTGCGGAACCTCGAGCACGAGCACGAGCCCGCGCCGGCCCTCGCGGCGAGCCTCCAGACCCTCAGGGAGGCGTGAGCAATGGGCACCGTCCTCGCCGAGAGCTACGCGGAGTTCGCGGCCGGCGCGGACTACGACGCCATCCCGGACGCGGTCCGACGCGCCGCCATGTGGCACATCGTCGACGCGCTCGGCGCCACGATCGCCGCGACCGCCCCGGGGGAGGAGGCGGGCGAAGCGCTGCGCGCCGTCGCGGAGTGCTGGCGCGCCGACGACGGCGGCGCGAGCGTCGTCGGCACGGGCCAGCGCTTGCGACCGGAGATGGCCGCGCTCGTCAACGGATCGCTCGGCCAGGCGCTCGAGATGGACGACAAGCACGGCCCCTCGCTCGCGCGGCCCGGCTCGACCGTGATCCCGGCGGCCCTCGCCGTCGCGGAGGCGCGCGGGCTCACGCTTCGCGATCTCGTGACGGCGGTCGTCGTCGGGTACGAGGTGATGATCCGGCTCGGCTTCGTCGGAGGCAAGCGCTTTCTCGCGCGCGGCTACCACACGAGCTCGCTCCTCGCGCCGTTCGGGTCGGCCGCTGCGATCGGAGCCCTGAACCGGCTCCCCGCCGCGCGGATCGTCGACGCCTTCGGCATCGCGGGCACGCTCGCCTCCGGCATCCAGGAGTCGACGCGGACCGGCGCGACCTCCAAGATCGTGCACGGCGGCTGGGGTGCGCACGGCGGCATCGTCGCCGCCGACCTCGCCGCATGCGGCATCACGGGGCCGGCCTCCGTGTTCGAGGGCGACATGGGCTTCTTCCTCTCCCACCTCTCGCCCCTCGACGGCGAGCTGGACTGGGCGCGCGGCGTGGACGGGCTCGGGGAGGAGTGGCTCCTTCCCGACACGGCCGTCAAGCCCTACCCGTGCTGCCAGCTGCTGCACTCCTTCATCGACGGCGCGAAGGAGCTGCGGGCCGAGCTCGCGGACGCGGGCGTGGCGGTTCGCGAGATCGAGAGGATCGACGCGCGGCTCGCCGAGCCCGGCCTCACGCTCGTGACCCAGCCCCTCGACCGCAAGCTGGCCCCGCGCGAGGCTCATGAGGCGCGGTTCAGCCTGCCCTTCGTCGTCGCGCACACGCTCGTCCACGGCGAGGTCGATGCGAGCACCTTCACCGCCGCGGCTCTGCGTGACGAGACGGTGCGCTCGCTCGCGCTCAAGGTCGTGCCGGGCGAGGATCCCGAGTCCGACTACCCCGCGCACGATCCCGCCGACATCGCGGTCGTCGCCGGCGGGCGCACGTTCCACCGGCGCGTGCGGTTCCATCCCGGGAGCCCGGAGCGGCCGCTCCTGCCCGCAGACATCCTCGACAAGTTCGAGCGGAACACCGCGTGGGCGCTCGGCGTGCGCGCCCGGGACGTCGGGGAGCGGCTCGCGGGGCTCGGCCCGGACGAGCCGGTGTACGCGCTCACGGCCGCGTTCGCGGGCGCCTCCGTCGACGCCTCGCCGACGGGAGGCAGCGATGACTGACACGACGGCGTCGACCCTCGATCGCGCCGACCAGGTGCGGACGTGGGACCGCCTCTACATCGGCGGGGAGTGGGTTCCGGCGCACTCGGGCCGGCTCATCGAGTCGATCGACCCCTCCACCGAGCAGGTGTGGGCGCTCGTCGCCGAGGCGGACGAGTACGACGTGGACGCCGCGGTCGCGGCTGCGCGTGCGGCGTTCGACGGACCGTGGCGGCACGCGACGACGCCCGCCCAGCGCGGTGTGCTCCTCTACCGCCTCGCGGAGCTGCTGCGCCGGGACGCGGGACGGCTCGCCGAGATCGAGTCGCGCGACAACGGCAAGCCCGTGCGGGACACGACGGGCGAGATGCTGCGGGCCGCGGACTGGTTCACCTTCTACGCCGGGCTCGCCGACAAGCTGCGCGGTGCCCAGGTGCCGGTCTCGGAGGACGCCCACGCGTACACGATCCGCCAGCCGGTCGGAGTCGTGGGGGCGATCCTGCCCTGGAACTCGCCGATCTCGCTCTCCTCGTGGAAGCTCGCGCCCGCTCTCGCGGCGGGCAACACGGTCGTCATGAAGCCGGCGGAGCTCACCTCGTCGAGCGCGCTCGAGCTCGCGCGGCTCGTCGAGGAGGCCGGCTTCCCGCCGGGCGTCGTGAACGTCGTGCCCGGCTACGGCGGCGTCGCGGGGGCGCGGCTCGCCTCCCACCCGGATGTCGACAAGGTGTCGTTCACGGGCGAGCATCGCACCGCCCAGGAGATCATGCGTCAGGCCGCCGGGAACCTCAAACGCATCTCCTTCGAGTGCGGCGGCAAGTCGCCCTACATCGTCTTCGCCGACGCCGATCTCGACCGCGCGCTCGCGGTCGCCGTGCACAGCGGTTTCCGCTCGACCGGCCAGTCGTGCTCCCTCGCCTCGCGCGTGCTCGTGGAACGGCCCGTCTACGAGGAGTTCGCGGCACGGCTCGCCGAGCGCGCCGCGCGCATCCGCGTAGGCATGCCCTTCGACCCCCGCACGCACATCGGGCCGCAGACCTCGCGTGCGCAGCTCGAGAAGACGCAGAGCTTCATCGAGGACGGTCGGAGGGCGGGCTTCCGGCTGCTGACCGGCGGCGGCCGCCCTGCGGGACTGGACCGCGGGTACTTCGTCGAGCCGACCGTCTTCGCCGACGTGGACCACGACTCGCGCATGGCGCAGGAGGAGATCTTCGGGCCCGTGCTCTCGGTCATCCCCTTCGAGAGCGAGGACGACGCCGTGCGCATGGCGAACGGCACGCGCTACGGGCTCGTGGGCGGCCTGTGGACCTCCGACGTGCGTCGCGCCCATCGCGTGGCGGCGCGGATCGAGACCGGTCTCGTCTCGGTCAACACCTTCCGCCCGATCCTGCCGAGCCTGCCCTACGGGGGCTTCAAGCTCAGCGGCATCGGCCGCGAGAACGGTCTCGAGGTCATGGCGGAGTACACGGAGACGAAGGCGGTCTACGTCGACCTCTCCGTCGACGAGCCGGCGGATCCGTTCGCCGACTGACGCGGGGATCGCGACGCAGGGACCCGGTCGGCATCAGGACAGACAATCAAGGAGCTCGCGTGCACATCGTCGTACCTGTGAAGGTGGTGCCCGACACCTACGGGGAGCGCCGCATCAGCCTCGAGACCGGTCTCGTGGACCGCGCCGGGAGCGAGATGGTCGTCGACGAGGTCGGCGAGCGGGCCGTCGAGGCCGCGCTGACGCTTGCCGAGTCGCTGCCCGAGGCGAGCGTGACCGTGGTCTCGATGGGGCCCGCCGCGATCGCGGACCCCATCCGCACGACGCTCGCGATGGGTGCCGACGACGCCGTCCTCGTCGTCGACGACGCCCTCGTGGGCGCTGACCTCACCCTCACCGCCGAGGTGCTCGCCGCGGCCGTCCGGCGGCGGGATCCCGACCTCGTGCTCGTGGGGAACGTCTCGACCGACGGCGGCGGCGGCGTCATGGGCGCGATGCTCGCCGAGCTCCTGGGGTTCGCGCAGATCACGAACCTCTCCTCGATCCGCACCGACGGCGCGACGGTGGGCGGCACGAGGCAGACCGACGGCGGGAGCGGCACGGTCGAGGCGCCGCTGCCCGCGGTCGCCTCGATCACCGAGGCGCTGCCGGATCCGCGGTTCCCGTCGATGAGGAGCACGATGGCGGCCAGACGCAAGCCCGTCGAGACGCTCAGCGCGGCCGAGCTCGGCGCGGACGTCGACGGAGCGCGCGCCGCGCGCGCGATCGTCGTCGCCGCCGCGCAACGTCCCCCTCGGCACGCCGGCACGACGATCGTCGATGACGGCACGGCGGGCGTGCGCCTCGCTGAGTTCCTCATCGAGAACGGCCTCGCATGAGCACGGGCGACGTGAGCGGCGAGCCGATCCTCGCCCTCCTCGAGGTGGCGCCCGACGGCACGCTCGCCTCGAGCGCGGCGGAGCTCCTCGGCGCGGCAGCCAGGATAGGCGAGCCCGTCGCGGTCGTCCCGGCTGCCGCGGGCGCGGGGGACGAGCTCGCCGCCGCGGCGGGGGACGCGGGCGCGGTGCGCGTGGTCGTCGTGCCGACGGACGCCCGACTCGTTACCGTCGGGCTCGTGGACGCCCTCGCTCGCGCGGCCGACATCGTCGTGCCCGCGGCGGTGCTCGTCGCGCACTCGGTCGACGGCCGAGAGGCGGCGGCCCGGTTCGCGGTCCGCACGGGACGAGCGCTGCTCGTGGACGTGGTCGGCGTCGACCGGGACGAGGAGGGCGTGATCGCCCACCACTCGGTCTTCGGCGGCTCCTACCTCATCGACGCGGCCGCGACCGCGGGAGCGCCCGTGATCACGGTACGTCAGGGCTCGATCGCCGATCGGGCCCCCGCGACGACGACCGCTGTGACGGTCCTCGAGGCCGTCGCGCCGACAACGGCGGCCGCTCGGATGACGATGTTCGAGCCCGCCGACTCCGGCGGATCGCGACCGGACCTGCGCCGCGCGCGCAAGGTCGTCGCCGGCGGGCGCGGCGTCGGATCGAGGGAGCGCTTCGAGCTCATCGGCCGTCTCGCCGACGCGCTCGGCGCGGCCGTCGGCGCCTCCCGCGCGGCGGTCGACGCGGGATACGTGCCCTACGCCCACCAGGTGGGCCAGACGGGCGTCACCGTCAGCCCGGACTTGTATGTCGCGATCGGCATATCCGGCGCCACGCAGCACCTCGCAGGGATGCAGACGTCGAAGACGATCGTCGCCGTCAACAAGGATCCCGACGCGCCGATCTTCGACGTCGCCGACTTCGGCGTCGTCGGCGACCTTGCGCAGATCGTGCCGCAGGCGATCGAGACGCTCGCGGCGCGAGGGTAGCGCGTGGGGAGCGTCCGCCTGCGGAGGGGCCTGCCGCGCGTCGCGGGAGGGGACCCGTGGCCGCCCGCCGACGCCGTGGCCACGTTTGAGGTCGCGACGCCCGCGGAGCGCGAGGCCGCGCCGGCGCCTCCCGCCGCCGCTCTCCACACGACTGCCGGGACGGCTCCTGGTGGCGCCTCGGGTGGGGCGGCTCCGGGCGGGGCGGCTCCTGGTGAGGCGGCTCGGCGGGCCGTCCGCCCCGTGGCGGCCGCCGCGTCGGGAGCGCCGCCGGCGGGTCGACGTGTCGGCCTGCCGCGCGCGCCGGCGACCGCCCCGGCCGCTGCCGCCTCAGGGCCTGCCGCTCCGGGCGCTGCCGCTCCCGGTGCTGCCGCGTCGGCTCGGCCGGCGCCGGCTCCCGCCGGCAGGCGCGCCGGCCTCCCGCGCTCCGTGCCCGCGAGTGCCGAGGCGAGCGCCGAACCGCGCTCCGCTGCGTCTGCCGCGGCTTCGCCGCAGTCCGTTCCGCCGAGCCTCGCCCCGATGGTCGCGCCCGCGACCCCGCCGCCCGCTCCGCAGCCGACACGGTCGAGGCGCCCGAGGACGATCGCGTGGGCGGTCTCCGCGGTCGTGCTCGCCGCGGCCGCGGCCGTGCTGCTCGCGCGCTGGTTCCTCGAGGGCACGCACGCGGGACGGGATTTCCTCGAGCGCTATCCCGGCGCGACGCCGCTCCCGTCGTGGGCTCCGCGCGGCCTGCCGGTGTGGCTCGAGTGGCAGCACTTCCTCAACGCGTTCTTCATCGTCCTCGTCATCCGCACCGGCTGGATGATCCGCACGACCGCGCGTCCCGCGGCCAGCTGGAGCCGCCGCAGGGGCGGCGCGAGGATCGCGATCGAGGTGTGGGCGCACCTGTCGCTCGACCTGCTGTGGATCGTCAACGGCGTGGTGTTCGTCGTGGTGCTCTTCTGCACGGGGCAGTGGGTGCGCATTGTGCCGACGACGTGGGGCGTGATCCCCAACGCGGTCTCCGCGGTCCTGCAGTACCTCTCGCTCGACTGGCCGACCGAGGACGGCTGGGTGAACTACAACAGCCTGCAGCTGCTCTCCTACTTCGCCGTCGTGTTCCTCGCCGCCCCGCTCGCCGCCGTCACGGGCGTGCGCATGTCACCCCTGTGGCCGGCGGCGGCGACCCGCCTGTCGGCAGCGTATCCCGTGCGGCTTGCGCGCGCGATCCACTTTCCCGTGATGCTGTTCTTCGTCGGCTTCGTCGTCGTGCACGTGGGACTCGTGCTCTCGACGGGCGTGCTGCGGAACCTCAACCACATGTACGGGCACCGGGACGACACCGCCTGGTGGGGCCTCGCCGTGTTCCTCGCGAGCATCGCCGTCATGGCCGGCGGCTGGCTCCTCGTGCGACCGACGATCATGCGGCACGCGGGAGCGCTGTTCGGCCGCGTCGGACGCTGACCGGTTATCCGGGAACGGAGTGGTGGATAGGCTTCCGGAGTTCCGGGCGCGCGCGGGATGATTGCGTGCGCTGCTATTCGCATCGCGAGGAGCGCTATTCATTCATCGCTATTCGCCGTCCGCGCGGAATGGCGCACGCCCAGCGTCGAGCGGCCGACGGGTCGGCCCGTAGGCCTCGGAACGCGGTGGTCCGCGGCCGGTCGCGGCCCGCGGACACGCGCATCGCACCGCACCGCACAGGATGCGCGCGCACGGCGATTCCGGCGCGCAGTTATGCGATCGGCGAATGCTCAATAGGAACTCGGCATGCTCTGCCTATCGACCTCCTGCGGCTCTGGATGGAGGATCGGAATAACTCGACCCCAAGAGGATCGAATTAGCTCGAGCCCCATCCGTAGCGGCATTGCACGGGGTGCCCGCCGTGGAGGCGTCGACGTCGGCGCGCCCGCGTGAGCCGTCGCTCCAGCCCGTCTCCGTGGGCGGGACGAGCCGCGGCTCGCCGCCGCACGGATCCAGATATTCGAACCGCACACCGTTTCCAAAGGAGGCACGGTATGTCCGAGTCAGTCGCGCGCGAGGCTCCCGGCGGGGGAGGAGCGAAGGCTCCGTCCACGCGGCAGGTGGCCGCGATCAGCCTCGTCGGCACGACGATCGAGTGGTACGACTTCCAGATCTACGGTCTGGCGGCGTCCCTCGTGTTCGGCGGGCTCTTCTTCCCCTCGTTCAGCCCCATCGCCGGCACCCTCCTGTCGTTCGCGACGTTCGGGGTGGGCTTCATCGCGCGGCCCTTCGGCAGCATCATCTTCGGCCACCTCGGCGATCGGCTCGGCCGTCGGCGCGTGCTCATGGTGAGTCTCATCATGATGGGCTCGGCGACGTTCCTCATCGGGTGTCTGCCGACCTTCCACCAGATCAACGTGTGGGCGCCGATCCTGCTCGTGCTGCTGCGACTCCTGCAGGGCCTGGGGCTCGGCGGCGAGTGGGGCGGCGCGGCCGTGTACGCCGTCGAGTCGGCGCCCGATCACAAGCGGGCGCGGTACGGCGGGCTCCCGCAGATGGGATCGCCCCTCGGGCTGCTCGTCGCGACGATCCTGTTCACGCTCATCGAGCTCATGCCCCAGTCGGCGATGGAGAGCTGGGGCTGGCGCGTGCCGTTCTGGGCGAGCGCGATCCTCGTCGTCATCGGGATCTACCTTCGCCGTACGCTGGACGACACGCCGTCGTTCAAGAAGGCGCGCGAGGACCACCGCCTCGTCCGCTTCCCGCTGGGCCATGTGTTGAAGACGTACCCCAAGGAGCTCCTGCTGACGTTCGGCATGTTCTCTGCGACGAGCGGCGGCTTCTACATGTTCGTGACCTTCATCCCCGCGTACGGGAAGAGCGCACTCAACGTCTCCCCGGTCGTGCTCTCGAGCGGGCTCTTCGTCTTCGCGATCGCCGAGTTCCTCGCCGTGCTCGTCGGCACGTCCCTCGCGGATCGCTTCGGGAGGCGGCCGCCGTTCATCATCACGGGCGTCTTCACGATCCTCGCCGCGTGGCCGCTCTACGCGCTCGTCGAGACCGGCGGCACGATCGCGATCCTCGTCGTGCTCTTCGTCGGCGGCGTCGTCATCGGCATCATGTTCGGCATCCCGGGTGCCCTCGCGCCCGAGCAGTTCCCCGCGGAGGTGCGCTACAGCGGCTCCGGCCTCGGCTATCAGGTGTCCGCGGCCATCGTCGGCGGGCTCACGCCCGTCGTGACGACCGCGGCGGCGAGTGCGGCACACTCGACGTGGCCCGTCGCCGTCTTCCTCGGGTTCTTCGTGCTCATCGGCGTCATCGCCGTCGCCCTGTGCCACGAGACCCGGTCGGGTGGCCTGCGGGAGACCGCGCCGAGCGAGGCGGCGGCGAGCGCATCGCGCGTGCCCGACGTGCCCGCGGCCGGCCTCGCGGCCACGGATCGGGGTGAGCTGTGACGCGAACCGTCGACCTGTCGCGCCCGATCGAGTCGGGGATGCCACGCGCGCGCACGATCCCCGCGGCGGAGGTCGTCCCCACCCGCACGTGGGAGGAGCACCGCATGCGGGCGATGCAGCTGAGCATCCCGACGCACATCGGCACGCACCTCGACGCGCCGTCGCACTTCGTCGAGGACGGCGGAACGATCGACGACGTGCCTCTCGCGACGCTCGTCGGCCCCGCGTACTGCCTCGACCTGCACCGCCCCCGCGCCGACCCGATCACGGCCGCCGACCTCGAGGCCGCGCTCTCCGCCGCGACGACCGCGCTCTCGCCCGGGGATGCGCTGCTCCTCCGCACGGGGTGGGACGAGCGCTACGGCAGTGCGGCGTACGTCGACGAGCACGCGTGGCTGACGCCCGATGCGGCCCGGTGGTGCGCGGACCGGCGCTTGCGGCTCCTCGGCGTCGACACGATCACGCCCGAGTACCCCATGGGGCTGCGCGGGCCCGGCTACCGGCACGAGGTCCACGGGGCGCTGCTCGGGGCAGGGACCCTCATCCTGGAGAATCTCGCGCTGCACGAGATCGCCGGCAGGTGGGTCACGCTCTTCGTCGGCGCGCTCCTCGTCCGCGGCGGCGACGGCGCCCCCGCGCGAGTGCTCGCGGTGCTCGATTGACCACGTCGGCCCGCGCCCCCGAGCGCGTTCCGCGGAGCCGGCGAGCGTCCACCCCACGGCAATGCGCGGAGAGCGAGTGAGAGCAGTGAGAGCAGAGTGAAGATCGAACGCGTCGAGATCGCCGTGACGGCGCTCGGAAGCCGGATTCAGCGGACGATGTCCAGCGGCCCCTACGACAGCGGGCCGGAGGACTCCCCCATGGGCAAGCCCGTGCTCGTTCGGGTCCTCGCCGAGGGGGTCGTCGGGTACGGCCAGGTGCGTCCGACCGCGCCCGGGCACTTCGTGCCGGAGACCGTGCACAGCGTCGTGAGCGCGCTCCGCGACGTCTACGGCCCCTACCTGATCGGCAAGGACGTCTTCGACCTGGACCGCATATGGGCCGACTTCGACCTGCGGCTCCCCTACAACTCACACGCGCGCGCGGCGATCGACTTCGCCCTCCACGACGCGATGGGCAAGGCCCTCGGCCTCCCCGTGCACAAGCTCATCGGCGGGGCGAGCCAGACGCGCCTGCCGCTCGAGTGGTCGGTCTCGCTCGCGCCCGAGGTCGAGCAGATCGTCGACGACGCGCGGCGCGCGGTCGAGGAGTTCGGCATCCGGGTCGTATGCATCAAGGCCGGGGATCGCCGCGGCTGGCGTCGGGACGTCGAACACGTCGCGGCCGTGCGGGAGGCCGTGGGCCCGGACATCGTGCTCGGCGTCGACCCCAACACGGGCTGGACGTTCTCCGAGACCATCTCGGCGATGCGCGCGATGGCCCCTTACGGTCTCGGCTACGTCGAGCAGCCCATCCTGCGCACCGACATCGACGGCCTCGCCCGCATCCGCCGGCTCGCGGAGGGCGTGCCGATCATGGCCGACGAGAGCCTCTTCACGCTCCAGGACGCGTACGACCTCGCCAAGGCGGAAGCGGTCGACGTGCTGTGCATCAAGCTCTACAAGACGGGCGGCATCCGAGCGGCCAAGAAGATCGCTGCGGTCGCCGAGGCGGCGAACATGCGCCTCAACATCGGCGGCCTCGCGGTGCAGTCCCGGCTCGAGGCGGCGGCCGGAGCGCACTTCCTCGCGAGCCTGCCGCCCCACACGGTCATGCCCGGCGCGGAGTTCATCTTCGGGCTCGGGGTGCAGGGCGCCGACCCGATCACGCAGGAGAACGGCTTCGTGATCGCCGACGGCCACGTCGACGTGCCCACGGGTCCCGGTCTCGGCGTGGTCGTCGACGAGGATGCCGTGTCGGCGCGGACCATCTCGAGCCACTCCATCACCGCTCGGGCGTGAGTGAGAGCACACCCTCAACACCAACGGAGCAGAGCAATGTCGGAAGAGTTTGACGTCATCGTCGTGGGAGCCGGATCGGCCGGGGCCGTCGTCGCGGGCCGCCTCGCCGCGAGCCCGCAGCTACGGGTCCTCGTGCTGGAGGCCGGCCCGGCGTGGACCCGCGACGAGTTCCCCTCGCAGCTGCGGCATCCCGCGAACATGTACAGCTGGGACGTCTCCACGCGCGGCGCCGTTCCGGAGGGGTTCAAGTGGGACACCCAGCCGGCCGTGCGGCACCGCAGCCGCCCCGCCTACCCGTATCTGCGCGGCAAGGGGCTCGGCGGCTCGTCGGCGGTCAACGGATGCTACGCGATCCGCCCCACGATGGAGGAGTTCGATCGCTACGAGGAGCGGTTCGGGATCGCGAACTGGGGGTCGGCCGACGTGCTGCCCTACTTCATCCGGCTCGAACGCGACGTCGACTTCGGCGACGAGCCGTACCACTCGGCGACCGGCCCGACGCCCATCACGCGCGTGCCCGTCAACGACTGGGGCTCCGTCGATCTCGGCCTGCGCGACGGCGCGTTCGCCCTCGGCCACGGCTGGGAGCCCGACCACAACAAGCCGGGCGCCCTCGGCGTCACCCAGACGGCGTCGAACATCGACGAGAACATGGTGCGCATCACGACGAACGACTCGTACCTGGACCCGGTGCGCGAACAGGACAACCTCACCGTGCTCGGCGGAGCGGTCGTCGACCGCGTGCTCTTCGACGGCGCGCGGGCGCGCGCGGTCGTCGCGAGCGTCTACGGCGAGCGGCGCGTCTTCGCGGCGAGCGAGGTGGTGGTGAGCGCGGGCGCGACGCTCACCCCCGGCATCCTGCAGCGCTCAGGCGTGGGCCCCGCCGACCTGCTGCGCTAGCTTGACATCCCCGTCGTCGCGGACCTTCCGGTCGGGGTGGGCGTGCAGGACCACTCGGGCTTCGAGATCCTGCTGCGCGTGCCGGACGGCACGCCCGCGCGGTCGAATCGCCGTCGCGGCAACTGCACGGTCCGCTACAGCTCCGGGCTGCCCGACGGCGAGTTCGGCGACCTGCTCATCACCGACGTCAACGTGGTCGCGGGCTCCGACGTCGGCGACCTGCTGTGCAAGCTCGCTCTCGACTACTCGCGCGGATCCGTGCGCATCACGACGCGGGACCCGAGCGTGCCGCCGACGGTCGACTTCAACCTACTCACCGACCCGCGGGACATCGCGCTCTCGCGGCACTGCCTGCGGCACGCCTTCGAGATCGTGCGCGCGGGATTCCCAGCTCGGACGACGATCCTCGACGCCGCCGGGCGTGAGGTCGACCCCGGCATGGGCACGACGGAGCTGGACGCATGGGCGGCTTCGATCGTCCGCTACACTGCGCACGCGGCGGGCGGCGTCGCGATCGGCGCCGACGGCGACCCGAACGCCTCGCTCGACACGGAGTGCCGAGTCCGGGGCGTGGAGGGCCTGCGCGTCGCCGACGCCTCGGTCTTCCCGATCATCCCCATGGCCAACACGCACCTGCCGGCCATCATGGTGGGCGAGCGCGTCGCGGACTGGATCGCGAGGGATCGCGGGCTCGTCGCGCACGGGCTCGTATCGGCGGTCGCGTGAGCACCGTACAGGCCGGCGGAGCGAAGGATCGCGGGAGGCGCGCATGACGGACTACACGAGGCTCTACATCGATGGCCGGTGGGTGGAGGGACACGGACCGGAGCTCCCCTCGATCGACCCGTACACGAACGCGGAGTGGCTGCGGCACGTCGAGGCGTCGCCCGAGGACGTCTCTTCCGCCGTCGCGGCGGCGGAGGCGGCGGCCGGGGCCTGGGCGCGCACGCCCGGCGTCGAGCGGGGACGTCTCATGGATCGGCTCGCGGACGCGATCCTCGACGACCTCGACCTGCTCGCCGAGCTGGAGACGCACGACAGCGGTAAGGCGCTGCGCGAGAACAGGGCGCAGATCGCCTTCGCTGCGCGCAATTACCACTTCCACGCCGGCAACGCCGACAAGCTCACGGGCGAGTACAAACCCCTCGACAACCCCGACACGGTCGACTTCACGACGCGCGAGCCGGTCGGCGTGACCGCGCTCATCACGGCGTGCAACTCGCCGATCAGCCAGCTCGCCAACAAGCTCGCGCCCGCGCTCGCGGCCGGGAACACGGCGGTCGTGAAGCCGTCGGAGCACGCGAGCGCGAGCACGCTCGAGTTCGCGCGCATCGTCGACGATCTGGGCTTCCCCCCGGGAGTCGTCAACGTCGTCGTCGGGGGCGCGGAGGCGGGCGCCGCCCTCACGTCCGATCCCCGCCTCGGGCTCGTGAGCTTCACGGGCGGGATTCCGACGGCGAAGCGGATCGCGCAGAGCGCCGGGCGCAACCTGGTGCCGTGCGTGTTCGAGCTCGGCGGCAAGTCGGCGCACATCATCTTCGAGGACGCCGACCTCGAGCGGGCGCTCGTCGGCGCGATCGCGGGCGTGTTCGCCGCCGGCGGCCAGACGTGCATCGCGGGGTCGCGTCTGCTCGTGCATCGCAGCGTGTACGAGACGGTCCTCGACGAGCTCCGGCGGCGCACGGAGGCGATCGTCATGGGCGACCCGCTCGAGGCGTCGACCGATCTCGGTCCCCTCGCCCATCGCGCGCAGCGCGACTCGGTGCTGCGGCGCATCGAGGAGGCCCACGAGGACGGCGCGCGGCTGCTCACGGGCGGTCCGTACGAGGGCGATCTCCCCGGCCTGTTCGTGCGGCCGACGATCTTCTACGACGTCGACCCCGCCTCGCGCCTGGCGCAGAACGAGGTCTTCGGGCCCGTGCTCGCCGTGATCCCCTTCGACAGCGACGAGGAGGCCGTGCAGATCGCCAACGGCACTCGGCTCGGGCTCGCGTCGGGCATGTGGACGCAGGACATCACGCGCGCGCACCGCGTCGCCCAGCAGCTCGTCGCGGGGACCGTGTGGATCAACACCTATCGCGCGTCCGCGGCGCAGGCGCCGTTCGGGGGATTCAAGGAGAGCGGGTACGGCCGCGAAAGGGGCACGGACGCGCTCCTGGAGTACACGAGGGCCAAGAACACGATGATCGACCTGTCGAGGTCCGCGCGCGACCCCTTCCGCCTCGCGACGTGACGCGCGCGGCGCGCCAGCCGCGCCGCGGGGGCTACGCGCCGAGCGTGGACGAGACCGAGCGCACGAGCGCCGCGGCGTCGGACTCGCTCCCGATCGCATCCGACACGACCGAGATCCGGTATGTGTCGCCGAAGAGCTCCGCGTCGCCCGTCGCCTTCTCGTAGTAGGCGTGGTCGCCGATCTCGGAGGCGGCGACCGCGCAATTCCGCGTGAAGAACGTCTCGAGCGCGGAGACGGAGTCGGGGGTCACCTTGGCGGCCCCTACGAGGAGCCGATGGGCGCTCGCGTCGGTGAACACGCATCCGATCCCCCCGACCCGCGCCGCCGCGGCTGCTGGCGTGCCCGGACCCGGCGAGAGGGTGGGAGCGAGGGTCCAGTCCGCCAGCGCGTCGTCGAGGGTCGCGCACGTCGCGTCGACCGTGCCCCGCGCCATGATCTTCGGAAACGCGAGCGGGGTCGGCACGCTGGACGCGGTCGGCTTCGGCTCCGGCGTCGGCGCGTTGACGCAGCCGGCGAGCACGAGAGCCGTCGCGGCGGCCGCCGTCGCAGCGAGCGCTCGCGCGAGAGGGGCCCGGCGCCGGGGCTCCGCCGTCCGGCTGCGCCCGCCCGCGATGCCCTCGTCCCTGCGGATGCGTTCACCGCGCGCTCTCCACGACCCACCACTGGGACTGGTCGGTCGCGTCGCACGGCGTCAGGACGACGGGCGACCCGGCCCCGCCGCTCGCGTTCTCGGTGCGGGTGAGGATGAACATCGTCGCCCCCGCGACCGAGCCGGCGCCGAAGTTGACGTAGGTGAACTGCCCCGCCTCGGGCGGGTTCCCGCTGCTGTCGGAGACGAAGTCGAACGAGGTGATGCCGGCCGACTGCACGGCCGTCTCGACGACGGGGTCCGTGTCGCTCGGATCCTGCCACAGGCCGAACGTGGCCGTTCCCGCCCAGAAGTCGCTGCCCTCCCGCTGCACCCTGCAGGTACCAGTTCTGGGACGAGTCGCCCGTGGGGTTCTGCACGAGCAGCGGCGACCCGTCGGACCCGTTCGGGTCGAGCATCATGCCGGTCTCGAGGTTCTTGAACTGCGCCGACATGCTGCAGTAGTAGCAATTGGGCCCGACCGGCCCGACGTCGCCGACGGACCCGACGACGCTCGCCGCGTTCGTGTACCAGTCCGGCACCTTGTCGCACGAGAAGGTCACGGAGGCGTGGTGCGAGCTCAGGACGCTCCAGTTGTGGAACTCGACGCTCATGTTCTGGTAGACGGTCCCGGACGCGCCTCCGGTCGGGTACGGGTCGGAGATGCCGTCGTTGCTCGCGTTGTCGACGTACGGGCCCGTGCTCTGGGTGTAGGAGGCGGTCATGTCCGAGGACGTCCACACGCTCGGCGTGCCCGGCCGCACATACCACCCGTCGGGTCACCCCGCGTAGACCTTCTGCCTCCCAGCATGCTTGCCCGCGGGCGCGGGCGCGGGCCCGGCCGTCGCGGCCGGCTCCGCCCGCGAGCGTCGCCGGAGAATCGGCGCGGGCTGCGCCGGGTCGGCCGGACCGCAGGGCCAGTCCGTCCGGCCTACTTCTGCTCCTGCAGCTGCGCGAGCAGCTCGGGCCCGCGACGGTCGAGGATCGCGCCGCCCCACCGCACGCCGACGACGAGGAGCGCACAGCCGAGGAGGAGCCCGACCGCGAGGGCGAGCCACTCGAGCAGGGCCGAGCCGGTCGCCGCGCCCACCGCGGCGAGCACGAGCTCGGGGGAGGCGAGCACGGCAAGGGCGCCCCACGTGCCCCACGTCGTGAGCACGAGGCTGAAGCCGCCGCCGGGGCGGGCGCGGAACGGGTTGTCGCCGGGGGCCGGCACGGGGAACGCCCAGCGTGCCGAGGTCACCGACGAGAGCCCGAATGCGCTCGCGAGCGCGCCGAGCGAGAGCCCGAGGACCCCCGGGAGCGCGGACCACGATCCGAGGTACCAGATCGAGCCGATCGCGAGCAGGATCGTCACCGGCACGGCGAACACGGCGAGCGCGACGACGCGTCCGATGCGGTCCGCGCGGCCGCTCGCTCCCTTCTGTAGGTGCAACGCGAACGCCGTGTTGTCGTAGGAGACGTCCGTGTAGATCGACAGGCCGAGCAGCAGCGCGACGAGGGGGCCGGTCGCGACGAGCATGCCCGGGTTGCGCGTCGTCGTCGAGTAGAACGCGAGCAGCACGGGCACAAGCGGGATGATCACGAGCGAGCGGGAATAGCGCGGGTCGCGGACCCAGTAGGTGAGGGCGCGCGCGGCGACCGCGCCCGTGGGCGTGCCGGGGAAGAGGCCGAACAGGCCGAGGCCCGCATGGCTCACGCCGCTCGAGCTCTCGCGCGCGGGGGTCTCGAGCGCGCGCGCGAGCGCGCGGCGCCATGCGAGGGCCGCGAGCACGACCGTCGCCACGGTGATGAGCGCGTGCAGCGCCGCGATGCCGACGGAGCCGGCCGCGACGTCCCCGGGGACCGCCCACGCCGCGCCGAGGGGAGTCCACGACGCGACGGCCGCGACGCTCGGCCAGACCGCGGGAGCGCTCCGCACGAGGGAGCTCAGGCCGACGATGATCGGCCCGAGCAGGATGAGGGGGATGAGCACGAGCAGCCCCCGCCTCTCCTGCGCGCGCCGACCGCCGAGGTGTCCGGAGGCGAGCGCGACGGCGAGCCGGGAGCCGATCACGCACACGAGCACGCCGAGGGCGACCGAGGGCACGGCGACGACGGCCGCGAGCGGATGGCGTGCCCACGTCAGCGCCGACGCGAGCGCGGCGATCGAGGTCACGATCCCGGGCACGCCGAGCACGCCGCTCGCGGTGAGGGCGACGACGAGCGTCGTGGGCCGTATCGGGAAGCGCGCGAGCCGTGCCGGGTCGACCGTCTGGTCGGTGCCGGAGGCGATGAGCGGCAGCACGACCCAGCCGGCGACGACGAGCGCGCCGCCGAGCACCGTGATCGTGCGCGCGAGCTCGAGCGGGGCGAAGCCGAGCGCGACGAGCCCGGCGACGACGAGCGCGAGGACCCCGAGGCCGTAGAGGCCGCCGAGCACGGTCGCGACGATCTGCCACGGACTGCGCCGCAGCATGTTGCCGAGCAGCAGGAAGCGCAAGCGGATCAGGTGTGCAACCATGCCGGCCCCTCACCCGTGCGCCGCCCGCCGACGAGCTCGACGAAGCGGTCCTCGAGCGTCGACTCCCCGCGCACCTCGTCGGTCGTGCCCGCAGCGAGCACACGGCCGCCGGCGACGATCGCGACGCGGTCGCACATCCGCTGCACGAGGTCCATGACGTGGCTCGAGACGATCACGGTTCCCCCGGAGCGCACGAAGCCCACGAGGATGTCGCGGATGTTGGCGGCCGAGACCGGGTCGACGGACTCGAACGGCTCGTCGAGCACGAGCACCTTCGGAGCGTGGACCATCGCGCACGCGAGCGCGACCTTCTTCGTCATGCCCGCCGAGTAGTCGACGACGAGGGTGCCGCCGGCCGACTCGAGGTCGAGCAGCTGCAGGAGGTCGTTCGTGCGTGCGACGGCGGTGTCCCGGTCGAGCCCGCTCAGGAGGCCCGCGTACACGACGAGCTGCCGCCCGGTGAGGCGGTCGAACAGTCGCACGCCGTCGCTCAGCACACCCACCTGGCGCTTGGCCGCGACGAGGTCCTGCCACACGTCGATGCCGTGCAGGCGCACCTCGCCCGCGTCCGGACGCAGGAGTCCCGTGGCCATCGAGAGCGTCGTGGTCTTGCCCGCGCCGTTCGGCCCGACGAGGCCGAAGAACGACCCGGACGGCACGTCGAGGTCGAGGTGGTCGACGGCGAGCTTCTCCCCGAATCGTTTGACGAGCCCGCGGATCGCGAGCGCGGGAGAGGACGGCACGGTCATGACGCTCCGTTCGGGTGTCTCGTCGTTCGTCGGGCGGTCTCGGCCCTCGACCCTACGGGACGAGGGCGCCAGGACGGAAGGCCCCCCGCGGGAGACGTGCGGCGAGTTCACGGTCGCGGGTCGGGGCGCCCGTGTAGGCTCAGAGTCAGCGATCGGCGGCTTGCCTTTGGCGCAGGCGCAGCCCCGGCTGCCGATCGGACGGAGTCCGCCCATCCCCTCTCCCTCGCCGGGGTCCGTCGACGCGTCGCTCGCTCTGCGCGGGCTCGATGCCGCCGAGCTCCCGTCCTCCCCGTCCCCGTCCCTCGTGACGGAGGCTCGCCTGGGCGCTCTGCGCACGACGACCGCGCCCGGCGACGCATCCGCGCCCTCCTACGCCGTCGTCTCGCGTCTCGTGAAGGCGGAGGGGCTCCTCGCCCGCGCCCGCTGGTTCTACCTGCTGCTCACCGCGGGACTGCTCGCGGCGTTCGCGTGCGCGGTCGTCGCGTTCGTGCTGCTCGGCGACAGCTGGTTCCAGCTGCTCGTTGCGGGAGGGCTCGGCGTGATCCTCACGCAGTTCGCCTTCCTCGCGCACGAGGCGTCCCATCGCCAGGTGCTCGGCTCGGGTCCCGCCAACGACCGGCTCGGCCGGGTGCTCGGCACGTTCGTCGTCGGGATGAGCTACGCGTGGTGGATGAACAAGCACTCGCGCCATCACGCCAACCCCAACCAGATCGGACGCGACCCCGACATCGCCGTCGACACGATCTCGTTCCTCGAGGAGGACGCGGCCGTGCAGCGCGGCGCGCTCGCGTGGATCACGCGCCGGCAGGGGTACCTCTTTCTCCCGCTGCTCCTGCTCGAGGGCGTCAACCTGCACCGCGTCTCGTTCCTCACCCTGCTCGGACGCGATCCCGTCAAGCAGCGCCGCACGGAGATCACGCTCGTCACGCTCCGCTTCGTCCTCTACCTCGGGGCGATCTTCGCGTGCCTGCCGCTCGGCATGGCCTTCGCCTTCCTCGGCGTGCAGCTGGCCGTCTTCGGTTTCTACATGGGGGCGGCCTTCGCGCCCAACCACACGGGCATGCCGATCGTGCCGAGCGAGGCGCGTCTGGACTTCTTCAGCAAGCAGGTGCGCACGTCGCGCAACGTCGGCGGCGGGTGGTGGGCGACGGCGCTCATGGGGGGCCTCAACTACCAGGTGGAGCACCATCTGTTCCCGAGCATGGCACGCCCCCACCTCGCTCGGACACGCCTGATCGTGAAAGACCATTGCCGTCTGACCGGAGTGCCGTACACTGAGACGAGTCTTCTGCGCTCGCATGTGCAGGTGATCACGTACCTTCATCGGGTCGGCCTCGCCGCCCGAGACCCCTTCCAATGTCCGCTCGTCACCCGGTATGGACCGGTCTGACCCTCGAAAAACAGTTCATCGCGCAGCCGGTTCCGGCTCGCCCAGCACGAAACGACAGCTTCATCTTCACTGCTTCATCTCCGGCTCCGGCGCCGCCGCTGACTTGGCGCCGAGCGGCCTCGGACGTCCACGTGGCGACGTTCGAGGGCGAGTTCGCGGGCTACGTCACCCACACCGGCCAGGGCTATGAGCTCGCCGATGGGCGCGCCCGCCATCTCGGCCGCTTCGACGGGCTGCCCGACGCACAGGCGTCGCTGCGGCTCTCGCTCGACGCGCCCTCCACGCGGCCGTCGGCCGCACCCGGTCCCTCGGACCGCATCTCCAGACGTCCCCGTCGCAGCCGGCGGGGATCCCAGGACCGCTGCGGCGGCCCGAAACGACGACAGAAGGACACCCCCATGGCTACCGGCACAGTTAAGTGGTTCAACTCCGAGAAGGGCTTCGGCTTCATCGCCCCCGACGACGGATCGCCCGACGTCTTTGCGCACTTCAGCGCGATCACGGGCACGGGATATCGCAACCTCGAAGAGGCGCAGAAGGTCGAGTTCGACACCGAGCGCGGCCCGAAGGGCCTTCAGGCCGCGAACATCCGTCCGCTCTGACGCGGATCCCGAGCGGTCCGGCGCACGCACGACGTCGCGCCGGACCGCTCGCGCGTCCCCGGGCGGGCGATCTCCGGCGCGCCTCAGATCTCCGCGGACTCTCCCGGCACGCCGAGCGCGGCGAGATGACCGTGGCGGTCCAGCCGGATCCCTCGCGACCCGTTCGCCTCGACCATGAGGCGCTGGAGCAAGTGCGAGTCGACCGGGTCCTGCGGAGGAGCGTCGAACTCGAAGTAGACGTCCGCCGCGGGGTGCACCCACACGCTGCGCGGCGCCCCCGCCTCGTCGGCGCCCTGCCAGGTTAGCAGGAAGCCCTCCCCGCGGCGGAGCTTGGCGAGCATGACGATCTGCAGATGCAGGATCGCCATGTCGTCCGCGACGAGCTCCGCGCGGTCTCCGCACCATAACCGACCCACGTCCATCCCCCCGCTTCGGCCGCGCGGCGCTGTCAACCGCTATCAGCAGATTATCGGTCCGACCCCGATCGCGGCGCTCGTGCGGCGCGACGTCGAGGGGCGATGATCCGCGCGCTCGGGCCCCGCGAGCGGTGAGCGTCAGAGGGCGCGCGCGTCCGGCCGGCCGTCGAGGTCGGCGATCCGCCGGCGCATCTCGGCGACGACCGCCGCGTTGTCCGGCTCGTCCTCGAACGCCTCGGTCGGCACGGCGACGAGCTCGCTCGCGGGGCCGACGAGGAACTTCGTCGTGCCCGTGAGTCCCGAGGCGATCGTCGTGAGCTCGACCGTCGCCGCGAGGCTCCGACGCGCGAGCGCGGCGGCGTAGTCGAGCAGCGCGTCGGCGGCGTCGTCCCCGATGAGGACGCTCCCGGCCGAGTAGTGCACAACCTTCACCCTTCCACTCTGAGAAGAGTGCGGCGAGGAGCGCGCATCGGGCGGACCTCATTGGGCGGATTCGCAGAGAGCTCGCGCGTGCGCTCCGTGCAGGGTCACAGCAGGACCTCGCCCCAGATGCACGTGACGCTCGCCCCGCCGACCCACACGTCGCCCTCGACGACGTCGACGACGACGAGCCCGTCCCGTCCGAGGCGGGCGCCCTGCCCGGCGACGTAGGATCCGTCCACCCGTCCGCTCTCGAGCAGCCATTGCGCGAGCCCCGCGTGGAGGCTCCCCGTGACCGCGTCCTCGCGCACCCCCACGCGCCCGGCGAAGGCGCGCACCTCGAGACGGGCGCGGGCCCCCGGCGGATAGGGTCCGACGACGCCCACGGCGACGTCGGAGAGCGCGGCGTGGTCGGGCTCGAGGGCGAGCACCTCGGCGGCGGATCCCAGGAGCACGGCCATCCAGCCCGGCCCGTTGTCCGCCCACGCCGCGTCGACGATCGCCGAGCGGGGGATCCGCAGGGCGTGCGCGACGCGCTCGACCGTGTCCTCGTCGAGCGGGCCGGACCGCACGCGCGGGGGTGCCTGGAACGCGAGCCCGGCGGTCGTGCGGCGGAGCGGGACGAGGCCGATGCCGCATTCCTGCACGACGAGGCCGCTCGTGCGCGGGACGCCGCCGGCCTCGAGCCACGCGTGGGCAGTGCCGAGCGTCGGGTGGCCCGCGAACGGCAGCTCGGTGCCTGGAGTGAAGATGCGGACGCGGTAGTCCGCGGTGTCGTCGTCGGGCGGCAGCACGAACGTCGTCTCGGACAGGTTCGTCCACGCGGCGAACCGCGCCATGTCCGTGTCGTCGATCCCCCTGGCGTCGAGCACGACGGCGAGCGGGTTGCCGCGATAGGGCACGGGCGAGAAGACGTCGACCTGCGCGAACGCGCGCCTGCTCACGACCATGCCCGTGCGCCCTCTGGCCCTCGCGTCCTCATCCTCGTGCGCGTCCCGTGCCCGACCGGCGGCTCACGTCGCGGGCTCGACGTAGCGCACCCAGCCCCAGGCGCACACGCACACGAGCGCGAAGAGCGCGGCCGCGCCGACGCCGATCGCGAGCGGGAAGGTCGTCGTGGTCGCGAGGGTGACGGCCGCGAGCGTGGTGGCGAGCAGCGACGCGGCGAGCCACGCGGGCTTCGACCACGCGAAGACCGCGCGCCCGGGCAGGGATCCGATCGGCAGGAGGAGCACGGCGAGCGATCCGGCCCCCGCGAGGACCATCGCGGAGAGCGCCTCGGCGACCGCGGAGCCCACGAAGCCGCTCGTCGCTCCGAGCGCCGCGCGCGCGGCCCACGCGAGGAGCGCGACTCCGCCGACCCCGCCGAGCTGGGCGAGCGCGACGCGCGCGGACGCCGCGCGGTCGGCGGCAGCGGGCAGCACGGCCGCGACGAGCACGCCCACGACGATCGGCGGGTGCAGCGAGCCGAGCCGCGAGAGCAGGGCGGTCGTCGCGCCGACGACGAGGAAGAAGGGCGCGAGCCGGAACACGACGGACCGTCCGCCCGCGAGACGAGCCGGCAGCACCATCCCGAGCACGTTGAGCGTGACGAGCCCGAGGGCGATCGCGAGCACGAGGCGCACGTAGCGCACCTCCCCGTTGATGCCCCCGGCGAGCGCCGCGAGCGCGGCCGCGCCCGCGACGGCGCACGCGGCGACGAACCACGGGTTGAGCCGGAAGTCGTCGCGCGCGGCCTGGTTGCGTCCGACGAGCCGCGGGGGCCTCACACGGAGCCGGTCGCCTGCGATCGTGACGAGCAGGCGCAGTGGGAGCGCGACGAGGGCGATGAAGAGGATCGCGACGACGCCGGCGACGATCCAGGAGCGCGGGTCGGCGAGACGGGACGCGGTGGGGACCGCCGATCCGAAGGTCGTGGGCGCGCCCCAGTTGACCCCCGCATCGGGCGGGATCGTCGAGCCCTGCGCGTCGCCGCCGAACGGCGGCGAGCCCGCGGACGGCCCGGGCGCGGCGGGCGAGGGCGAGGGGGTCGCGGGCGCGGTCTCGGAGCGCGGGGTCGGGGCGGGGGAGGGCGCTCGCGTGGCGCGCGGCGGCCGGGTCGCGGGCGGCGGGGGGGCGCCCGCGCCCACGGTGAGCGACTCCTCGGGGCTCGGGGCGCTGAAGTTGCCCGCGACGTCGCGCTGGAAGGCGCGGAACCGGTGGGCGCCCGCGCCGAGCGCGGCGCTCGTGCACGACCACGCCCCGTCCCGCACGACGACGGTGCACACGGGGGTCCCGTCGACGAACACCTGCACGGTCGCGCCGTCCTCGCCGGTGCCCGAGTAGGCGACGGGACCGACGGGCACCGTGGCGCCCGCGGCGGGAGCCGTGACGGCGGGCGCCAGGGGCGCGGTCTTGTCGACGCGCACCGTGCGCGCGGCGGAGGGCTGCGAGGAGTCGCCGGGGGAGTCGGGCGGTCCCTGCACGGCCCGCACGGTGTACACGCCGTCGGGCAGCGGGTCGGGTGCGCCGTCGCCCGTGCGATCGGCGCCGAGCGCGCACGACCAGTAGCCGGAGTCGAGCGCGCCGGGGCAGCCCTGCGTGAAGCTCACGGGGCCCGCGACGGTGAGCGCGATGCGCGCCCGGGGGCGGGCGAGGCCCGTCACGAGGCCCGTCGTGAGCGCGCCGTCGGGGCCGTCGATCGTGGGCGGCCCGAGCACGCGGAGGGTGCGGGTGACCTGGCCCACGACGCCCTCGTCGGAGGACTCGGTCGCCACGAGCGTGACACCGCCGTCGGGCAGCTGCACGGGGCACGAGAAGGCGCTCGCGGAGGCGTCGTCGACCCGGCACACCGTCTGCGGGTGCTCGTGGCCCACGGCCGCCGTCACGACGACCGTGCGTCCGGCGTCCTTCGTTCCCGCGAGCGTCACGCTGTTCGTGCCCACGAACGCGCCGTCGGGGGGCGTCGGATCGATGAAGCGCACGGAGACGGCGGGAGTCGCCGACGGGGCGGGGGAGGGGGTGTCGACGAGCGCGGCCGCTCCCGTCGCAGCGACGACGCCGGCGGCGATCGCGAGCGCGAGCAGCAGTCGCGTCGAGGCCGCGGCGGGCGGCCGGAGACGGGGGCGCGCAGGCGGGGCCATGCTCCCTCCTCCCCCTCAGCCGCGTCTTCCACGGAGGTCCGTCGGTTCGCGTGTCGCGGCAGTGTACCCGCTCCACCTGAACAGAGCGAAACTCGGAAGCGGCGCGTCGTGCATACCCGCGGAACGATCCGTCTACCGGCGCGGGCGGGGCTGCGCTTCGACCGCGCGCAGGGCCGAGACGGCGTGCCCCGCGAGCGCCTCCCGTCCGCCCAGGCCGGCGAGCTCGAGCACGACTCCGATGCCCGCGATCTCGAGCCCCGCGCGTGTGAGGAGGTCGACCGCCGCGCGCAGCGTGCCGCCCGTCGCGAGCACGTCGTCCACGAGGAGCACGCGCGATCCCGCCGCGACCTGCCTGGCATGCAGCTCGAGGGTCGCCGTGCCGTACTCGAGCGCATACTCCGATCGGAGCGTCGGCGGCGGGAGCTTGCCTGACTTGCGCACGAGCAGGAGCCCGCTGTCGGAGGCGTAGGCCGCGGCGGCCGCGAGCACGAAGCCGCGGGCTTCGACGCCGACGACGGCGTCGAAGCGGCCGCGGTGGGGCGCGAGCACCTCGTCGACGACGAGGCGGAACGCGTCGGCGTCCGCGAAGAGCGGCGTGAGATCGCGGAACAGCACTCCCGGGGTCGGGAAGTCGGGCACGACCGCGGTCAGACGGTCGACGGCGTCCGTGGCAGCGCTCACCCGCCGATCCTGCCACGTCCGACCGGGCGCGAGGTGCGCGGCGTTCATGCGGTCCGTCGGCGCAGGGTGACGGCGCCGAGCACGACGGCCGCCGCGGAGAACGCGCACACGACGAGGAGCTCGGCGAGCACGTACCCGATCCCGTGGTCGTCGCGCGCGACGGCGTCGAGCGCGTCGACCGCGTGGGAGAGGGGCAGCCAGTCCGAGATCGTGCGCAGCACGGCGGGCATGTCGTCGCGCGGCAGCAGGACGCCGCCGAGCAGCACTTGCGGGAAGACGAACACCGGCAGGAACTGCACGACCTGGAACTCGGTGCGCGCGAACGCGCTCGCGAAGAGCCCGAGAGCGGTGCCGAGCACGGCGTCGGCGAGCGCGACGACGACGAGGAGCGCGAGCGAGCCGTGCACGTCGAGCCCGCACACCACGACGGCGTAGCCGACCGCGACGAGGGCCTGGACGATCGCGAGCGCGCCGAACGCGAGCAGGTAGCCGACGACGAGGTCGAGCGGCGCGGTACGGAGGGTGAGGAGGCGCTCGAGCGTGCCGGACCGACGCTCCCGCAGCGTCGCGATGCTCGTCACGAGGAACATGACGATGAAGGGGAAGAGCGCGAGCATTGCGGGTCCGACGCGTGCGAAGACGGGCGTGTCGTCGAGCAGCCACGCCATGAGCCCGATGAGCAGGCTCGGCACGACGAGCAGGAGCACGACCGTGCGCGGGTCGTGCGCGATCTGGGCGAGCACGCGCCCCGCGGTCGCGAGCGTGCGGCGGCCGCTCATGCCGACTCCCACGTCCGGCCGGCGACGATCGCGAGGAACGCGTCCTCGGCCGTGCGCGTCCGCGTGCGCGCGAGCAGCTCGTCCGGCGTCGTGTCGGCGAGCACCTCGCCGTCGCGCAGGAGCACGAGGCGGTCGCAGCGCACGGCCTCGTCCATGACGTGGCTCGAGACGAGCAGCGTCGTGCCCTCGTCCCGCACGCGGTGGAAGAGGGTCCACAGCTCGGCGCGCAGGACCGGGTCGAGGCCGACCGTGGGCTCGTCGAGCACGAGCAGCTCGGGGCGTCCGAGCAGCGCGACCGCGAGCGAGACGCGCCCGCGCTGACCGCCGGAGAGCGTGCCGACGAGCCGGTCGGCGAGATCGTCGAGGCCCGTGCGCTCGAGCGCCTCGCCCACGTGCTCGCGATCGGCTCCCGCCATGACGCGGAAGTACGCGAGGTTCTGCCGCACGGTGAGGTCGTCGTAGACGCTCGGCGTCTGCGCGAGGTAGCCGATGCGCCCGCGCAGCTCGGGGCTCCCCGCGGGCCTGCCGAGCACGCTTGCCTCGCCCGAGACGCCGGCCTGGATGCCGAGCACGCTGCGCATGAGGCTCGTCTTGCCGGCGCCGCTCGGCCCGAGCAGGCCCACGAGCGAGCCGCGGGGCACCTCGAGGGTCAGCCCCCGCAGCACCTCGCGCCGCCCGCGCCGCACGCGGAGGTCGTGCAGGCGCACGGCCGGATAATTCTCCATGTGGAGAATTTATGCGTCGCCTGCGTCCGCGTCAAGCCGCGAGTCCCCCGCCCGCGCGGGCTCGGCGCCGCCGAGGAGGTGGTGCTGCACGACGGGGCCGACGCGCCGCGCGAGCTCCTCGATCGAGGCGTGCGCGACGGGCGCGGCGCGCACCCCGTAGCGCACGACGAGCAGGCCGACCATCTGCGACGCCGCGAGCGCCGCGCGCAGCTCTGCGTCGTCCACGTCGAGCGCGTCGGCGATGCGGCCGAAGACCTCCCGCACGAGGAACTCGCGCAGCATGCGCGCGGCGAAGTCGTGGCCGAGCGCGGTGCGCACGAGCGAGATCATGCGGTCGGCACGCGGGGGCCGGTCGAGCGTCGTGAGGATCGCGCGCACGAGGTTCTCCCCGATCCGCTCGCGCGGACCCGCGAGCACCGTCGCGAGGATGCGGTCCGGACGAGCGGGGGCCTGCAGCGTCTCGGCGAACAGGTCCGCCTTGTCGGCGAAGTAGTGGCGCACGAGCGCCGGGTCGACCTCGGCACGTCGGGCGATCGCGCGCATCGAGGCGCCGTCGTAGCCGCGGTCGGAGAACTCCGCCGCCGCCGCCGCGAGGATGAGCGAGCGCGTGTCCGCGCCGTCCGCAGCCGGTCGCCTCCCGCGCCGCCGCTCGCGTCCCTCGTCGGCCATGAGGCGACCCTAGCGGCTCGGCTCGCGCACACCGCGGGCCCCGCGAATCCCCGGCCTGCTCGCGGGTGCGCTCCCCTATAGTTCACGTATGGAATGGCTGATCATCGTCGGCGTGATCGTGCTCATCGCGCTGATCGTCGGCATCTACCTGTGGGCGACGTACAACTCGCTGGTCGCGCTGGGTGTGCGTGTCGACGAGGCGTGGAGTGACATCACCGTTCAACTCAAACGACGGGCGGATCTTCTTCCCAACCTCATCGAGGTCGTGAAAGGCTACGCCGCGCACGAGAAGGCCGTCTTCGAGAACGTCACCCGTGCACGCGCCGAAACGCTATCGGTGTCCACCCCGGCCGATGCGGGGGTGGCCGAGGGGCACATGCAGCAGGCGCTGAAGTCGCTGTTCGCCGTCGCCGAGGCCTATCCGCAGCTGCAGGCGAGCCAGAACTTCCTGCAGCTGCAGCAGTCGATCGTCGACACTGAGGACAAGATCCAGGCATCCCGTCGCTTCTACAACGGCGGCGTGCGCGAGCTG
>JAATFA010000023.1 GCA_015655445.1 Actinomycetales bacterium | reverse complement strand
GGTCGTAGTCGCGCCGCTCGCGGCTGAACGCGCGCATGAGCAGGAGCGCCACGACGAGGACGAGCACGGCGAGCAGCGCGTTCTGCATGGCTCCCATCCTCGCCTCTTTCGGGGCCGTGCCGGTCGCTCACGCCCGCGGCGGGAGCGGGCGCGGCACGCGACGGAATGAAACGGGCACCCGCGCGATTGCATAGGAGTGCGTCGGCCGGCGCGCGGATGACCGCGCGCGACGCGACGGAGGCGCCGGCTGCGGCGCGGGGAGGTGCATTCTGAGCGCGAGCGACGTGGGACTCCGATCCGAGCGGGGTCCGATCCTCTTGTCCCTCATGCTGGCGACGGGTCTCGTCGCCATCGACTCGACGATCCTCGCGACGGCCGTGCCGTCCGTGGTCGGCGACATCGGGGGCTTCCCGCAGTTCCCGTGGCTGTTCTCGATCTACCTGCTCGCGCAGGCCGTCTCGGTGCCGATCTACTCGAAGCTCGCCGACACGATCGGCCGCAAGCCCATGATCCTCATCGGGGTCGGGCTCTTCCTGCTCGGCTCGGTGCTGTGCGGCGTCGCGTGGAGCATGCCGGCGCTCATCGCGTTCCGCGCCGTCCAGGGGCTCGGGGCGGGCGCGGTGCTCCCGATCTCGATCACGATCATGGGCGACATCTACTCGCTCGAGGAGCGCGCGAAGGCGCAGGGCTACATCGCGAGCGTGTGGGCCGTCGCGTCCGTGCTCGGCCCGACGCTCGGCGGGGTCTTCTCGCAGCTCGACGCGTGGCGCTTCATCTTCTTCGTGAACGTGCCGCTGTGCCTCGTCGCCACGTGGATGCTCGCGAGGCGTTTCCACGAGCGCATCGAGCGCACGCGCCACCGCATCGACTACGCGGGCGCCCTGCTGCTCACGGTATCGCTGAGCCTGCTCATCCTCGGCGTGCTCGAGGGCGGGCAGGCGTGGGCGTGGGACTCCGCGCCGAGCATCGCCGCGTTCGCGATCGGCGGCGCGCTGCTGCTCGCCTTCCTCCTCGTCGAGCGGCGGGCACGGGAGCCGATCGTGCCGCTCGGGATCTTCTCGCGCCGGCTCATCTCGACGACGACGCTCATCTCGCTCGGCATCGGCGCGATCCTCATCGGCCTCACCTCCTACGTGCCCACCTACCTCGAGGGGACGCTGCACGTCGAGCCCCTCGTCTCCGGCCTGGCCCTCGCGGCGCTCACGATCGGATGGCCGCTCGCGGCCTCGCAAGCGGGCCGGCTCTACCTGCGGCTCGGGTTCCGCACGACCGTGCTCATCGGCGTCGCGTTCGCGGTCATCGGCTCCGCGGTGCTCGTGGCGATCGCGCTCACGCCCAACCTCGTGCTCGTCGCGATCGGCTGCTTCGTCGTGGGCGTGGGGCTCGGTCTCGTGGCCGTCCCGAGCCTCGTCGCCGCGCAGTCGAGCGTCGACTGGAGCGAGCGCGGCGTCGTGACGGGCACGAACATGTTCGCGCGGTCGATGGGCAGCTCGCTCGGCGCCGCCGTCTTCGGTGCGATCGCGAACGGCGTGTTCGCGGGCACCGCGGGCGGAGAGCACGACCCGGTCGTGCTCGAGCACGCCTCCCTCGCCGTCTTCGTCTCCGTCGCCGTGTGCGCCGTCGCGACGGTGCTCGCGGTGCTCGCGATGCCGCGCGACCGGCGACGCGGCGCTCCCGTCGTCGCGGGGGCGACGGCCGCGGAAGGCTGACCGCGCGCCGCCGGGGAGGCTGGGGGAGGATGTCCTCATGACCGTCGACCTCGCGATCGTCGTGCGCGAGCATCCGCGCCTCGACGAGCTCATCGCCGTGCTCGAGCGCCTGCGGGCGCCGGGAGGCTGCCCGTGGGACGCCGAGCAGACGCACGAGTCGCTCGTGCGCTACCTCGTCGAGGAGACGTTCGAGCTCGTCGAGGCGATCGAGAGCGGCACGCGCGAGGAGATGCTCGAGGAGCTGGGCGACGTGCTCTACCAGGTGCTCTTCCACGCGGACATCGCCGCGCACACGCCCGGGGAGGGCTTCACGATCGAGGACGTCGCCGCCGGGATGACCGCGAAGATGGTGGGACGGCATCCGCACGTCTTCGGCGACGGCACCGCGGAGACGGCGGACGCGGTCATGGCGGTGTGGGACGACCTCAAGCGCGCTGAGAAGCCCACGCGCACGAGCGTGCTCGACGGCATACCCCAGGCGATGCCGGCCCTCGCGCTCGCCGACAAGCTCCTCGGGCGCGCGGGCAAGGTCGAGGCGGGCGTGCCGAGCGCTCCCGTCGCCGTGCCCGACGACGAGGACGCGCTCGGGGACCTCCTGCTCGGGGTGGTCGCCGAGGCGCGCGCGAAGGGCCTCGACCCCGAGCGCGCGCTGCGCTCGTCGCTGCGGCGCCTGCGGGACGGCATCCGCGCGGCGGAGGGGCGAGCCGCGGACTGAGCGCGACCGCGGTCGGCGGCCGCGGTCGGCGGAGGCGCGAGCCGCGGACGCCTGAGAGAATGGGGCAATGGCCTCCGACGTGACCGCGCCGCGCGGCATGCGCGACTTCCTTCCGGCGGACAAGGCGCGACGCGAGCGCGTGCTCGGCGTCATCCGTGAGAGCTACCGGCGTCACGGCTTCGACGAGATCGAGACGCCCGTCATGGAGGACAGCGCGCGTCTGCACGCGGGCCTCGGCGGCGACAACGAGAAGCTCGCCTTCGGCGTGCTCAAGCGCGGGCTCACGGTCGAGGACCTGCGCGCCGCGAGGGAGCCGCTCGACCTCGTCGACCTCGGGCTCCGCTTCGACCTCACCGTGCCGCTCGCGCGCTTCTACGCGACCCATCGTGCGGAGCTGCCGAGCGTCTTCCGTGCGATCCAGATCGCGCCCGTGTGGCGGGCGGAGCGGCCGCAGCGGGGCCGCTTCCGCCAGTTCGTCCAGTGCGACATCGACATCATCGGCGAGCCGGGGCCGCTCGCCGAGGTCGAGCTCATCGCCGCGACGGCGGACGCGCTCGACGCGCTCGGACTCGCGGGATGCGCGATCCGCATCAACGACCGCCGCATCCTCGCCGCGCTCGTGCGCTCGTGGGGCATCGCGGACGCCGACTACGAGAGCACGCTCGTGACGGTCGACAAGCTCGACAAGGTCGGCGTCGACGGCGTCGTCGCCGAGCTCTCCGCGAAGGGGCTCGGCGACGCGGAGCGGGTCGGCGGCACGCTGCGCGCGATCGCGGAGCTCCCCGACGACGGGTGGGCGCTCGCGTCGGATCCGCCCGCGTGGCTCGACGTGGCCGTCTACCGCGAGCTGCTCGCCATCCGCGAGGCGCTGCCGGGCATCCGCCTCGTCTTCTCGCCCGACCTCGTGCGCGGGATGGGCTACTACACGGGCACGATCTTCGAGATCGCGCATCCCGACGTGCCCTACTCCCTCGGCGGCGGCGGACGGTACGACGGGATGATCGGCCGCTTCCTCGGCACGGACGTGCCGGCCGTCGGCTTCTCGCTCGGCTTCGAGCGCATCCTCGAGCTCGTGGAGGCCGCCGCGGGCGAGCGCGCCGACGCGGTCGCGCTCGTCTACGACGACGGCGCGGCGCCGGCGCGGCTCGTCGCGCTCAAGCGGCAGCTCGTGCAGACGGGCGCGCGCGTGCGCCTCGTGCGACGGGCGAGGCGCGTCGCGGCCCAGCTCGACCAGCTCGCGGCGGAGGGCTTCACGCGGTTCGCCTTCGTCCCCGACGGCGCCTCGACGGCGGCCGAGCTCGAGTTCCGCGAGCTCGCTCCCCCCGCGTAGCCGCCTCCCCGTCCCCGCGACTTTCCCAAAACGAAGGAGATCGGACCCCGCCTCCGGCTCGAAACGCCGTTCGCGCCGCTGTGCCGCCGGGACTCCTTCGTTTTGAGTGCTCTCCCCCCGGGCGGGAGGGGGTCGCGGGGCGCCGCGCGCGAGCGGCGGGAGGGGCCAGGAGGCGCGCTCGGCGCGCCACTAGGATGACGACCGGACGACCACCACCAGCATCCGAAGGAGACCCCCGTGGCCCTCATCGACTCCCTCACCGCGCGCGAGATCCTCGACTCTCGCGGCAACCCGACCGTCGAGGTCGAGGTCGTGCTCGACGACGGCACGTTCGCGCGCGCGGCCGTCCCCTCGGGCGCCTCGACGGGCGCGTTCGAGGCGTACGAGCTGCGCGACGGCGACGCGCAACGCTACGGCGGCAAGGGCGTGCGGAAGGCGGTGGAGGCCGTCGTGGAGCGCATCGCCCCCGAGCTCGAGGGCTTCGAGGCGACCGACCAGCGGATCGTCGACGCGGCCCTCATCGAGCTCGACGGCACGGACAACAAGAGCGACCTCGGCGCGAACGCGATCCTCGGCGTGAGCCTCGCGGTCGCGAAGGCGGCGGCCGAGTGGGCCGAGCTGCCGCTCTTCCGCTACGTGGGGGGTCCGAACGCGCACGTGCTGCCCGTCCCGATGATGAACGTCATCAACGGCGGCGCGCACGCGGACACCAACGTCGACATCCAGGAGTTCATGATCCTGCCGGTCGGGGCGGAGAGCTTCTCCGAGGCGCTGCGGTGGGGCGCCGAGACGTACCACGCCCTCAAGGCGCTGCTCAAGAAGCGGGGGCTCTCCACGGGCCTCGGCGACGAGGGCGGGTTCGCACCCGACCTCGCGAGCAACCGCGAGGCCCTCGACCTGCTCGTCGAGGCGATCGGCGCCGCGGGCTTCGCGCCCGGTCGGGACATCGCGCTCGGCCTCGACGTCGCCTCCACCGAGCTCTTCGACAACGGCTCCTACACGTTCGAGGGGTCCGCGCGCTCGGCCGCGGAGATGTCCGCCTACTACGAGGAGCTCCTCGGCGCCTACCCGCTCGTGTCGATCGAGGACCCCCTCGCGGAGGAGGACTGGGAGGGATGGGCGCACCTGACGTCGGAGATCGGCGACCGCGTGCAGCTCGTCGGCGACGACCTGTTCGTGACGAACCCGGCGCGTCTCGCGCGGGGCATCGAGCAGCACGTCGCCAACTCGATCCTCGTCAAGGTCAACCAGATCGGCACGCTCACCGAGACGCTCGACGCCGTGAGCCTCGCCCACCGCAGCGGCTACACGTCGATCCTCTCCCACCGCTCGGGCGAGACGGAGGACACGACGATCGCGGACCTCGCGGTCGCGACCGACTGCGGCCAGATCAAGACGGGCGCGCCGGCGCGATCCGAGCGGGTCGCGAAGTACAACCAGCTGCTGCGCATCGAGGAGCAGCTCGGGGATGCCGCCGTCTACGCGGGTCGCGCCGCCTTCCCGAGGTTCACCGCGTAGGGTCGGACGCATGGCGAGCCGGACCCCAGCGACCCGCACGATCCCCGTCGCGCTGCCCGCGGACGAGAGCCCGCGCGCGGGGTGGCTGCGGGGCTTCCGCGTCTCCGGTTTCGCGGTCACGGTGCTCTTCCTGCTCGTCGCCGCGCTCGTCATGCTCGCGCCCTCGCTGCGCACGCTCGTGGACCAGCAGCAGCAGATCGCCCAGCTGCGGGACTCGGTGGCCGAGGCGAAGCGGCAGAAGGCCGAGCTCACACAGCAGGTCGCCCGGTGGAGCGATCCGGCCTACCTCAAGGCGCAGGCGCGCGACCGGCTGCTCTACGCGTTCCCGGGCGACGTCACCTTCCTCATCCTCAACGACGTGCCGCAGCACGCGGCCTCCGGCGACGGCCTGCCGATCAGCGATCGCATCCAGTCGAGCAAGGTGGACTGGGTGCACGGCCTCGCGAGCTCGTTCGTGACGGCGGGCCTCTCCCAGCAGCCGGCCGATCGCATCGCCTCCCCGGAGCAGTCGGGCGCGTCGAGCTCGTCGCGGTGAGGCGTCGGCATGACTCGCCCGCCCTTCGAGCCGCCCGTGCCGCGCGAGGTCGAGGCGGTCTCCCGGCAGCTCGGACGCCCCGCGCGCGGCGTCCTCGGGATCGCGGCGCGGTGCGCGTGCGGCGCGCCCGTCGTCGTCGCGACGCGTCCGCGGCTGCCTGACGGCACGCCGTTCCCGACGCTCTACTACCTCACGCACCCGGCGGCGACCGCGGCGATGTCGCGCCTCGAGGCGGAGGGCTGGATGCCGCGCTTCGCCGCGCTCCTCGAGGGGCCGCTCGCGCGCGCGTACCGGCGCGCGCACGAGTCGTATCTCGCCGATCGCGAGAGCGTCGAGCATGTCGAGGAGATCGCGGGCGTCTCGGCGGGCGGGATGCCCACGCGCGTGAAGTGCCTGCACGCGCTCGCGGCCCACGCCCTCGCCGCCGGACCGGGCGTCAACCCGGTGGGGGATCTCGCGCTCGAGCGCGCCGAGTGGAGCCCGTCTCGGTGCGAGTGCGATGAGCCGTTCGACGCCGCCGTGCCGTGAGCGTTCGCGGCGCGCGCGGGCGGATGCGTCGCGGCTCTCGCGCGGGACTCGTCCTCGCGGCCCTCGCCATCCTCCTCGGCCTCGTCGGGTCCGTCGGAAGCACGCCGGCGCCCGCCTCCGCGGACACGATCCGGGACCGCGAGTACTGGCTCGACGACTACGGGATCCGGGCGGCGTGGGCGGCGACGCGCGGCGCGGGCGTGACGATCGCGGTCATCGACACGGGCGTCGACGCGACCCACCCGGACCTGCGCGAGGCGGTCGTCGGCGGCGCCGACTTCTCGGGCGCCGGGGCGCCGAACGGCGAGCGGCCGGTCGGGTCGGACTCGGAGCACGGCACGCTCGTCGCGTCCCTCGCGGCGGGGCGGGGCAGCGGGGAGGGCGGCGGCGTGCTCGGTGCGGCGCCCGCCGCCTCGATCCTGTCGATCTCGGTCGGCTTCGGATCGGATGCCGTCGACTCCGACGACCAGATCGCCTCGGCGGTGCGCTGGGCCGTCGACCACGGTGCGGAGGTCATCAACATGTCCCTCACGCGGAACACGCCGGACTGGCCGGCGAGCTGGGACTCCGCCTTCCTCTACGCCTTCGACCACGACGTCGTGGTCGTCGCCGCCGCGGGCAATCGCGCGAGCGGCACGGCGGAGGTCGGCGCGCCCGCGACGATGCCGGGGGTGCTCACCGTCGCCGGGGTGACACGGTCGGGCCAGGCGAGCGAGGAGGCGTCGTCGCAGGGGATCACGATCGGCGTCGCGGCGCCGAGCGAGGAACTCGTCGGCGACCTGCCGGGGGACAGGTACGCCTCGTGGAGCGGCACGAGCGGCGCGGCGCCGATCGTCTCCGGCATCGTCGCCCTCGTGCGCGCCGCGCATCCGGACCTCGACGCGGACGACGTCATCGAGCGCGTCGTCGCGACGGCGCGCGACGCGGGGCCGCCCGGCCCGGACGTGACGTACGGGCACGGGCTCGTGGACGCGCGCGCCGCCGTGACCGCGGCCGTGCCGCACGTGACCGCGAACCCGATGGGCGACCTGCGGGACTGGATCCGCCTGCACCGTCGCGCCCCGGCGACCGCCCCGCCGCTTCTCACGACGCCCTCCACCCCGGCTCCCGCCCCCGTGGCGACCCCCGCTCCCGAGGCGGGTCGGTCCGTGCTCGACGGCCTCTACCCGACGTGGGCGCAAGCGCGCGAGCTCGTTCTGCCGGTGTTCGTCGTCGTGGTCTTCGCGGCCGGCTTCCTGCTCGTGCTCCTGCTCGGCGCCAGGCGTGTTCTGGGCGCCCGCAAGAACCGATAGATTGGACGCGCGCTTTTTCGACCGAGGAGACACTTTCCACCGTGCCCAAGATCCTGATCGTCGGCGGCGGTTACGCCGGTTTCTACACTGCATGGAAGCTCGAGAAGTGGTTGGCCCGAGGTGAGGCGGACGTCACGGTCGTCGACCCCCTGCCGTACATGACCTACCAGCCCTTCCTCCCCGAGGTCGCGGCCGGGTCGATCGAGCCCCGACACGCCGTCGTCGCGCTCCGCCGGCACCTCAAGCGCACGAACGTCGTCACGGCGCGCGTGACGGGCATCGACCACGCGTCGAAGACCGCGACGATCACCCCGCCGGTGGGCGAGCCGTGGGAGTTCGAGTACGACCAGATCGTCGTGACGGCGGGCTCGGTCTCGCGCACGTTCCCGATCCCGGGCGTCGCGGACAACGCGATCGGCCTCAAGACGATCGAGGAGGCGACGGCGATCCGCGACCGCATCCTCGGCAACTTCGAGAAGGCGTCGAACCTCCCGGCGGGGCCGGAGCGGGACCGCTTGCTGACCTTCGTCGTCGTCGGCGGCGGGTTCGCGGGCATCGAGATCTTCGGCGAGATGCGCTCGCTCGCGACGTCGCTGCTCAAGTACTACCCGAGCCTCTCGTTCGAGGACACGCACTTCCACCTCATCGAGGCGATGGGGCGCATCATGCCGGAGGTGTCGCTCCCGACGAGCCAGTGGGTCATCAAGAACCTCGCCCAGCGCGGCGCGGAGGTGCACCTCAACACGCAGCTCGCGAGCGCCGTGGACGGCCGCATCGAGCTGTCGACGGGGGAGAGCTTCGAGTCCGACCTCATCGTGTGGACGGCGGGCGTCATGGCCACCCCCATGCTCCGCGGCACCGACCTGCCGCTCGAGGAGCGCGGGCGACTGCGCGTGCAGGCCGACCTGCGGGTCGTCAACGACGACGGCGTGGTTCCGGACGCGTGGGGCGCGGGGGACGTCGCCGCCGTGCCCGACCTCACGGGCAAGGGCGTCGGCGGCTACTGCGTGCCGAACGCGCAGCATGCCGTGCGGCAGGGCAAGCGCCTCGCGAAGAACATCGTGGCGGTCCTGCGCGGCGAGCAGACGAAGGACTACTACCACGAGAACCTCGGCGCGGTCGCGGGCCTCGGCCTCGGCATCGGCGCGTTCCAGAGCGGCAACCTCGCCGTCAAGGGTCTCCTCGCCTGGTTCATGCACCGCGGCTACCACGGGCTCGCGATCCCGACGTGGGAGCGCAAGACCCGCGTCGCCGTCAACTGGGTGCTCAACTTCCTCCTGAGCCGCGACATCGTGGAGCTGTCCGCGCGCGAGCACCCGCGCGTCGCGTTCGAGACCTTCGCATCCCGCCCCAAGTCGTGAGCGGGCCGGGGCCGCGCGTCGCCGGGTAGTCTGGCGGCGCGCCCCCGTAGCCCAACGGCAGAGGCAGGCGACTTAAAATCGCCTCAGTCTGGGTTCGAGTCCCAGCGGGGGCACCGAGGACGCAAGGATCGAAGGATCAAGGGCTGGGTGTCTGGGCCTTGCGATGGTCGCCGTCGCGGCGGTGGGCCTGCCTGTGCGCCTGGCGGCGGGTCGGCTCAATTGCCGGCTCGGCGTTGGTGGCGGATCGCGTCGAGCATCTGGGCGGGCATCGTGTCGAGCCTCGCCGCGGTCTCGTCCTCGACCGCGGTGAGTTGCCGCACTTCTTCGTCGGTGAGCTCGGGGGCCAGGCGTGCCGCTTGGAGGTTCGCTTCGAGGTGGTCGGGCGAGGTGGTTCCAGGGATCGGGATGATGACGGGGGAGCGGCGGAGCAGCCAGGCCAGCGCGATCGTCGTCGCGGGGGCTTCGAGCCGGCGGGCGGGTGCGATGAGAGCATCGGGTCGGGTGAGCGCCCCGGTGGCGAGGGGGAAGTAGGGGACGAAGGCGATGCCGTCGGCTTCGCAGGCGTCCAG
>JAATFA010000177.1 GCA_015655445.1 Actinomycetales bacterium | reverse complement strand
GCCGCGGCTGCCGCCGGTGAGCAGGGCGGTCTTGCCGGCGAGGGAGAAGGAGTCGAGGACGGTCATGGTTCCTGTTCCGGTCGAAGGGGGCGGCGGGCGGTGTCTGGCGGGCGGTGTCTGGCGGGCGGTGGCGGCGAGTGGGCGGTGGCGGCTGGCGGCGGGGCGCGGGAGTCAGTCCCAGCTCAGTGCGAGGCGGTGGACGAGCGGGCGCCCCGGGCCGACGATCGCGTGCCCTCCCGTCGCGAGGCCGTTGACGGGACCGCTGAGCGGCTCGATGCACACGGCTCCCGGCACGGTCTCGCACACGATCCAGTGCGACCCGGTGAGCCCGATCCGCAGCTCGAGGCCGTTCTCCCACCGCACGACGGGCTCCTCGGCGACGTCTGCGAAGGAGTCGTCCCAGGGGCGGTCGCCGCCACCGGGCACCGTGCCGACGGGGATGCCCGTCGGATCGCACACGTAGCGCGTGCCGGGCCGGAAGTCGACGGCGAGGCGCGAGCCGTCGGCGAGCGGGTCGACGAACCACGGGTGGAAGCCCGCGATCGCGGGCATCGTGCGCTCCTCGTTGAGGATCGTCGCCGTGACGGTGAGCCCCGTCTCGCCGAGCTCGAAGCGCTGCCGCACGCTTCCGCCGAACGGCCAGCGCTCGTCGAGGTCGAGCACGAGCTCCTCGCCCTCGCGGCGCCACGGCCGGTCGAAGGCCAGCCCGTGGATCGCGTGCGGCGGGAAGGAGAGCGGAAGGGCGTGCTCGCGGCCCTCGAACGCGAATCTGCCGTGCGCCGTGCGGCCGGCGAAGGGCGCCATGAGGAAGCATCCGGAGAAGATCCCCGGCGGTGCGCCCGGCGCGGGCTCGCCCCGTCCGAGCACCTCGACGCCGTCGATGCGGAGCGAGACGATGCGCGCGCCGTCCACGGGGTCGACGAGGAGCGACGATCGCGTGGTCGTGCATGCGAGCAGTCCGTCGCGCGCGGGCTCGAGCGGGCCGCCGGCCCGTGCCGCGGGGACGCTCACTTGACCGCTCCCGCCGTGAGGCCGCCGATGAGGTGGCGCTCGATGCTCGCGAAGAGGATCACGACGGGCACGATCGCGATGAGGGACGCGACGAACAGGTACTGGTACTGCGTCGACTGGAGGCCGACGAACTGCTGGATGCCGACGGGCAGCGTCTGCAGGCCCTTCGTCGAGTTGTTGAAGAGCGTGAGCGAGACGGGGAACTCGTTCCAGATCTGGATGAACGAGAACACGACGGCCGTCACGAGCCCGGGCCGCACGAGCGGCAGCGCGATCCGCAGCAGGATGCGCAGGGCGCCGAGCCCGTCGAGCTTCGCGGCCTCCTCGATGTCCTCCGGGATCGACTCGAACTGCCCGCTCAGGATCCAGATCGAGAAGGCGAGGTTGAAGGCCGCGTTCGTGAGGATGATCGACCAGTACTGGTTGACGCCGTCGACCCACACGAACTCCTGGTAGAGCCCCACGACGACCGCGACGGGCGCGATGACCTGCGTGACGAGCACGAGGCGCATGAAGGCGCCGCGGCCGGCGAACCGGTAGCGCGCGGTGAAGTACGCGGCGGGCACGGAGACGACGATGACGACGGCCGTGCCGACGCCCGCGATGATGAGGCTGTTCTTGATGTAGTCGAGCAGGTCGATCTTCGACCAGATGTCGACCCAGTTCGACCACACCCACTCCTTCGGCAGGTAGGTCGCCGGGGAGGCGAAGAGCTCGGTGCCGGACTTGACGGACGAGACGAGCATGACGAGGTACGGCGCGAGGAAGAAGAGCGCGACGAGCAGGCCGAAGAACGGCATCGCGTAGGGGCGCACGGCCTTCCACGCGCGCCCCGCGCGCGCCGACGAGCGGCGACGGCGCGGTCGACGGCGCTCGCCGAGCGGGGCGACGAGGCGGGAGAGGAACGCTCCGATGCGGCTGTCGCGACCGGTGCCGTCGCCGACCGCGCGGAAGTAGAAGAAGATGACGACGCACAGGAAGACGATGTTGAGCACGGAGAGGGCGGCCGCCTCGCCCGCGTCGAGCTGCTGCCGGAAGGCGATCTTGTAGGCCCACGTGATGGTCGTGTCGCTCGTGTTGCCCGTGTTGCTGCCCGTGATGACCCAGATGACGGGGAACGAGTTGAACACCGAGACGACGACGAGGATCGTCGCGATGACGAGCGAGGGGCGCAGAAGCGGGAAGGTGATGCCCCAGTACGTGCGCCACGCGCCCGCGCCGTCGACCTTCGCGGCCTCGTAGACGTCCTCGGGCAGCGTCTGCAGCCCCGCGAGGATGACGTAGGTCGTGAACGGGATCGTCACGATGATGCCGACGACGATGACGGAGCCGAAGGCGTACCGCGGGTCCTGGTACCAGCCGATGGGCGTCGAGAGCAGGCCGAGGTCCATGAGCACGCGATTGAGGATCCCGTTGCTGCCCTGCAGGATGTAGCGCCACACGGTCGCGCTCATGACGAGCGCGGCGGCCCACGGCACGACGAGCGCCCACCGCACGAGGAATCGCCCGCGGAAGCGCTTGTTGAGGAACTGCGCGAGCGCGAGCGAGATCGCGATCGAGCCGCCGACGACGAGCACGACCCACAGGAGCGTGTTGACGACGACCTGGCCGAGGGCAGGCTCGGCGAAGAGGTGCGCGTAGTTGTCGAGCCCCGCGAAGCCGTCCGCGACGCCCGTCGCCTTGATGCGCGTGAACGAGGACCGCACCATGACGCCGATCGGCACGAGGATGACGGCTGCGATGAGCAGCGCCGACGGCGTCGTCCACGGCAGCGCGCGCACGAGCCCGCGGATGCTGGCCGAGCGCTCGCCGCGGGCGGGTGCGCGCAGCGCCCGTGCCGTGGTCGTGGCGGGCATCGCCATGGTCGTCTCCGTTCCTCGTCGTGTCGTCGGTCGCGATCGGTCGCGCACGCGGCGTCCGCGGCGGCCGCTCGTGGCCGGCGCGCCGCGGACCCCGCGCGGCTACTTGCTGCCGGCCGCGTTGATGGTGTCGAGGATGGACTTGACGTCCGCTCCCGGCGCGACGCCCGTGCCGATCTGGTTCTGCACCGCGCCCTGCACGGCGGGGAACTTCGGGTCGGTCGACGGGTAGAACCGCGCGGTGGGCAGGAGCGAGAGGAACGGCCCGAAGTCGGGGTTCGACTGGAGCGCGTCGGAGGCGGACTTCGTCGCGGGCAGGAAGCCCTGGCTCGTGAGGAACCGCACGTAGTTGTCCTGCTGGTAGAAGAAGTTCAGGAACTTGCTCACGGCCGTCTCGTTGCCGGGGTTCTTGAAGGCCATGAGGTAGTCCTGCACGCCGAGCGTGAAGTGGTCGACGTCGCCGTTGACCGGCAGCGGGGCGACGCCGTAGTCGACGGTCGAGTCCCAGCCCTTGAAGAGGCTCGGAGCGAAGCTCGCGCCGGCCATCATGCCGACCTTGCCGTCGGCGAAGGGGTGGAAGATGCCGTCGGTGCGGTTCGTCTAACCGGGGTTGGGCTCGGTGACCTTGTACACGTTCGTGAGGCAGTTGAGCACCGTGAGCGTGTCCTGGTTCTTCGAGGAGTTGACGGTGAACTTGCCGGGAGCGCTCTCCCAGTCGCCGCCGTTGCCCCACATCCAGATCGACCACTCCGCCTGGCTCTCCTCCGAGCCGAGCGGGAGGCCGTAGCCGATGTAGCCCGCCTTCGTGAGCTTCTCCGCGTCGTCGACGAGCTCGCGCCACGTCGTCGGCGGGGCGTCGATGCCCGCCTTCGCGAACGCGTCCTTGTTGTAGAAGAGCGCGCGCGTGCTCGTGATGAACGGCAGGCCGTACTGCGTGCCCTGGAAGGTGCCGGCGTCCTTGAACGCGGGGATGAAGTCGGACTCGACGTCGGAGGCCACGAGCTTCGAGGCGTCCTGCAGGAGGTCGTCGGAGGCCCAGCCCGAGTACTTGTTCTCGTTGAGGATGTCCGGGTACTGCTTGGTCTGGATCATCGTCGCGACCTGCTGGTCGATGTTGTTCCAGTCGATGATCTGGACGTTGACGGTGTAGCCGGGGTTGGCGGCCTCGAACTTCGTCGCGAGGTCCTTCCAGTAGTCCTCGGTCGTGTCGGTGTAGGCGCCGCCGACGAACGTGATGGTCTTCTTCTCGTCCGCCGTCTTCGCGGGCCCCGTCGCGACGGCCGGCTGCACGGCGGTCGCGGCGGAGGCGGCGAGCGGTGCGGGCGACGCCGCCCCCTGGGCCGAGGGCGCGGGGTCCTTCGAGATGAGCGCGTCGCACGCGGCCTTGTCGAGCGTGCCGCCGCCGCCTCCGCCGGCGCAGCCGGCGAGGGTCAACGCGGTCACGGCGGCGAACGCGAGCGCGGCCGATGCCGTGCGGATTCTTCGTGTCATGGCAAGTTCTCCATACCTGGGAAGGGGTGTGACTCCCTGCGTTCCGCTCGGCGGCGCGAGGGGTAAGGACACTTTCTTGACTTACCGGCGAGGTATGTAAACTTTGTGGACTATTGGCTGCCCTGTCAAGAGCGCGATGCCGACCCGTAACAAACAATTAATCCGGAGGCGAGACCGATCCGCGCCGCGGCCGCCGTATGTAAGCTTTATGGACTATTGGATGCGGGGGCGTCCCCCTCCTCCGCTCCGGCTCGACCTCGACGTCGCGAGGGTGCGCCGAGCGCAGGTCGGCCCTGCCCGAGAGCATGCCGGAAGGAGAGCGGCGCGGCGCGCCGCGGATGCCGATGACGCACACGGAGAAGGCGCGCAGACCCCCCTCACCCGAGGGCGCCTCGCGCGCCCCCGTCGCGCGAGGCGCCTACCGTCCGCCCGTGCGTGCCGGGTCGGCGCCGCGACTCATCTCGCAGTCCGTCACGGGGCGGCTCAACCGCACGCGCCTGCTGCAGATCCTCTACGACGTGGGACCGTCCTCGCGCGCCGAGCTCGCACGTCTCGCCGAGGTGACGAAGACGACGATCGGCTCGATCGTCCAGCCCCTCATCGACGAGGGCATCCTCGTCGAGGGGCCGCCGCAGCGCGTGGGCGGACAGGCGGGCAAGCCCGCGCGGCCCATCTGGTTCTCACCCTCGGGGCGCCCCATCGTCGCCGTGCACGTGGGCCCGGGCATGGTCCGCGCCGCGCTCGTGAGCCCGGTCGGGAGCATCCTCGCCCAGTCCTCGGGGGAGTTCTCGCCCGTGCGCGCGAGCCATGAGCAGATCCTCGACTGCATCGCCGACTGTGTCGAGAGCGTGCTGCCGGCCGACGGTCCCGCGGCACTCGGCGTCGGCATCGGCGTGGGCGGCATGGTCGACACGGATGAGGGTCGCATCATCGAGGTCAACCTCGCGCCGAGGCTCTCCGGCCTGCCGCTCGGCCCCCTGCTCTCGCACCGCGTGGGGCTCCCCGTGCATCTCGACCTGCATCCGCGCGTGCAGGCGCTCGGCGACCGCTGGTTCGGCGCGGGCCGCCGCGTCTCGACGTTCGCGTCCGTCTACTGCGGCGAGGCGATCGGGGCGGGCTTCGTCATGGACGGATCCGTGCACCGCGGCGAGGGCGGCGCGGGCGGCGAGGTCGGGCACACGATCGTCGACCTCGGCGGCGCGATCTGCCGCTGCGGTCGCCGCGGGTGCTGGGAGACGATCGCGACCCACCGCTGGCTGCGCAGCCAGGCCGCCGCCGCCCGCATCCCCGGTGCGCGGCACCTGACGACGGGCCCGCTCGCGCGGCTCGCCGAGGAGGGCAGCGCAGAGGCGGCCGCGCTGCTCGACAAGTACGCGCGCAACATCGCCGTCGGCCTCGTCAACATGCAGCAGACGATCGCGCCCGGGCTCTTCATCCTGCACGGGGACGTCGTCGCGGGCGGCGAGCCCTTCCGCGCGCTCATCGAGCGCTACGTGCTGCAGGGCGTCGCCCAGCGGCCGGGCGGCGAGCCGCAGCTGCTCTTCGCGAGCACGACGGACGACATGACGCTCCTCGGGGCCGCGGGGCTCGTCCTCTCGCAGTCGCTCGAGCTGCTCACGTGAGCAGCGTGCGGCGGCGCGTCGCGTGCGGCGGGGGTCAGTAGCCGCCGACAGGCCCGAGCACGGCCGGCAGCGGGGACTCGTGGGCCTCGCGCAGCTCCTCGAGGGTGAGCACGAGCTCGCCCTGCACGTCGAGGCCGACGGTCGCGTCGGTGACGCCGATGCGCAGCACGGGGCAGCCGCGTCCCTCGCACAGGCCGAGGAAGCGCACGTCGTCCTCGCGCGGCACCGAGACGAGCACGCGCCCCGTCGACTCGGAGAAGAGCGCGGTCGCCGCGTCGACGCCGTCGCGCTCGCACAGGTCGCGCAGCCACACGCGGGCGCCGACGCCGAAGCGCAGCACGCACTCGGCGAGCGCGGCGAGGAGGCCGCCGTCGGCGAGGTCATGGGCGGATGCGAGCAGCGACTCGTGCGCGGCCGCGGCGAGCAGGTCGGCGAGGGCGCGCTCGCGCGCGAGGTCGACGGCGGGCGGACGTCCGCCGAGGTGGCCGTGCACGACGCCCGCCCAGGCCGAGCCGTCGAGCTCGAGCGCGGTCGTGCCGAGCAGGTAGACGTTGTGGCCGTCGTCCTGCCAGCCGCTCGGGATGCGGCGCGCGACGTCGTCGATGATGCCGAGCACCGCGACGACGGGCGTCGGGTGGATGGGCACGTCGCCCGTCTGGTTGTAGAACGACACGTTGCCGCCCGTCACCGGGATGCCGAGCTCGCGGCAGCCGTCCGCGAGCCCCTCGACCGCTTGCGAGAACTGCCACATGACCTCGGGGTTCTCCGGCGAGCCGAAGTTGAGGCAGTCCGAGACGCCACGCGGGGTCGCCCCCGTGACCGCGACGTTGCGGTACGCCTCCGCGAGCGCGAGCTGGGCGCCGTGGTACGGGTCGAGGTAGGCGTAGCGGCCGTTCGCATCGGTCGCGACGGCGAAGCCGAGCCCGCTCGACTCGTCGATCCGCACCATCCCGCCGTCGTCGGGGTAGCTGAGCGCCGTGTTGCCGAGCACGTACTTGTCGTATTGCGCCGTGATCCAGCGCTTGTCGGCGAGGTTCGGGCTCCCGAGCAGGCGCAGCGCCTGCGCGCGGAGCTCCGGCGAGCCGGAGGCGGGACGCGGGAGCGCCGCGGCGGTGTCGGCCTGCACGCCGTCGAGCCACGCGGGGCGCGCGAGCGGCCGCTCGTACACGGGCCCGTCGACCGCGACCGTGCGCGGGTCGACGTCGACGATCGTCTCGCCGCGCCACGTGATGACGAGCCGGCCGGTCTCGGTGACCTCCCCGAGCACGCTCGTCTCGACGTCCCACTTGTCCGTCACGGCGAGGAAGCCCTCGAGCTTGTCGGGCGCGACGACGGCCATCATGCGCTCCTGGCTCTCCGACATGAGGATCTCCTCGGGTGTGAGCGAGGGGTCGCGCAACAGCACGCGATCGAGCTCGATCGCCATGCCCCCGTCGCCGTTGGAGGCGAGCTCGCTCGTCGCGCACGAGATGCCCGCCGCCCCGAGGTCCTGGATGCCCTCGACGAGGCCGTGCGCGAAGAGCTCGAGGCAGCACTCGATGAGCACCTTCTCGGCGAACGGGTCGCCGACCTGCACGGCGGGGCGCTTCGTGGGGCCGCCCGCGGAGAACGTGTCGGAGGCGAGGATGGAGGCGCCGCCGATGCCGTCGCCGCCCGTGCGCGCGCCGAACAGCACGACCTTGTTGCCGGCGCCGCGCGCGTTCGCGAGGTGCAGGTCCTCGTGGCGCAGCACGCCCACGGCGAGAGCGTTGACGAGCGGGTTCGCCTGGTAGACGGGGTCGAACCACGTCTCGCCCCCGATGTTCGGCAGGCCGAGGCAGTTGGCGTAGAAGCTGATGCCGGAGACGACGCCCGGCAGCACGCGCGCCGTGTCCGGCGAGTCGAGCGCGCCGAAGCGCAGCGCGTCCATGACGGCGACGGGGCGCGCGCCCATCGCGATGATGTCGCGCACGATGCCGCCCACCCCCGTCGCGGCCCCCTGGAACGGCTCGACGTAGGAGGGATGGTTGTGGCTCTCGATCTTGAAGGTGACCGCCCACCCCTCGCCCGCGTCGAGCACGCCCGCGTTCTCGCCCATCCCGACGAGGAGGTGGCGCGTCATCTCGGGCGAGACCCGGCGGCCGAACTCGCGCAGCCACACCTTCGAGCTCTTGTACGAGCAGTGCTCGCTCCACATGACGGAGTACATCGCGAGCTCGGCGCCCGTGGGGCGACGGCCGAGGATCTCCCGGATGCGCGCGTACTCGTCGGCGCGCAGTCCGAGCGCCGCGTACGGCTGCTCTCGCTCGGGGGTGGCGATCGCGTTCGCGACCGTGTCGAGGGCGGGAGTGCTCACGCGGGCAGGCTCCTAGCTGGGGCGGCGGGGACCCCTCGATTCTAGTTGGCGCACAGTCGGCGGCTTCCTAGCCTGCCCTTCCTAGCCTGGAGGACGTGCCCGCGGAACCGGGAGCGGGCGCGCATCCCGAGAGGAAGGAGTAGCCGTGCACGAGTGGCAGTCCTGGATCCGCCTCGCGGTCGCCGTCGCCGGTGCCCTCGTCATCGCCGTCACCGTGGTCGCGATCACGGCGCTCGTCGTCCGATCGGTCGCGCGCCGATCACGCTGGGGGGCCTCCCTCATCGCGCGCACGCGCCGTCCGTTCCGCGCCCTCCTCATCGCGGTCGCGGTCGGCGTCGCCCTCTCGACGACGCTGCCCGCGGTCGCGGACGAGGGCTGGCGCGTCGCGATCGGGCGCATCGTCGCGATCGGCACGATCGCGGCCGCGGCGTGGTTCGCGACGGGGCTCGTGCTCTTCGCGATCGACCTCGGCCTCGCGCGGTATCGCACCGACGTCGAGGACAACCGCGTCGCGCGCCGCGCGCGCACGCAGATGCTCATCGTGCGCCGTCTCGCGATCGTCGTCATCATCGTCGTCGCGGCGGGATCGATCCTGCTCACCTTCCCCGCCGTGCGCACGGTCGGCGCGAGCCTGCTCGCCTCCGCCGGCATCGCCTCGATCGTCGCCGGCCTCGCGGCGCAGTCGACGCTCGCGAACGTCTTCGCCGGCATGCAGCTCGCCTTCAGCGACGCGATCCGCGTGGACGACGTCGTGGTCGTCGAGGAGCAGTGGGGCCGCATCGAGGAGATCACCCTCACCTACGTCGTCGTGCACCTGTGGGACGACCGTCGTCTCGTGCTGCCCTCGACCTACTTCACCTCGACGCCGTTCGAGAACTGGACGCGCAGCACGAGCGAGCTGCTCGGCGCGGTCGAGCTCGACCTCGACTGGCGCGTGAGCCCCGCGCTCATGCGCGAGGAGCTCAACGCGATCCTCGAGCGCACGGAGCTGTGGGACGGACGCGCGGCCGTGCTGCAGGTGACGGACGCCGTGGGCGGCTTCGTGCGCGTGCGCGTGCTCGTGACGGCGAAGGACGCGCCGAGCCTCTTCGACCTGCGCTGCTTCGTGCGCGAGGAGCTCGTCGAGTGGCTGCAGAGCCGGGACACGGCGGGACTGCCGCGCACGCGCGTCGAGCTCGTCGAGGCGCAACGCCGGCCGCCGTCGCGCGCGCGCTCGACCGACACCCACGTCGGCCAGGTCGATCAGGGCCTCTTCACGGGCACCGCGGAGGCCGAGCAGCGCGCCGCCGACCACTTCACGTCGACGCTGCCCATCGTCCGCCCCGAGGGCCACGGCGAGGGCGAAGGCGGCGACGAGTGCTGAGCGCGTCAGGCGCGCGCGAGCGCGTGCTCGAGCACCGAGCGGAAGACGGCGAGGCCGTCCGTGCCCGAGCGCATCGCGGCCGTCGTGTCCGGTCCGAAGCCCGGCTCGACGGCGTGCTCGGGGTGCGGCATGAGACCCACGACGTTCCCGCGCTCGTTGCGCAGACCCGCGATGTCGTGCAGCGAGCCGTTCGGGTTGACGTCGAGGTAGCGGAAGACGACCTGCCCCTCGCCCTCGATGCGCGCGAGCGTCTCGGCGTCGGCGATGAAGCCGCCCTCCCCGTTCTTGAGGGGCACGACGATCTCCTGGCCCTCGCGGAACGCGCTCGTCCACGCCGTGCCCGTGCTCTCGACGCGCAAGCGCTGGTCGCGGCACACGAAGCGCCCGTGGTCGTTGCGGATGAGGCCCCCGGGCAGCAGGTGCGCCTCGACGAGCACCTGGAAGCCGTTGCAGATGCCGAGCACGGGCACGCCACGGCCCGCGGCGTCGACGACCTCGCGCATGATGGGCGAGAGCGCGGCGATCGCGCCGCAGCGCAGGTAGTCGCCGTAGCTGAACCCGCCGGGCAGCACGATCGCGTCGACGCCGTGCAGGTCGTGGTCGCCGTGCCAGAGCGCGACGGGCTCCGCTCCCGCGAGCCGCACGGCGCGCTGCGCGTCGCGGTCGTCGAGGGACCCCGGGAAGGTGACGACGCCGATGCGCATCAGTGCGTCTCCCCGGGCACGATCGACTCCTCGGCGGTGATCGCGACGACGTCCTCGATGACGGTGTTGGCGAGCACCGTCTCCGCGATGCGCCGCACGTCCTCGAGCACGGCGGCGTCGACGGGTCCGTCGACGGTGAGCTCGAAGCGCTTGCCGACGCGCACGTCGCGCACGGCGGTCGTGCCGATGCGCTCGAGCGCGCCCGCGACCGCCTTGCCCTGCGGGTCGAGCAGCTCGGCCTTCGGCATGACCTCGACGACGATCGTGGGCACCGCTCTCCTCGCGCTTGTGGGCTCGTGCTCGGGGGCCGCGGCCGCGAAGGGCGTGCTCGCGGCCCGGCGCCTCCGATCCTACCGGCGTCCGTCCCCGTCGGGCGCGGGCTCGCGCGTGCTCACGCGGGCTCGCCCGTGAGGCGCTCGATGAGCTCGCGGTAGCGCGCGGCGGTGCGCTCGACGATCTCGCGCGGAAGCGCGGGCGGCTCCTCGCCGGACGTCGCGTCCCAGTGCGCCGCGAGCCAGTCGCGCACGATCTGCTTGTCGAAGCTCGCGAGGCGGTCCTCGCCTCCGCGCGCGTAGAGGCGCGCGTCCCAGTACCGGCTGCTGTCGCTCGTGAGCACCTCGTCCGCGAGCGTGATCGTGCCCGCGTCGTCGCCGAACTCGAACTTCGTGTCGGCGAGGATGACGCCGCGCGCCTCCGCGATCGCCGAGGCGCGCGAGAACACCTCGAGGCTCATGCTCCGCAGCCGCCGCGCGACGGGCTCGCCGACGAGCTCGACCGTGCGCTCGAACGGGATGTTCTCGTCGTGCTCGCCCTGGGGCGCCTTCCACGCGGGCGTGTAGATCGGCTCGGGCAGGCGGTCGCCCTCGCCGAGCCCCTCCGGCAGCGGCACGCCGCACACGGATCCGGTCGCGCGGTACTCCTTCCACCCGCTCCCGGAGAGGTATCCGCGCACGACGCACTCGATCGGGAACATCGCGAGCCGCCGCACGACCATCGCGCGCCCGACGACCGCGCGCGGCACCGGATCGGGGAGCACGTGGCTCGGCACGCCCGCGAGCCGCGCGAACCACCACGCGCTCAAGCGCGTGAGCAGCTCGCCCTTGCCGGGGATGCCGGGGCGCAGCACGTGGTCGAAGGCGCTCACGCGGTCGCTCGCGACGACGAGCAGGCGGTCGGAGGCGCCGGGCGCCTCGCCCTCGGGCTCGTAGAGGTCGCGCACCTTGCCCGAGTAGACGTGACGCCATCCGGGCAGCGCGAGCGCCGTCATCCGGCGACCCGCGCGGCGATGTCGGTGCGGTACTGGCCGCCCTCGAGCCCGATGCTCTCGAGCGCGCGGTAGACGCGCCGCCGTGCCTGCGCGAAGTCGGGCGCCGTCGCGACGACGCTCAGCACGCGGCCGCCGGTCGCGACGAGGCGGCCGTCGCCGTCGCGCACGGTCGCCGCGTGCGCGACGGTGACGTCGGAGAGCCCGTCGAGGCCCGTGATCTCGCGTCCCGTAACGGGCGCGTCGGGGTAGCCCTCGCTCGCGAGCACGACGGTCACGGCGACCTCGTCCGAGAACCGCGGATACGGCAGCCGCGCGAGCGTGCCCGTCGCGGCGGCGAGCAGGAGCTCGCTCAGCGGGGTCACGAGGCGCGGGAGCACGACCTGCGTCTCCGGGTCGCCGAAGCGCGCGTTGAACTCGATGACGCGCACTCCGTGCGCGGTCACGATGAGGCCGCAGTACAGGAGCCCGATGAAGGGCGTCTGCTCGGCCTCGAGCCGCCGGACCGTCGGCAGCGCGATCGTCGCGATGACCTCGTCGACGAAGCCGTCGGGCAGCCACGGCAGGGGCGAGTACGCCCCCATCCCGCCCGTGTTGGGCCCCTCGTCGCCGTCGAGCAGACGCTTGTAGTCCTGGGCGGGGCTCAACGGCACGACGTCGTGCCCGTCGCTCACGAGGAAGAGCGAGACCTCGTCGCCCTCGAGGAACTCCTCGACCAGCACGTCGCCCTGCTGCAGGTAGTGCCGTGCGTGGGCGAGCGCGGCCGCGCGATCGTCCGTCACGAGCACGCCCTTGCCCGCGGCGAGCCCGTCGGCCTTGACGACATGCGGCGCGCCGAGCTCGTCGAGCGCCGCCTCCACCTGCTCGATCGTCGCCGCGCGCACCGCGCGCCCTGTCGGCACGCCCGCGACCTCCATGATGTGCTTCGCGAACGTCTTGCTGCCCTCGATCTGCGCGGCCGCGCGGCCGGGGCCGAAGACGGGGATGCCGCGCGCGCGCAGCGCGTCGGCGACGCCCGCGACGAGCGGCGCCTCGGGGCCCACGACGACGAGGTCGATGGCGTTGCCGTTCGCGTAGTCCGCGACGATCTCGCCGCGCGTGTAGTCGAGGGCGACGGTCTCCGCCTCCGCCGCGATGCCCGCGTTGCCGGGCGCCGCGACGACGATGTGGCCGGCGCCCTCGCGCGCGAGCGCGCTCACGATCGCGTGCTCGCGCGCGCCCGATCCGAGGACGAGGATTCTCACGGCACCCAGGCTATCGGGCTACCGTGGAGGGGTGGCCAAGGCGAGGATCCCGCCGGCCGTCGGCGAGGCGGCCGTGCGCCGGGCGGTCTCCGGCGACGCGGACCGGGACGCGCTCGCGACGGCCGTGCGCTACCTGCTGCAGGTGCTCGCCGATCGCGCGCCGGGCACCTCGGTCGAGGTGCGCGTGCCGCCGTTCGGCGCCGTGCAGGTCATCGAGGGGCCCGTGCACACGCGCGGCACGCCGCCCAACGTCGTCGAGACGGACGCGCGCACGTGGATCGCGATCGCGACGGGCTCGCGCACGTGGGCCGACGCGCTCGCCTCCGGCGCCGTCTCGGCATCCGGGTCGCGCGCGGACCTGAGCGCGCACGTGCCCGTCGCATGGGCGGTCGCCGAGCAGGCGAGAATGGAGTCGTGAGCCAGACGACGCCCCCCGACCGCGTGCGCGTGCGGCGCGCCCCGCGGTTCCCCGCCTTCCTCGCGGCGGGCGGCCTCGTCGGCGTCGTCGTTGCGCTCGTCGTCGCGCTCACGCGTCCCGCCGACCCGGACACGGGCTTCTGGTCCCTCTTCGCCCTCCTCGGCCTGTTCGGCCTCGTCGCGGGCCTCGTCGTCGGGGCGATCGTCGCGCTGCTCCTCGATCGCCGTGCCGAGCGCAGGGCCGCCCTCGTCGAGGCCGAGCGCGAGGAGGGGCTCCCTGTCGGCGACGGGCCCGACGCCCGCCCGCTCACGGAGCGCGACCTGGAGCGTCTCGAGTCGGCCGGGCCGGCCGGCGCGAGCGCGGCTGCGGAGCCGGGCGCGGCCGGGCCCGCCGAGCCCACGGAGGGCGAGGAGGCGCGCTGACCCGCGTCCGACAGCGGTCGCGCCGTCAGCTGAGCTGGTTGCGCTCGACCCAGTCGAGGTAGTCGTCCGTCACGGTGCCCGTGACGTACTCGCCCGTGAAGCAGCTCATCTCGAGGTCGGTGACGTCGGATCCCTCGATGATCGCCGCCTTCATGTCCTCGACCTCCTGGTAGATGAGGTGGTCGGCGCCGAGGTCCGCGGCGATCTCGGGGATACGGCGTCCGGCGGCGATGAGCTCTCGGCGGGTGGGCATGTTGATGCCGTAGACGTGCGGGTAGCGCACGGGCGGCGCGGCGGACGTGAAGGTCACCTTGTGCGCGCCCGCCTCGCGCGCCATGTCGACGATCTCCCTCGAGGTCGTGCCGCGCACGATCGAGTCGTCGACGATGAGCACGTTCTTGCCGCGGAACTCGCTCGACATCGCGTTGAGCTTCTGCTTGACGCTGCGCTTGCGCTGCTCCTGCCCGGGCATGATGAACGTGCGCCCCACGTACCGGTTCTTGTAGAAGCCCTCGCGGTACTCGATCCCGAGCTTGCGGGCGACCTGGAGCGCCGCCGGCCGGGACGAGTCGGGGATGGGCATGACGACGTCGATGTCGCCGAGCGGCGCGTGGCGCTCGATCGTGTCGGCGAGGCGCTCGCCAAGGCGCAGGCGCGCCTCGTACACGGAGATGCCGTTCATGATCGAGTCGGGCCGGGCGAGGTAGACGTACTCGAACGAGCACGGCACGAGCCGGGGATGCGCGGCGCACTGGCGCGCGACCATCTCGCCCTCCGTCGTGATGAAGACGGCCTCGCCGGGGGCCACGTCGCGCACGATCTCGTAGCCGGATGCCTCGAGCACGAGCGACTCGCTCGCGACGATCCACTCGTCGCCGAGCAGGCCGCCGCTGCGCCGGCCGAGCACGAGCGGGCGGATGCCGAACGGGTCGCGGAACGCGAGCAGGCCGTGGCCCGCGATGAGCGCGATCGCGGCATACGACCCCTCCACGCGCTCGTGCAGGCGGCCGATCGCGGTGAACACCTGGTCGGGGTCGAGGTCGGTGCCGCTGATCGCCTCCTGCAGCTCGTGCGCGAGCACGTTGACGAGCAGCTCGGTGTCCGAGCTCGTGTTGAGATGCCGCCGGTCGATGTGGAAGAGCTCCTCGGTGAGCTCGCGCGTGTTCGTGAGGTTGCCGTTGTGCACGAGCACGATGCCGTAGGGCGCGTTGACGTAGAACGGCTGCGACTCCTCCTCGCTCGAGGCGGATCCGCGGGTCGTGTAGCGCACGTGCCCGAGGCCCATCGTGCCGAGCAGGCTGCGCATGTCGCGCGTGCGATACGCCTCACGCACCTGGCCGCGCGCCTTGCGCATGTGCACGATGCTCCCCTCCGCGGTCGCGATGCCGGTCGAGTCCTGGCCGCGATGCTGCAGCAGGGAGAGGCTGTCGTAGATCTGCTGGTTGACGGGCGAGGCCGAAACGATCCCGACTATTCCGCACATGCCGCGGGAGCTCCTGGAGGGTGGGCGAGTACCCGGGGTTCGAGTACGGTCAATTCTCCCATACCGCAGGGCGCCCGGGTCCGGCCGGGGCACCCGATACCCTGGGGGCGTGACGAGCTAGACGGACCGCTACGCCGTGGCCGGCGTCGACACGCGCGCGGGCGATCGCGCGGTCGAGCTCATGAAGGCCGCGGTCGCGCGCACGCACGGCCCCGCCGTGCTCGGCGGCGTCGGCGGCTTCGCGGGGCTCGTCGACGTCTCCGCCCTGCGCGACTACCGGCGGCCCCTCTTGGCGACCTCGACGGACGGGGTCGGCACGAAGGTCGCGATCGCGCAGGCGATCGACAAGCACGACACGATCGGCCAGGACCTCGTGGGCATGGTCGTCGACGACATCGTCGTCGTCGGCGCGCGGCCCCTCTTCATGACCGACTACATCGCGTGCGGCCGCGTCGTGCCCGAGCGCATCGCGACGATCGTCGCGGGCATCGCGCGTGCGTGCGAGAGCACCGGCACGGCGCTCGTGGGCGGCGAGACGGCGGAGCATCCGGGGCTGCTCGGCGCGGACGACTACGACGTCGCGGGTGCCGCGGCGGGCGTCGTCGAGGCGGACGCCGTGCTCGGCCCCGATCGCGTGCGTGCCGACGACGTCGTGCTCTCGCTCGCCTCGAGCGGCCTGCACAGCAACGGCTTCTCGCTCGTGCGGCACGTCCTCGCCGAGCGCGGCATCGGCTACGCGGACCGGTCCGAGGAGCTCGGCGGCATCGTCGGCGAGGTGCTGCTCGAGCCGACCCGGCTGTACACCGCCCCGCTGCTGCGGGTCATCGACGACCCGGGCCTCGGCGCGGCCGTGCACGCGCTCAGCCACGTGACGGGCGGCGGCATCGCCGCCAACCTCGCACGCGTGCTGCCTGCGGGCCTGGCCGTCGACGTCGACCGGTCCACGTGGTCGCCGCCGTCCGTCTTCCGCGTGCTCTCGGGCCTCGCCGACGCCCCTCTCGAGAGCGTGGAGGGCACGTGGAACCTCGGCATCGGGATGCTCGCCGTCGTGGCGCCGGAGCGCGCGGACGGGGTCGCGGCGGCGCTCGCCGCGCAGGACGTGCCGACGTGGCGCGCCGGGACCGTGCGCCCCGCGCCCGAGGACCTCGCCGGCTATGTGCACGGCGCGAAGGGCGTCGCGGGCGGCGCTGCCCGCCTGGTGGGCGCCTACCCCGCCTGACCCCTCCCGTGACCCGTGAGGGGCGCCATACCGCTGCTCTCAGCGCGGGAGAGCGACGGTATGGCGCCCTTCACGGGAGGGTGTGCACGGCGCGCGGGGCGCGCGAGGCAACGCGGGAACGCCGGGGAGGCGGTGTGCGGGGGGAGGCGGGGTGCGGGGGTCAGGCGGTCTTCGACTCGCCCTGCTCGTCCTCGTACTCGTCGTCGCGCACGGAGTACTCCGGCCACTTCTCGAGATCCTCCTCGAGACGCGCGTTGCCGGCCAACTCCCGCTCGAGGGCGGAGTAGTTCGTCTCCGGGCTGAAGTACTTGAGCTCACGAGCGACCTTCGTGTGCTTTGCCTTCTGACGGCCCCGCCCCATGCGTGACCCCCTCGTGATCAAGAATGGCGAACGTGCAACTGACGAAAAGCTCTCGCCAGCTTACCACGCGAGCCCTTCCCGGCCCCTGGCTCCCGCCGGCGGCGGTGCAGCGGCGGCGAGTACCCTGAGCGCGTGAACGCCCGCAGCACGGAGACCTCGGTCGTGGTGATCGGCGCGGGCCAGGCGGGGCTCTCCGTCTCCTACTTCCTGCAGCGGCTCGGCCTCGAGGCGGGCGACGACTTCGTCGTGCTCGATCGCGGCCCGGGCGCGGGAGGTGCGTGGCAGTTCCGCTGGGCCGGGCTGCGGCTCGGCTACGCCCACCGCGTCAACGACCTGCCGGGCATGGACGAGCTCGGGCTGAGCTTCGAGACCGCGGACCGGCAGCGTCCCGCGCGCGATGTCGTGGCCGAGTACTATGCGCGCTACGAGGAGCACTACGGGTTCCAGGTCGTGCGCCCCGCGGACGTCGTCGCGGTCGAGGACGAGGGCGTCGACCTCGCGGTGCGCTTCGTCGACGCCGTGGGCGAGCAGCGCGTCACGACGCGCGTCGTCGTCAACGCGACCGGCACGTGGGGCGCGCCGTTCGTGCCGTGGTATCCGGGGATGCGGGAGTTCCGCGGCCGCCAGCTGCACACGGTCGACTACGTCTCGCCCGAGGAGTTCGCCGGCCAGAGCGTCGTCGTCGTGGGCGGCGGCACGTCCGCGATCGGCTTCCTGCTCGAGCTCGAGAACGTCGCCGCCGAGCTCACGTGGGTCGCGCGCCGCCCCGTCGAGTTCCTCGAGAAGCAGGAGCTCGACATCGAGGCCGGCAAGCGGTCCGTCGCGCTGCAGGACGAGGCGGCGCGCGAGGGGCGCGCATTGCCGAGCATCGTGAGCACGACGGGCGTGCCCCGCAGTCGCCGCATCCAGGCGGCGATCGACCGCGGCCTGCTCGTCGCGCGTCCGATGTTCTCGCGTGTCGAGCCGGACGGAGTGCGCTGGGCGGACGGGTCGTTCCGGCGGGCCGACGCGATCATCTGGGCGACCGGATTCCGGCCCGAGCTGCGTCACCTCGCGCCGCTGCGCCTGCGCGAGAAGGCCGGCGGCGTGCAGGTCGGGGCGGGGTCGTCGTGGCGCGATCCGCGCGTCTTCTTCGCCGGGTACGGGCCCATGGCGAGCACGATCGGCGCGAACCGCGCCGGGCGCATCATCGCCCGGCAGGTCGTCGCCGCGCTCAGCTCCGGCTGACCGTCTCCGGGCCGCCGTCGTGCGCGCGCTCCTCGCGCAGGTCGGCGAGCTCGACCTCGAGGTCGTTCACGCGCTGGCGCAGCGCGAGCACCTTGCGCACGCCCGCGAGCGTGACGCCCTCCTCCGTGAGCTCGATGACCTCGCGCAAGCGCTCGACCTCGTCGCGCGAGTACCGGCGCTGGCCGCTCTGCGACCGCCCGGGGGTCACGATCGCCTGCTCGTCGATGCGACGGAGCGCGGCGGGCTGGATGCCCAGGAGCGCGGCGACCTGCCCGATCGTGTAGAGCGGCGCCGAGCTGTCGTCGAGCGCGGACAGGTCCGAGCGCGAGCGCCGTGCTCTCGTCTTCTCCTTCATCATGCGCATCACCTTCGGGGCCGGGCGGGCCGCAGTTCTGTCCGATGCTAGTCGACCCGTCCGCGCGCGGGAGCCGGTGAGGGGCCCGCGACGGCCTCGGGGAGCCCGGCGACGTCCACGCGATCCGGGTCGGCCTCGATCGTGAGCCGGTGCAGGCCGAGCGGCAGCCCCGCGAGGTGCACCCCGCCGATGAGCGGAGGGGTCGGGCGCGCCGTCACGACGCCGCGCGGCAGGTCGGCGGCGAGTCCGAGCGCGATGCGGAGCATCTCGAACGGCGTCGCGGCCGCCCACGCCTGGGGCGAGCACGAGGTCGGATAGGGCACGGGCACGGGCTTGTCGGCGCGGTCGAAGCCGCAGAACAGCTCCGGCAGGCGCCCGCCGAACGCCTCGAGCGCGTCGAGCAGGCCGCCGACGACGCGCATGGCGGCGTCGCGCCTGCCGTAGCGGGCCATGCCCGCCGCACCGAGCACCGAGTCGTGGGGCCACACCGAGCCGTTGTGGTAGCTCGCGGGGTTGAACGCGCGTGACGTCGTGGAGAGCGTGCGGATGCCGAACCCGCTGAACATGTCGGGCGCGAGGAGGCGGTCGACGACGCGGTCGGCGACGCTCTCGTCGACGATCCCCGTCCACAGGCAGTGGCCGATGTTCGAGGACACGACGTCCACCTGGCGCTTGTCGCGGTCGAGCGCGAGCGCGTAGAAGCCCTCGTCCGGCATCCAGAACGCCTCGTGGAAGCGCCGCTTGAGCTCGGCGGCGCGCTCGCGCCAGCGGATCGCGTCGCCGGGCTCGCCCCACGCCTCGGCGAGGTCGGCGCCGGCGAGGTACGCCGCGTGGCAGTAGCCCTGCACCTCCGCGAGCGCGATGGGAGTGCGGGCCCACGTGCCGTCGCGGAAGGCGATCGAGTCGAGGCTGTCCTTCCAGCCCTGGTTGGCGAGCCCGCGATCGGTCCCGCGCTCGTACTCGACGAAGCCGTCCCCGTCGCGATCCCCGTGCTCCTCGATCCACGCGAGCGCGCGCTCGATCGCGGGCCGCAGCTCGGCGAGCTCCTCGGCGGGCACGCCCCAGCGGAGGGCGCGCCCGGCGAGCATGACGAAGAGGGGCGTCGAGTCGATCGAGCCGTAGTACACGCTCTCCCCGCCGAGGGCGAGCGAGAGGTCGGCGCCGAGCCGCACCTCGTGCAGGATGCGTCCGGGCTGCTCGTCCGTGCGCGGGTCGCTCCGCGTGCCCTGCAGGCGTGCGAGCGTGCGCAGCGTGCCGACGGCGAGGCGCGGCGCGAACGGCAGCATCATCCAGCTCGTGATGAGGGAGTCCCGCCCGAAGAGCGCCATGAACCACGGTGCCCCCGCCGCGACGACGTCGTCCTCGGGGTGCTCGGGGTCCTTGATGCGCAGCGCTCCGAGGTCGCGCTCGCTCACCGCGAGGGCGTTCGCGAGCACCGTGTTCTCGACCTCCGCGGTCGGCGTCGCGTCGTGCCACCCGCGCATGCGCTCGGCGGGCGCGGCGCTCTCGACGGGGCGGTCGGCGGGGAACGCGGCCTCGAGCTCGTGGCCGCCGAGGCTCGGGAGCACCTCGATCGTGGTCGACCACGAGGACTGCGGCGGCACGACGACGCGGAACTCGAGCGCGTGCGAGACGGCGTGCGCCCCGGGGGCGCTCACACGCACGCCCCGGCTCTCCGTCGACCCCTCGATCCAGTACACGAGGTCGGAGCCGACGTGGCGGTGGCCGACGGGGTGCGGGTGGGCCGAGCGGTGCTCCTTCACGTGGAAGAGGTCGGCGAAGTCGGCGTCGACGGCGAGCGAGACGTCGACGCCCGCCGCCTCCGACCCGAAGTTGCGCAGCGTGAGGTCCTCGCGCATGCCCTGGCCGACGAACCGGGAGCGCTCGACGACGATCGTCGGCTCGGGGTGGCCGGGCCGTGTCGCGGCGCGGCCGACGAAGACGCACTCGAACGGCTCGGCGGGGATGACCGTGAGCGGCTCGACCGGTGCGCCGTCGATGCGCAGCTGCCAGCGCGAGACGACGCGCGTGTCGCGCACGAAGAGCCCGTCGGCCCGGTGCGGCTCGATCTCGCCGGCGTGGTCGGAGACGCAGAAGGAGGACCCCTCGACGAGGGTCACGGTCGGCTGGGGCTGCCCGACGGGCGCGAGACCGCGGGGGCGGGTCTCGTCCTCGCGCAGCCGCGCGGCACCCTTCGCGCTCGTCCCGGCCCCGGCCGGCGTCGTGCCGCCCTCGGATCGCGGCGTGTCCTCCAGCCGCGGCGTGCTCTCCGGGAACGCGACGGGCTCCCCCGTGCGGTCGCGCGTCGTGCTCGACACGGTGCTTCCTCCGTTCCTCCGGTTCATTCCTCCGGCTCGGGATCAGAAAACCTGCAATTGCAATTGTAGCTTTGCTCCCATACCCTGGTGATGAACCATCCAGCAGACCGGCAAGGTGGCCATCCCGCGCGAGCGCGGACGGGCCTCGCTCGATCGCGCCCTCGCGGGAGCCCCACGGTTCCGCCAGCGGGGAGGAGTAGAGCATGTCGTTCGTCGTCGCATCGTCCGAAGAGCCGCCCGCCGCCGAGGACCGCGAGCGTCCGCTGCGCGTCGGCATGGTCGCGCCGCCCTGGTTCGAGCTGCCGCCGAAGGGCTACGGCGGCACGGAGGCGGTCGTCGCCGCACTCGTCGACCAGCTCGCCGACCGCGGGCACGAGGTCACCGTCGTCGCGTCCGGGACGAAGCGCACGAAGGCCGCACGCCACGTCGCCGTCTACGACGAGCCGCCCTCCGCGCTCCTCGGCGCGAGCGCGATGCCCGAGGTCATCCTCGCCGCGGAGGCGGCGCGTGTGCTCGACGAGCTCGACCTCGACGTCGTGCACGACCACTCGCTCGCGGGACCGCTTCTCGCCCGCGGACGCGCGATCCCGACCGTCGTCACGGTCCACGGGCCCGTGACGGGCGAGAACGGCGACTACCTCGCGCGCCTCGGCCGCACGGTCGACCTCGTCGCGATCTCCGACGCCCAGCGCCGCCTCGCACCCCACCTCAACTGGGTCGGCACGGTGCACAACGCGATCGACGTGTCGTCCTTCCCGTACCGGGAGTCGAAGGACCCCGAGCTGCTGTGGATCGGACGCTTCAGCCCCGACAAGGGCGCCCACCTCGCGATCGACGCCGCGCGTGCCGCGGGCCGTCGCATCCTGCTCGCGGGCAAGCTCAACGAGGCGCCCGAGCACGAGTACTTCGAGCGCGAGATCCGGCCGCGGCTCGGCGCGGGCGTCGAGTACGTCGGCGAGGCGGACGCGCAGCTCAAGCGCGAGCTGTTCTCGCGCGCCGCGTGCCTCGTCTTCCCGATCCAGTGGGAGGAGCCGTTCGGCATGGTCATGGTGGAGGCGATGGCGTGCGGCACGCCCGTCGTCGCGACGCGGCGGGGGAGCGTGCCCGAGGTCGTCGCGCACGGGCGCACGGGGATCGTCGTGGACGACGTCGACGACCTCGTGCGCGCGATCGGCGAGGCGTCCGAGCTCGATCCCGCCGAGTGCCGCGCGCACGTCGAGCGCCGGTTCGACCTGCCCGTCATGGCGGCGGGATACGAGCGCGTCTACCGGATGCTCGCGGAGGGCACGCGCACCATCCGCTCGCTCACGGAGGCCGTCGCCTGACGCGCCGGACCTGCGGGACCCCGCCCGCGAGGGCGGGCGCTCAGCGCATCGCGCGATAGCCGGCGCGGACCGCCGGATCGAGGTGCTCGGTCGCGTAGCTCAGCATCGTGCGGGGCATGCGCGCCGCGTGGGCGTCGAGGAAGCCGAGGAGCGTCGCGCGGTCGACGCGCTTGCCGACCTCGCGCAGCATCCAGCCGACGGCCTTGGCGATGAGTTCCTCGCGGTCGTCGAGCAGGCGCTCGGCGAGGGCGAGCGTCGTCGACGCGTCGCCGTGCTTGACGAAGTCGAACGTCGTGAGCACCGCGACGCGCCGCTCCCACAGCGACGGCGATGCGGCGAGCTCGAACACGAGGCTCCGATCCCCCTCGCGCAGCTCGGGACCGAGGATGTACTCCGCGCTCGCGTCGACGAGGTCCCAGCTGTCGACGGCTCCGCGACGCACGGCCGCGAGGTAGCGTCGCACGACCTCGGCCCGCTCGCGCGGGTAGCGGTCGACGAGCACGAGCACGCCCGCGAGGCGGCACTCGTGCACGGGGTCGTCCAGGAGCGCGTCCGCCTCGTCGAGCGGCAGGTCGCGGAACCGCCGCACGACACGCCGCACGGCGGGGAGGGTCACGCCGAGGAACTCGTCCCCCTCGCCGTACTCGCCGGGTCCGGTCTTGAAGAAGCGGCGCAGCACGGCCACGCGCTCGGGATCGGCCGCCTCGTCGAGGGCGTGCCGCACGTCCGCCGCGGTGTCCGTCACGGTCGCGAACGCGTGACCTCGGGCGCCTGCCCCTCGCGGTTCTCGGAGCGCTGCTCGTCCGGCTGGCGTGCGTCGTCGCGCTGCGGCCACTGCTCGGCGGACTCGCGTGGGCGGTCGTGCGTGGGGGTTATGTGGAGCAGCGTCGCCTTCGCCGGCGGCATGGGGCGGCGCATGACGGGCCGGATGGGCTCGCCGCGGCGGTCCTGGCCGGGCAGCGGGCGCGAGCGTCGGCCGTAGAGCAGGTCGGAGGAGTCGAGCAGCCACGGAACGAGCGCGATCACGACGCCGTGGACGAGCACGAGCTTGTGGCGGATGCGCCGCGCCTTGTGGTTGTGCAGCAGCGCCTCCCACCAGTGCCCCACGATGAACTGCGGCGTGTACACCGTGACGACCTCGGAGCCGTGCTCCTCGCGGTGGCGCTTGATGTGCTTGACGATGGGCATGCTGATGTCGCGGTAGGGCGAGGCGAGGATGCGCAGCGGCACCTGGATGTTCTGCTCGTCCCACTGCCGCTCGAGCTTCCTGCTCTCCTCGTCGTCGATCGAGACGTGCACGGCCTCGATGCTGTCGTGCCGTGCGGCGATCGCGTAGTCGAGCGCCTTGAGCACGGGCTTCTGCAGGCGGCCCACGAGCACGATCGCGTGGTCCCCCGACGAGCCGAAGGTCGTCGTCGGATCCGGCTCGATCTCCTTCTCGACGTCGCGGTAGTACCGGTTCACGCCGAGCATGAGCAGGAACAGGATCGGCATGAGCAGGAAGACGATCCATGCGCCGTGCGTGAACTTCGTGATCGTCACGATGACGAGCACCGTGAACGTCATGATCGCGCCGAAGCTGTTGACGACGAGGTAGGCGCGCAGGGGGCCCGGACGCTCCTGGCCCTCCCGCAGGAGCCGTCGCCAGTGCCGCACCATGCCCGCCTGGCCGAGCGTGAACGACACGAACACGCCGATGATGTAGAGCTGGATGAGCGCGGTCACGTTGGCGCGGAAGAGCAGCAGGAGCACGGCCGCGGCGATCGAGAGGGCGATGACGCCGTTGGAGAAGATGAGGCGGTCACCGCGCGTCGAGAGCGCCTTGGGCGCGTACTTGTCCGCCGCGAGCACGGCGCCGAGCAGCGGGAAGCCGTTGAAGGCCGTGTTCGCCGCGAGCAGGAGCACGGCCGCGGTCGCGGCCTGCACGAGGAAGAAGAGCAGCGAGTTGTTGCCGAACGTGCTCGCGGCGATCTGGGCGATGAGGCTGCGCTGCGGCACGCTGCGGCAGTCCTGGAAGCCCACGAGGTCGCACGCGGACTCCGCGTAGTGCACGTGCGCGATGAGCGCGACGGAGGTGAGGCCCGCGAAGAGCGCGATCGCGATCGCGCCCATCGCCACGAGCGTCTTCTGCGCGTTCGGCACTTTCGGGTGGCGGAAGGCCTGCACGCCGTTGGAGATCGCCTCGACGCCCGTGAGGGCGGAGCATCCGCTCGAGAACGCCCTCAACAGCAGCAGGATGAGGGCGGCCTGCGAGATCGACTGCGGGTGTACGCCGTACTGCGCCGACTCGGCGACGGGCGGGTCGCCCGCGGCCGTGCGCACGAGCGCGACGACGACCATGAGCGCGATGCTGCCGATGAAGAGGTAGGTCGGCAGCGCGAACGCCTTGCTCGACTCTCGCACACCGCGAAGGTTGACGGCGGCGAGCAGGATGACGAACACGATCGCGAGCTCGACACGCCACGTGTTGAGCACGGGGATGGCGGAGATGATGTTGTCGACGCCCGAGGCGACCGAGACGGCCACGGTCATGACGTAGTCGACGAGCAGCGCCGACGCGACGACGAGGCCCGCCTTCTCGCCCAGGTTCTTGCTCGCGACCTCGTAGTCGCCGCCGCCGCTCGGATACGCCTTGATGAGCAGGCGGTAGGAGAGCACGACGACGAGCAGCAGGAGGATGACCGCGCCGGCGATCCAGGGCGTGAAGGAGAGGAACGACAGCCCGCCGACGATGAGGATGAGCATGAGCTCCTGCGGCGCGTAGGCCACGGAGGAGAGCGCGTCGCTCGAGAAGATCGGGAGGGCGAGGTGCTTGGGGAGGAGTTGGCCGTCGAGTTTCTCGGTAGGCAAGGGCTCGCCGATCAGCCAGCGCTTCGGCGACCGCACCTCGTCAGTCACGAGCGGCAAGCGTACACGGCCCGGTTGGCCTGTCAAGTCGCGGTGCGCGCGGTGTGCAGGCCGCGGTGTGCGCGGGCGCGCGTACGCGGGAGCGAATCAGTCGCGCAGCGTCTGCAGCACGCGTCGGCGCACGTCGGCGAGCCCCTCGGCGAGGGTCTGCACCGTCTGCTCGCTCAGCGCGCCGGAGACGACGTGCGTGCGCAGCTCGGCACGCATGTGCGTGCGGAAGTCGGTGAGCGCGGCCTCGGCGCGCTGGAGCAGCGCGCGGCTCTCGGCGCGCGGGTCGGCGTGCTCGGCGTGGGGGCCGCTGCGCTCGGCCTGTGCGTCGGTGGGCTCGGCGTGCGCGTCGGGGCGCCGTGCCCTCCCCCCGGCGCGTGCGTCGCGTCGCGCGTCGGCGGCCGCGGCCGCGAGGTCGGCTCGCAGCGAGCGCATGGCGTCGTTGACGGACGAGCGCACCTCCGCTGCGAGCCGACGCACGGAGTCGGTGACCTCCTCCTCGATCCCGTCGAGCTCGGATCGCCGCGCGGCGAGCTCGGCGCGGCCCGCGTCCGTGATGACGTACACGGTCTTGCGCCCTTCGCTGCGCCTCGTGACGAGTCCGTCCTCTTCGAGCTTCGCGAGGCGCGGGTAGATCGTGCCCGCGCTCGGCACGTAGGTGCCGCCGAAACGGTCGCCGAGGTCGCGGATGAGGTCGTAGCCGTGGCGCGGCGCCTCCTCGAGCAGGCGGAGGACGTACAGGCGGAGGTGTCCGTGGCCGAAGACGGGCGGCGTCATGCGTGCACCGTGTGGAGCACGCTCACGTCTCCGGAGACGGTGTTCGCGCGGAACTCGAGGAAGGCCTTCTCGAGGGGGCCGGAGCGGCCCGTGTAGCTGCCCCGCACGCTCGAGACGGTGCCGTCGTCGAGCTGGATGCGGCCGCTCACGGTGGCGATGCGGTAGTACGCGGGCGTGCCCGGCTCGAGGCGCATCGTGACGTTGCCGCTCACCGACTTCACCCGCACGACGTCGGGCGTGCCCGCGATGTCGAGGTAGACGTCGCCGCTCACGCTGTCGCACGTGAAGGAGCGGATCTCGCCGGCAGCGGTGACGTCGCCGCTCACGGTGTGCACGGCGAGCGCGCCGTCGTGGTTGCGCACCGAGACCTCCCCGTTCACGGAGTGGAGCTGCACGTTCCCGGAGAGCCCGTCGACGACGAGGTCGCCGTTCACGGTGCTCATCGTCGCGTCGGCGGTGAGGCCCGTGACGAGGCCGCTCGCGGTGACGACGCCGAGCGTGAGCGCGACGTCGCGCGGCACCATGATGCTCACGTCCGCGCGCGCGTTGTCGCGGAAGGAGCGGAACACGTCGATGAAGTTGTCCCAGCGCAGCTGGGGGTGGTCGACCTCGAGCCTGCCGTCGTCGACCGAGACCTTGAGCTCGCGCCCGCTCACGGCGTGCACCTCGACGCGCGCCCCCGGCTCGTCGTGCCCGACGATGTCGACCTGCCCGCCGAGCAGGCCCACCTTGAGCGAGCGGACGGCCTCGAGGTCGATGACCTTCGGCCCGTCGACGAGCCACTTCTCCTGCACCATCGTTCGTTCCCTTCCCGTCCGTCTGGCGGCCTCGCCGCCCGTCGATGTCGAGTCCTGGCAGCGGATCGCGATATATCGCGTCTGCGTGATGACACGATATATCGCGATCCGGGATCGCGCAAGGGATCCTTGACCTTGACGCTGCGTCAACCTCTAGCGTCGGATCGTGGGCACGAGGACGGACGGGACGCTCTGGTCGATCCAGGAGGTCGCGCGGATGGCGGGGACGACGAGCCGGACTCTGCGGCACTACGGGGAGCTCGGCCTGCTGTCCCCCACGCGCGTGGGCGCGAACGGCTACCGGCACTACGACGAGCGCGCGCTCGTGCGCCTGCAGCGGATCCTCGTGCTGCGGCAGCTCGGCCTCGCGCTGCCCGTCATCCGCTCGATCCTCGACGGTCAGCGCGACGACGCGAGCGCGCTCGCCGACCATCTCGAGGAGCTCCGCCGCGAGCGGGCGCGGCTCGACCGGCAGATCGCGGCGGTCGAGGCGACGGTTCGGAGCGTGAGAGGAGGTGAACGACTGATGGTGGATGAGATGTTCGACGGGTTCGACCACGCGCGGCACAGGCGCGAGGTGGAGGAGCGCTGGGGCGCCGGCGCGTACGCGAGGGGCGACGCCTGGTGGCGCGGCATGAGCGAGGCCGAACGGGCCGACTGGAAGCGCCGGTCCGCGGCGCTCCTCGCCGACTGGCGGGATGCCGCGGGGCGCGGCATCGACCCGGGAGGCGCGGAGGCGCTCGCGCTCGCGCGGCGCCAGGCCGAGTGGCTTGCGGCCGTCCCGGGCACGCCCGGGCACGACGAGGGCCGTCCCGCGCGGGAGTACCTCCTCGGCCTCGGCGAGATGTATGTCGCGGACGAGCGCTTCGCGCGCAACTACGGCGGAGCCGACGGCGCCGCGTTCGTGCGCGACGCCCTGCGCGCCTACGTCGCGCGCGAGTACTGAGCGGCGGCGGGAACACGGCGGGCAGTGGCCGGCACGTCTCGTCCGTCGGGCAATGGTGCGCCGTCGGTTGCTTCGACGGTCAGCCGGTATGTGGGCATCGGACCGGGGCGGGCAGCCCGTCGTCGGCCGCGGAAAGCTCGTCGGCGGCCGCCTCGGTCGCGAGCGCGCTCACGACGCTCGCGAGGGCCTCGATCGTGCCGGACATGAGTGAATCCTCTTCTCTCCCGGCAGCACCCAGTCTAGCGCTGGTCGAACGTGCGTTCGATCACGAGACCCACGTTCGGCGTTCGCCCGGCAACGTCCTCCCGCGGGAGTACGCGGCCTCCCAGCGCCGCTTGCGATACTGCCAGCACGGGCACGGCGCATCCCTGCTCGCCCCGTCGCCGCCTTCGTCCCGCACTCAGGAGAACCGTGCACCTGCTCGCCGCCTTCAGTCTGCGCAATCGCGCCCTCATCGCCCTCGTGACCGTCGTCATCGCCTTCTTCGGCGGCGTCGCGCTCACCTCGCTCAAGCAGGAGCTCATCCCGTCGATCACGTTCCCGCAGCTCGTCGTCGTCACGCAGTACCCCGGCGCGTCCCCGGAGGTCGTCGACCACGACGTGAGCACGCCCATCGAGACCGCGATCGAGGGGATCTCGGGCATCGAGGACACGAGCGCGACCTCGAGCTCGAGCCTCTCGAGCGTGAGCGCGCGCTTCCAGTACGGCACCGACATCACGGAGGCCGAGCAGAAGGTGCAGCGGGCGATCGACCAGATCTCCTCGCAGCTGCCGCAGGACCTCTCGCCGCAGGTCGTCGCGGGCAGTCTCGACGACCTGCCCGTCGTGCAGGTCTCCGTGACGAGCCGTGCGAGCCAGCAGGAGCTCGCGAGCCAGCTCGACACGATCGCCGTGCCGAAGCTGCGCGACCTCGACGGCGTGCGCGACGTGAGCGTGCTCGGCGCGCGCGGCCAGCGCGTGCAGATCACGCCCGACACGGCGGCGATGCTCGCCCACGGGCTGAGCAACCAGTCCATCCGCGACGCACTCTCGGCCAACGGCTCGCTCCTGCCGGAGGGGCAGATCACCGAGAACGGCAAGACGCTCACGGTGCAGGCCGGCTCGAGCCTCACGAGCACGGATCAGATCGCCGCGCTCCCGCTGCTCGGCGGCACCTCCCCGGCGGCGATCGGCGACGTCGCGACGGTCGCGATCGTCCAGGATCCCGTCACGGGGATCTCGCGCGTCAACGGCAAGCCGGCGCTCACGGTCGCCATCACGAAGACCCCGGACGGCAACACCGTCGACGTCTCGAAGGCCGTGCGCGCGGCGCTCCCGGGCATCGAGAAGTCGATGGGATCCGGCGCCGCGTTCACCGTCGTCTTCGACCAGGCGCCGTTCATCGAGCAGTCGATCGACTCGCTCACGAGCGAGGGGCTGCTCGGGCTCGGCTTCGCCGTGCTCATCATCCTCGTCTTCCTCCTCTCCATCCGATCGACGCTCGTGACGGCGATCTCCATCCCGGTGTCGGTGCTCATCACCTTCATCGCGCTCTTCGCGTCCCACTACACGCTCAACATCCTCACGATGGGTGCGCTCACGATCTCGATCGGCCGCGTCGTCGACGACTCGATCGTCGTCATCGAGAACATCAAGCGACATCTCGGCCTCGGCGAGGACAAGCTCACGGCGATCAGGACGGCCGTGCGCGAGGTCGCGACGGCGGTCACGGCGGCGACGGCGACGACCGTCGCGGTCTTCCTGCCGCTCGCGTTCGTGGGAGACGTGACGGGCGAGCTCTTCCGCCCGTTCGCGCTCACGGTCACGATCGCGCTCGTGGCGTCGCTCTTCGTGGCGCTCACGATCGTGCCGGTGCTCGCCTACTGGTTCCTCGGGACGAAGGCGCACAAGCATGCCGAGGCGACCGCGTCGGCGAGCGAGGACGAGCTCGAGCACCCGACGCGGCTGCAGCGCGTCTACCTGCCCGTCATCCGCTGGACGCTGCGGCGGCCGCTCACGACGATGCTGCTCGCGGCGATCGTGCTCGTGGGCACGGGCGCCCTCCTGCCGGCGATGAAGACGAACTTCCTCGGCGACAGCGGCCAGAACACCCTCACCGTCACCCAGACCCTGCCGCCGGGCACGAGCCTCGACGTGCGCGACGCGGACGCCCGCACCGTCGAGAAGGCGCTGCGCGCCGTGAAGGGCGTCGACGTCGTGCAGACCTCGATCGGGTCGAGCGGCAGCTCGATCCAGGAGGCCTTCCTCGGCTCCTCCGACACGCGCTTCTCGATCACGACCGATCCGGACGCCGACCAGACGGCCCTGCAGGCGGACGTCCGTCGCGCGGTCGGCCGGCTCACGGATGTCGGCGACGTGACCCTCTCCACGAGCGGCGGTGGGTTCGGCAGCTCCGACATCGAGGTGGACCTCACGGCGACGGGCTCGAAGGAGCTCTCCGAGGCCTCCGACGCCGTGCTCCGCAAGGTCCGCGGGCTCTCCGCCGTCGCGCAGGCGACGAGCGACCTCTCGGTGTCCCAGCCGTACATCGCGATCGTCGTCGATCGCCAGGCGGCCGCGGCGGCGGGCCTGAGCGAGTCCGCCGTCGGCGGGATCGTCGCCAACAGCATGCTGCCCGCCGCGATCGGCACGGTCGAGATCGACGAGAAGTCCCTCTCCATCTACATCGACGACCCCCGCGCCCCCGTGACGCTGCAGCAGCTGCGCGACTTCCTCATCCCGACCGCGCGCGGCGCGGTGCCGCTGTCCTCGCTCGCGACCGTCGAGCAGCAGGACGGCCCCGCCTCGATCACGACGATCAAGGGCGCGCGCGCGGCGACGATCACGGTGACCCCGAACTCCGACGACGTCGGCACGGCCTCCGCGGCGGTCCAGCGCGCGGTGGACGAGGTGCGGCTGCCGGCGGGCTCCACCGTGAGCCTCGGCGGCGTCACGAGCCAGCAGCGCGACGCGTTCAGCCAGCTCGGCCTCGCCCTGCTCGTGGCGATCCTCGTCGTCTACACGGTCATGGTCGCGACCTTCCGCAGCCTGCGGCAGCCGCTGCTGCTGCTCGTGTCGATCCCGTTCGCGGCGACGGGCGCGATCCTGCTGCAGGTCGTCTCCGGGATCCCGCTCGGCGTCGCCTCGCTCATCGGCGTGCTCATGCTCATCGGCATCGTCGTCACGAACGCGATCGTGCTCGTCGACCTCGTCAACCAGTACCGCGAACGCGGGATGCGCGTCGCCGACGCGCTCGTGCACGGGGCGAGCCGACGGCTGCGTCCCATCCTCATGACGGCGCTCGCGACGATCTTCGCCCTCCTGCCGCTCGCGAGCGGGCTCACGGGGCACGGCTCGTTCATCTCGCAGCCGCTCGCGATCGTTGTCATCGGGGGGCTCGTCTCCTCGACCTTCCTCACGCTCGTCGTGCTGCCGGTGCTGTACTACCTCGTCGAGGGCCGGAAGGAGCGCCGCGCGGAGCGGCGTGCCGCGCGCGACGACACCGGCTCGCCCGGAGAGAGCGGCGGCGAGGTCGCGGAGGCGACGCGCTAGCGCGATGGACGACGGGCCGTGCGCTGGGGACGACAGTGCGGGATCGCGCTAGCGGCGCACATGCGCGTCGAGGAATGCGACGATGCCCGCCATGACGTCCGGCGTGACGAGGTCCGCCGCGTGGTGGCGGCCGGGCAGCACGCGCAACTGGGCGGGCACGCCCGCGGCGCGCAGCGCGACCGCCATCGCCTCGGACTGCTGCGGCGGCACGAACTCGTCGCGCGAGGCGAGCAGGTAGAAGGGGGCGTCGCTCGAGTCGACGTGCGTGATGGGGGAGGCGGCGATCTCGTTCGGGCACGCCGCGGGCGAGAGGCGTCCGGGCCGGCAGCCGAGGTAGCCGATCGCGCCGGTCACGGCCTGCAGGTAGTCCTCTCCCGGCACGGACCCGGGCACGAGCGACTCGCCGGCGGAGAGGCTCACGACGGCGGCGACGCGCGAGCCGCGGTCGAGGGGGCCGCTGCCGTCGACGCCGAGGTAGGAGGCGAGAGTGCCGCCTGCCGACGCGCCGACGATGCCGATGCGCCGAGGGTCGAGGTGGTACTGCTGCACGCGCGCGGGGTCGCGGAGCCAGCGCACCGCCGCGGCGACGTCCTCGTTCGCGGCGGGATAGGGGTAGGCCGGCGCGAGGCGGTACTGGATCGAGAAGGCCGCGTAGCCGGACGCCGCGAGGTCGCGCGCGATGCTCGCGATCGAGGCGTCGTCCTTCGTGCCGCGGATGAAGCTGTCGCCGTGGACGACGAGCACGGCGGGCACGGGGCCGCTCTCCTGGTCGGGCAGGTACGCGTCGAGGTGCAGAGGCACGCCGCCGGGGCTCGCGTAGACGACGTCGCTCGCCGTCGCGCCCGTCGTGACGGCTCCGGCCGGCTGCACCGTCGCGGCGGGGTGCGGCAGATGCGCCGCGCACCCCGCCCCCACGACGAGCGCGAGCGCGCCCATGAGGGCGAGCAGGGGCGTTCGATGCCGTGCCGCTCGCAGCGGCTCGGGCCGCGCTCGTCCATCGCGCCGCACACCCATGGCGCTCGCCCCGTTCCTCCGGCGCGGAATGCGACGGCGAATGGACTCTAGACGGCTGGAACGTCGCCGGCAAGGGATGACTTCCCGCGGTGCGCCGTGTATTCTTGGAAGGTTGGCCCAGGGTCGCTTCATGAGTGAGGCCGCGGGTCGTCTTGGCGCGGCGCATCCGTCGCGCGACCCCCTCACGTGAACCGCACCCGGCCAAGGACTGCCCGGACGCGTCTGTCGCGTCATCCCTCGGAAGCAGCAGCCATGGCCAAGCCCCCCGCGCGCAAGCGCACCCCCTCGACCCGCACGTCCGCGCCCTCGGCTCGCACGTCCTCGTCGTCGCGCACGTCCTCGTCCCGCGTGCCCGCCTTCCGCGACGTCGCGCCGCACGCGCGGCCCGGCGCTGGACGGCCGCGCGGCCCGCGCGCGGACGCGCCCCGCTCCGAGCGGTCCGTGCGCGAGGACGTCGTGCTCGAGCGGCTCGAGGCGGAGACGATCCGCGCCGAGGACGTCCACGACGCGACCTTCGCCGGCCTCGGCCTCGGCTCCGCGATCACGCGTGTGCTCGCGGAGCTCGGCGCGCAGCGGCCGTTCCCCATCCAGGTCGCGACGATCCCCGACGCGCTCGCCGGAAGGTCCGTCCTCGGCCGCGGGCGGACGGGGTCCGGCAAGACGATCGCGTTCGGTGCGGCGCTCGTCGAGCGCCTCCTGCGCGTGCATGCGGACCGCGGCGAGGCGGGTGCACGGCGGCGCTACGGCAGGGCGCCGCGCGCTCTCGTGCTCGCGCCGACGCGCGAGCTCGCTCTCCAGATCGACCGCACGGTGCAGCCCATCGCGCGCGCCGTCGGCCTCTTCACGACCCAGATCTACGGCGGCGTGCCGCAGGGGCGCCAGGCCGGCGCCCTCGCGCGCGGCGTCGACATCGTCATCGGCACGCCCGGACGCATCGAGGACCTCGTCGCGCAGCGCCGCCTCGACCTCTCCCAGATCGAGATCACGGTGCTCGACGAGGCTGACCACATGTGCGACCTCGGCTTCCTCGAGCCCGTGCAGCGGATCCTGCGACTCACGCCAGCGGACGGCCAGCGCATGCTCTTCTCGGCGACGCTCGACCGCGGCGTCGCGGTGCTCGCGGACGAGTTCCTCCCGGGCGCGGTCGTGCACGAGGTCGCCGGCGAGGAGGACTCCTCGACGATCGAGCACCGCGTGCTCCTCATCGACCACCGCGACAAGGTCGCGCTCGTGGCTCAGCTCGCGGCGGGCGAGGGCAAGACTCTCGTGTTCGCGCAGACGCGCGCGTTCGCCGAGCAGCTCGCCGAGCTGCTCGAGGACGAGGGCGTCCCCGCGGTGAGCCTGCATGGCGACCTCGGCCAGGCCAAGCGCACCCGCAACCTCGAGCGGCTCGCCGCCGGCCGTGTGCGCGTGCTCGTGGCGACCGACGTCGCGGCACGCGGCATCCACGTCGACGACATCTCCCTCGTCGTGCACGCCGACACGGCCGACGAGTACAAGACCTACCTGCACCGCTCCGGTCGCACCGGTCGCGCCGGTCGCGCCGGCACGGTCGTCACGCTCGTGAGCCCGCGTCGCCGCCGCCGCTTCGAGGAGCTCCTCGAGCGCGCGGGCGTGACCGCGGAGTGGGCGTCGGCGCGACCCGGCGACGCGATCGTCACGGAGCTCGCAGCGCGCTGAGCCGCGTGCGCCCGCCGCACCGACCGTGGTCCACGGGGCGGCGAGGGTCCTAGGCTGGGAGCCGTCGGATGACGCATCACCATTCCGACCACCGATCGACGTGGGAAGGCACACCATGGCTCGCATCCACTCCTCCATCACCGAGGCGTTCGGCCGCACGCCGCTCGTCCGTCTCAATCGCGTGACCGACGGCGCCGCCGCCACCGTGCTCGCGAAGCTCGAGTTCTACAACCCCTCGGCCAGCGTCAAGGACCGGATCGGCATCGCGATCGTCGACGCCGCCGAGAGGTCGGGCGAGCTCCAGCCCGGCGGCACGATCGTCGAGGGCACGAGCGGCAACACGGGCATCGCGCTCGCCATGGTCGGCGCCGCCCGCGGCTACCGGGTCATCCTCACGATGCCCGAGACGATGAGCAAGGAGCGTCGCATGCTGCTGCGCGCCTACGGCGCGGAGCTCGTCCTCACGCCCGGCTCGGAGGGCATGCGCGGCGCCGTCGAGAAGGCGGAGGAGATCGCCGCGAGCACGCCTGGCGCGATCCTCGCCAAGCAGTTCGCGAACGAGGCGAACCCGGCGATCCACCGCGCGACGACGGGACCGGAGATCTGGGAGGACACCGACGGCGCCGTGGACGTGTTCGTCGCGGGCATCGGCACCGGCGGCACGATCACGGGCGCGGGCAACTACCTCAAGGAGCAGAAGCCGGGGATCACGGTCGTGGCCGTCGAGCCGGAGGAGTCCCCGATCCTCAACGGCGGCCAGCCCGGTCCGCACAAGATCCAGGGCATCGGGGCGAACTTCGTTCCCGAGATCCTCGACCGCTCCGTCTACGACGAGGTGTTCGACGTCAACATCGCGCAGTCGGTCGCGATGGCGCGCCGGCTCGGAGCCGAGGAGGGCATCCTCGGCGGCATCTCGTCGGGCGCGACCGTGCACGCCGCCGTCGAGCTCGCCAAGCGTCCGGAGAACGCGGGCAAGACGATCGTCGTGATCGTCGCGAGCTATGGCGAGCGCTACCTCTCGACCGTCCTCTACGAGGACCTCGTCGACTGAGGTGGGCGTCCGGGAGGACATCGCCGCCGCCCGCCGCCGCGACCCCGCCGCTCGCTCGGCGTTCGAGGTCTGGCTCACCTACTCGGGCCTCCACGCCGTCTGGGGGCACCGGCTCGCGCACCGGCTGTGGCGTGCGCGCCTGCGCCTGCTCGCGCGCGTCCTCGCACAGGCGGTGCGCTTCCTCACGGGCATCGAGATCCACCCGGGCGCGACGATCGGTCGCCGGCTGTTCATCGACCACGGGATGGGCGTCGTCATCGGCGAGACCGCGGTCGTCGGCGACGACGTCATGATGTACCACGGCGTCACGCTCGGGGGCACGACCTCGAGCCCCGTCAAGCGGCACCCGACGGTCGGCGACCGGGTCGTCATCGGGGCCGGCGCGACGCTGCTCGGGGACATCACGATCGGGGCGGACAGCGTCGTCGGAGCGGGCGCGGTCGTCATCCGGGACGCACCGCCCGGGTCGCTCCTCGTGGGCGTGCCCGCGCGCGCTCGCCCGCAGCCCCGCGACTACTCGCAGGCGTTCTTCTTCGACATCTGACCGTGCCCCGGCGGGCGGCCGGGAGCGGGAAGGGCCGGGATCGCCTGCGCCGTCGGGATCGCGGGATCGCGTGCGCCGTCGGGCTCGCGTGCACAGGGGCGCCGGATGCGCGCACGGCGTCGGTCGCGGTGCCTAGGCTGGCGGGGTGACGACGACCCCGCCCCCCGGCTCCGCAGGCCCGCGCACGCCTGCGGCCGTGCTCGAGCGCGTGTTCGGGTACGACAGCTTCCGCGGCGAGCAGCAGGAGATCATCGAGCACGTCGTCGCCGGCGGGGACGCGGTCGTGCTCATGCCCACGGGCGGCGGCAAGTCGCTGTGCTACCAGATCCCCGCGATCGTGCGCGAGGGCACGGGCGTCGTCGTCTCGCCGCTCATCGCGCTCATGCAGGACCAGGTCGACGCGCTCTCGGCGCTCGGCGTGCGCGCCGCGTTCCTCAACTCGACGCAGGGGGCGGAGGAGCGCCGTGCCGTCGAGGCCGCGTTCCTCGCCGGCGAGCTCGACCTCCTCTACCTCGCGCCCGAGCGCCTCGCCGTCGAGTCGACGGCCGCCCTCCTCGACCGCGGGCGTGTGAGCCTCTTCGCGATCGACGAGGCGCACTGCGTCTCCCAGTGGGGCCACGACTTCCGCCCGGACTACCTCGCGCTCTCCGTGCTCGCCGACCGCTGGCCGGGGGTGCCGCGCATCGCCCTCACGGCGACCGCGACGGAGGCGACACACCGGGAGATCACCGAGCGCCTGCGGCTCGGGTCGGCGCGCCACTTCGTCGCGAGCTTCGACCGCCCCAACATCCAGTACCGCATCGAGCCGAAGAACGAGCCGATCCGCCAGCTGCTCCACCTCATCCGCACCGAGCACGCGGGCGACGCGGGCATCGTCTACTGCCTCTCTCGCGCCTCCGTGGAGAAGACGGCGCTCGCGCTCGTCGAGGCGGGCGTGGCCGCGCTGCCGTACCATGCGGGCCTCGACGCGCGGACGCGCGCGAGCCACCAGGCGCGCTTCCTGCGCGAGGACGGCATCGTCATGGTCGCGACGATCGCGTTCGGCATGGGCATCGACAAGCCGGATGTGCGGTTCGTCGCGCACCTCGACCTGCCGAAGAGCGTCGAGGGCTACTACCAGGAGACCGGGCGCGCCGGCCGCGACGGCCTGCCCTCGACCGCGTGGCTCGCCTACGGGCTGCAGGACGTCGTGCAGCAGCGGCAGCTCCTCGACCGCTCGGAGGGCGACGCGGCGTTCAAGCGCCGGGCGAGCGCCCACCTCGACGCGATGCTCGCGCTGTGCGAGACGATCGAGTGCCGGCGCGCGCAGCTGCTCGCCTACTTCGGCCAGGCATCGCAGCCGTGCGGCAATTGCGACACGTGCCTCGAGCCGCCCGAGTCGTGGGACGGCACGGTCGCCGCGCAGAAGCTCCTGTCCACGATCGTGCGGCTGTGGCGGGAGCGGCACCAGCGGTTCGGCGCGGGCCACGTCATCGACATCCTGCTCGGCAAGCGCACGCCGCGCGTCGCCCAGCACGGGCACGACGGGCTCGCGACCTTCGGCATCGGCACCGAGCTCACGGAGGGGGAGTGGCGCGGGGTCGTGCGGCAGCTGCTCGCCCAGGGCCTGCTCGCGGTCGCGGCGGACGGATACGGCACGCTCGTGCTCACGGACTCGTCGGCGAGCGTGCTCTCCGGCTCGCGCGTCGTGCGGCTGCGGCGGGACGCCGTGCGCGCTCCCCGGCGGAGTCGCGCCGCACGTGTGGCGGCGCTCGGCGACCTCCCCCGCGACGCCCAGGAGGTCTTCGAGCGCTTGCGCTCGTGGCGCGCGGGCGTCGCGCGCGAGCAGGGCGTGCCCGCCTACGTCGTCTTCGCCGACGCGACCCTGCGCGGCATCGCGGCGACGCGCCCGTCGAGCCCGGCCGAGCTCGCGACGGTGAGCGGCGTGGGCGAGCGCAAGCTCGAGGCGTACGGCGCGGACGTGCTCGCGATCGTCGCGACGTCGGCGGCGGCCTCGGCGCCGGCGGAGGGGGCTGCGGCCTCGGCGGAGGGGGCGGTCGACTCGGTGCGTTGACCGCCGTCGCGGCGCCCGGTCCTTCGCCGGGAGAGACGCGTGTCTTTTCTGTGAAACCAGCCCGACCGCTTGTGGTCGGATCGTTATCCGGTCGTAATAGAAGCGCATGCGATCGTCGAGCGAGGGGGACCCTCGTGAGGGAGCTCGAGATCGATCGGTCGATCGTGTCCGGCGATCGTGATCCCGTGAGGAGAAGCGCAATGACGATGGTGTCCGACAACGCATCGCCCGCCGAGGCGGCACCGCCCACCGTCGCTCCGCATGTCGCGGGATCGGGCGCGACGACGTGGCAGGCGGTCCAGGCCGGTCTGTGGATCGGCCGTCGCGACGGCGAGTTCGCCGGCATGATCGAGGAGCTGTGGGGCAAGGGCTACTAGGTGACGACGCGGCTCGGCAAGACGCTCGGCACCTTCCGCACGATGGAGGAGGCGCAGAGCAGCCTCCGCTGAGACGCAGCGCGCGGCGCCGTCCGCGTCGACGCTCATCGCGTGAACCGCCCCGCCGGAGCATCCGGCGGGGCGGTCTCTCTGTCCGGAGCCCGTAGTCGTCTCGCGTCATCGGTGTCAACCCCCCAGCGCGGATTCGCGACGAGCGCTACTGTCTCCTGTTGCCCGAAGGGCGGGCGAGGAGGGGGACAGTTGGGGGCGCTCCTGTACGGCGACCGTCGGCATCGCATCGACATCGACGATCGCACGCTCGCGCACCTCCAGGTGATCGTCGGATCCAAGCTGCGCAGGCGCGAGCCCTTCTTCTTCACCTTCGACGGACGCGGCGGGACCCGCTCGAGCGTGTGGATCTCGACGTCAGTGCCCCTCCACTTCACGTATCTCGGCGCTCGTCCGCCCGCGCTCAACCGGCGCTGGCTCGACGCCCTCATGGCGAGCGCGAACTCCGCGCACGGGCTCGTGCTCATCGCCGAGCCGCCCGACGAGCCCTGAGCGGGCACGGTGAGCCACAGGGGCGCGCGCGGGGCGGCTTGGGGAAGCCTGGGAGCGGGGGTCGCCCTCCTGGCGCCCCCATATCCTGACGACACCCGACCGGTCTCGAGGAGGCTGGAAGTCATGGCGACTGCATCGACGCGTCGACGGACACGGCGTCAGAATCGACGCGACACGATCCTGGCGACCGTGGCGGTCGTCCTCGCCGCGCTCGCGACCGCGGCCGCCGTCATCGGCGTCGTCGTCGTCTACGCCGGCTGAGCGCGATGCGCGGCGCTGGACCCGACACGGCGTGACACGTCGGCATCACGACGCAACGAATGCCGCCCGCTCCGTCGCTCGCAGCGCGGTGCTCCCGAGCAGCGCTCAGCCGACCCGTCGGTAGCCGTAGAGGTCGGTCATCTGCCCGTTGATCCACAGGGTCCAGTCGTCGGGCGTGCGCACGAGCAGGGTGCGATTGTAGGCCTCGTCGATGACCGAGGTCTCGCGTCCGGCGTCTGCGAGCCGCCCGGCGAGGGCGTCGAGGTCCCCCGCGTACTCGAACGACAGGGTCATGGGCCTGCCCATGCCGGTGTGGAACGCGGCGAGCCCGCCGGTGTCGGCTTCGAAGTCGATCCAGGTGCCGGAGTCGGAGCGGATGCGCTCTCTCAGGCCGAGCGCGCGAAGCGTGCGCACGGCCTCGTCGACGTCGTCCTCGGACCAGATGGGCTGGACGCGCATGGCGCCGCGGGCCGGACGGACGCCTGCGGACGCGCCGATCGCGACCCCCGAGGCCGCGCGTGCCGTGACGACTCCTCCGGCGCCCTTCGCCTCGTCTCGTGACACCGCGACCCCGGCCGCGTCCAGCGCGGCCGCGATGCGGTCGAGGTCGTCGACCAGCACGCGCACGTCGGTGGTGCCGTCGAGGGGGTCGGCAGCCTCGGTGCGGTGGATGGCGACGATGCCGTCGCCGTCGAACTCCGCCCACTCCGGACCCGGCTCGAGCGCCGGCGTCAGCCCGAGGTCGAGCGCGAACCGGTGCCACTCGTCGGCGCGGTGCGTGTGGTAGATCGCCTGGATCGTGGTCACCGTTCGCCCTCCGCGGTGTGCAGGTACTCGGTCATGGCCTTCTCCACCAGGGCGGAGAGCGAGGTGCCCTCGTCGATCGCGCGGTGCTTGATGGCGCGCACGAGCTCGGCCGGCAGATAGACGTTGAACTGGGCCTTCGCGGTCCCCTCGCCTTCTTGCATGCTAGCAATTTAGTACTATTGGGTGATGGGGCACGGGCGAGAACCGCGCCGGCCGCCGAGCGCCGCTGACGGTGGGAGGCTGACCGGCGCGGCTGCGCTGCGGCTGGCGGTGGGCGTCGTGCTGCTCGAGTTCGTCGCGTCGGTCTCCTCCTTCGTCGCGGGCGCGCTGCTGCCGCTCATCGAGCACGACCTCTCGGCGGCGCATCAGGTGCAGCTCCTGGTGACCGGTGGGGAGATCGGCATGTTCAGCGCGCTGCCCCTGTCGCCCTGGATCGTGCAGCGGATCCCGCCCGCACGGCTCATGCTCGCCGGCCTCGTGCTCTCCGTGATCGGCGCCGTCACCTCCGCCGTCTCGTCCGACGCATGGACGTTCGCGGCGGGCCGCCTCGTCGCGGGGTTCGCCGGGGGCGTGCTGTCCGTCTTCGGCGCGACCGCGGCGATCCGCCACCTCGAGGACGCCCTGCGCGTGAGAGTCGTCGCCGCCATGTCGGCCATGTGGCTGATCCCGGCCCTCGTCGGACCGCCCGCGACCCTCGCGCTGCAGCACCTCGTCGGATGGCGGCTGACGCTGCTCGCGCCGATTCCGCTCATGCTCATCGCCCGCGTCCTCCTGCTCGCCTCGACGGAGACGCGAGCACAGCGGCGCGAGAGGCCGTCGCCGCGCGCGTTTCTCATCCCCCTCGGCGTCGCCGCATCCGTGCTCCTCATCGACTCCGAGTGGTGGTATCTCGCACCGCTCGCCCTCGGCGCGGCGGCCGCGGGACTCTTCGCCGTGCTGCCCGCGGGCACGGGACGACTGGCGCGCGGCTCACCCGCGGCGCTCGCCGGCCTGACGCTCTTCGGCTTCGGCTACTTCGGTGCGAACAGCGTCGTCACCCTGCTGTTCACCCAGTCCCTGGGCGCGACCCTGCCGCAGGCGGGCATCGCCCTGAGCGCCACGTCGGTCGCCTGGGCGCTCGTCGGCCCGCTCGCGTCGAGGCTCCGCGCCGCGCCGTGCACGTGCTCGATCGGCTTTGGCGTGGCCGCGGGCGGCACCCTGCTCGTCTCGCTCTTCGGCCTCGCGGGAGAGTCCTGGGTCGCCTCTCTGTGCGCGTGGACCGCGACGGGCCTCGGCGTCGGGCTGTCCTATCCGACTCTCTACCTGCATGCGACGACCGTCCACGACCCCGCTGCGGCAGCACGGGTCGCCACGGCCGCCGTCACCGCGGAGTCGTTCGGGGCTCTCGCGGGCGGTGCCCTTGGCGCCGGATTCGGTTCCCTTTCCGCCGAGCTGGGCGTCGACCGCGGGGCCGCGTGGCTGTGGGCGTTCCTGGGATTCGCGGTCGTCCTCGCGGCCGCCGCTCTCGCGGCCGCGAGAATCCGCGAACGACGCTGACAGGCCGGCCGGCCCGCTCGCGCCGAGGGTGCCTCGCCCACTCCGTGTTCGACTTCCTCGTTTCGCCGAGGATGGGATGGATGCCATGCCGCAGGGCGTGACCATGACCACGCGGCAAGATGCGGACTTCCTCGGCAGGGGGCGTCCGACGCTGGTCCGTCTCCTGGAGGCGGGAGACATCGCTTTCGACAAGCCCGGCCGTCGTCGTCGTGTCCGGCAACTCGGCTGACGTGACACGCCGTGCGGAGCTGGACCGTGAGCGGGCTCTCCGGCGCTGCAAAGCCCGGTCCACCGCGACTCCAGGTGGTGGCTCCGACGGGCGTCGATCCCGTGACCTCACGACTTTCAGTGAGTTCGGGGGCGATTTCGCACTGTATCTATGGTGGCGGATCGCTTCTAACCAGGCATTTCCCTGGCTGCTCGCAGGCCGGAGTCCCGCGGGGTGGTGGTCTTTCGGGCCCGCGGCGTCGTGTCCTTGACGGGGTGAGCCATCGTGCGATGGTCGGTGAGAACGACCAAGAACTCACACAGAAAGACGACACCGCACGATGGCTCTTGACCAGTCT
>JAATFA010000067.1 GCA_015655445.1 Actinomycetales bacterium | reverse complement strand
GACGCTCACGAGCACGCGGTAGGGGCCCGCGCCGTCGATCTGCGCGGCCTCGTCGAGCTCGGGAGGAAGGCGGCGGACGAAGCCCTCGAGCAGCCACACCGCGACGGCGATGTTCGCGAAGCCGTAGACGAGAGAGAGCCCTAGCATCGTGTTGTTGAGCTCGAGGATGCGCAGGAGCGTGAACAGCGGGATGACCGCGACGATGGGCGGCAGCAGCCACGGGCTCAGGAGCGTGCCCGCGAGGGTGCGCCCGCCCGTGCGGTAGCGCACGATCGCCCACGACGCGGGGATCGCGAAGAGAAGGGTGATCGCGGCGCCCGCGATCGCCGCGACGAGCGAGTTGAGCACGCCCGGCACGATGCCCGCGTCGAGCGCGTGCGCCCAGTTCGCGCCCGCGGGATGCGGGGGAACGACGAGCCCCGCGGAGACGTCGCCGCGCGTCATGAACGAGACGGAGAGCAGGTAGAGCAGCGGCACGAGCGTGCCGACGAGCAGGATCGCGAGCACGATCACGCCCGTCGCGGAGCGTCGCGGGCGCGAGCGCCGGGGGGCAGCGGGTGCGAGCCGGATCGACGCCTCAGTCACGGTGCAGCCTCCGCGTCACGAGGATGACGGGCAGCGTCACGATCGTCACGACGACCGCGAGCAGGAGCGTGATGGACGACGCGCGGCCGATGTCGAACTGCTGCAGCGCCGCCTGGTAGATGAGGTACGCGGGCATCGTCGTGGCCTGGCCAGGGCCGCCCGAGGTGAGCACGAACACGAGGTCGAAGACCTTGAAGGCGAGCACGAGGCGGATGAGGAAGACGGCAGCGACGGTGCCGCCGATCGCGGGGAAGGTGATCTCCCGGAACAGCCGGAACCCGTGCGCGCCGTCGAGGGCGGCTGCCTCTCCGATCGCGCGGTCCTGCCCGAGGAGGGCGGCGAAGACGAGCAGGAGCACGATGGGCGTCCACTCCCACACGTCGGCGACGCCGACGCCCACGATCGCCCACGCGGAGGAGGAGAGCACGGCGACCGGCTCGCCGCGGTACCCGAGCGCGACGAGCAGCGTGTCGAGCAGGCCCCCCGCGGGATTGAAGATGAGCTTCCACAGCACGCCCACGACGACGGGCGGCGTGATGAGCGGCAGGAGCATGAGGGTGCGCGCGATCGAGCCGCGACGCGTCGCGGTGTGCAGCGCGAGCGCGCCGACGACGCCGAGCGCGGTGCTCGCGATCGTCACGAGGATCGCGTACACGACGTTGCGCACGAGCGAGGCGACGACGTCGCCGTCGCCGAGCGCGTGCTGCAGGTTGCGCGTGCCCACCCAGTCCTGGAAGGGCTGGCCGAGGGAGGACTCCGAGAGCGCCGTCAGGACGATGAAGACGAGCGGGTACGCGCCGAGCACGAGGGTCGCGAGGACCGTCGGCGAGACCATCGACCGGTGCGCCCACGAGCCCCGCCGCCGGAGAGGGCGCGGGGCTCGTGGACGCAGCACGGCATCAGTCACCGAGGATGTCTTTCCACTTCGCCTCGACGCGGTCCATCGTGTCCTTCGCGGATCCGCCCTGGCCGGCGAGGAGCTTGGCGAGCTCGTCGGTGAGGGTCTGCGCGAGCTCGGTCGCGTGCTTGCCCGTCGGCCACGCGAGCGTGCCGCTGAGCGTCGTGCGGTTGACCGCCTGGATCTCCGGGAACTCCTGCCCGTACTCGGCCGAGTCGAGCGAGCTCTTGCGGTTGGGGTCGATGCCCGTGGGCGGCGAGGCGGTCAGGAGCTCCGCGTTGACCTTCGACGAGGTCGCGAACTCGATGAAGGCGCGCGCGAGGCCCGTCTTCTTCGTGTGCGCCGTGATGACCCACGTGAAGCCGGCGACGAGGGACGCACGCGGCGTGGTGTTCGATCCGCCCACCGGCAGTGTCGTCACGCCCCACTTGCCCGCGACGGTCGACCCGCTCGTCGGGTCCTCGGAGCGCACGCCGAGGTCCGTCCAGTTCTCGATGAACCCGACCTTGCCCGCAAACCACGCGCTGTTGCCGGCGCCGAAGTCCGTCTCAGCGGGAGTCGGCAGCGCGTAGGGGTTGACGTCGACGAGCGCTTGCGCGGCCTCGACGGCCTCGGGAGAGTTGACGACGGGGCGGCCCTTGGCGTCGAGGAACTCGCCGCCGTAGCCCGCGAGCCGGTTGGCGAACGACGCGCCGAGGATGAGCGGCGACTTCTGCCCGAAGATCGCCGCACCGTACACGCCGTGCGACGACTCGTTCTGCGTGATCGTCTTGACGTCCTGCAGGTACTCGTCCCACGTCTTCGGCGGCCCGCTGATGCCGTTCCGCGCGAGGATGTCCTTGTTGTAGAAGAGCACGTGCGTGTCGCCGTCGAACGGGAGCCCGTAGCGCTTGTCGCCGACCTTCGAGTAGGCGTCGTAGATCGAGGGGATGAAGTCGGAGGGGTCGATCGCCTTCTTGTCCGACGCGATCCACGAGGTGAGGTCCTGGATCGCGCCCTGCGAGGCGAGGTCGCCGAGCGAGACGTACCAGGGCGCGGCCGCGTCGATCGTGTCGGCGCCGGACTGCTGGTCGAGGGCGAGCTTGGAGCCGATCTGGTCGTAGGGGACGATGACTGGCTTGATCGTCGCGCCCGTCTCCTTCTTGAACTCCGTGGAGAGCCACTTCGCCGCTCCCTCGTGGGAGGAGATCATAATGACCGTGAGGCTCTGCCCGGCGAACTTCTTGCCGCCGTCGGACGCGTCGTCGGAGCCGCCGGAGCCGCCGGACGAGGAGCAGGCCGCGAGCCCGAGCGCGGCGACCGCGACGACCGCGGCGAGGACGGCCGGGCGTCGACGCCGGCGGGAGGGGCGGAGGGACATGGCTTCTCCAGGGGGTGGTCGAGGTCGGGCACGGGTCGTCCCGTCCGCCGAAGATAGGGAGGAGGACGAGGCGGGCGCAACGCGCCCCGTAACGCAGTGAAACCATCCGTCACGCGGCGACGCGCAATGTGACGATCCGTGTCGGGGCGCGTGGCCGCCGCAGGCGCGCGATTGCTAGTCTGGCCCGCGCCGACGGCGGTCGCTCGCGAGCGCCGCCCTGCACCACCGGAGACCCGATGCCGCAGAGAATGATCCTCAACGCGTTCGACATGAGCTGCGTGACGCACCAGGCGCCCGGCCTCTGGCGCCATCCGCAGAACCACGCGCACGAGTACACGTCGCTCGGCTACTGGACGTCGCTCGCACGGACGCTCGACCGCGGCGGCTTCGACGCGATCTTCCTCGCCGACGTGCTCGGCGTCTACGACGTCTACGGCCACTCCGGCGCGCCCGCGCTGCGGGACGCCGCGCAAGTGCCGCTCGGCGACCCGATCGCCCAGGTGAGCGCGATGGCCGCGGTGACGGAGACGCTCGGCTTCGGCGTGACCGTCGCCGTCACGTACGAGCAGCCGTACCTGCTCGCGCGCCGCTTCTCGACGCTCGACCACCTCACGAACGGGCGCATCGGCTGGAACGTCGTCACGTCGTACCTGCAGAGCGCCGCGGTCAACCTCGGCCTCGACCGGCAGATCCCCCACGACCAGCGCTATGACATCGCCGAGGAGTTCCTCGACGTCGTCTACAAGCTGTGGGAGGGGTCGTGGGAGGACGGCGCGGTCGTGCGCGACCGCGAGCGCGGCGTGTTCACCGATCCCGCGAAGGTGCACCCGATCGGCCACCGCGGCGCCTACTACAGCGTGCCGGGAATCCACTTGAGCGAGCCCTCGCCGCAGCGCACGCCCGTCATCTTCCAGGCCGGAGCCTCCCCCAAGGGGCGCGGCTTCGCGGCCAAGCACGGCGAGGCCGTCTTCATCAACGGCATCACGCCCGAGCTCACGCGCCCCATCACCGACGACATCCGGGACCGCGCCGAGCGCATCGGGCGGCCGCGGGACTCGGTCAAGATCCTCACGCTCGCGACCGTCATCGTCGCGCCGACGGACGAGGAGGCGCGGCGCAAGCACGACGACTACCGACGGTACGTCTCGACGGAGGGCGCGCTCGCGCTCTACGGCGGCTGGTCCGGCCTCGACCTCGCGGGCCTGCCGCTCGACGAGCCGCTCAGCTACATCGACACGGACGCCGCGCGCTCGGCGCTCTCGATCTTCACGACCGCGGACCCCACGCGCACGTGGACGGTCGGGGACGTCGCCGAGTTCGTCGGCATCGGGGGGATCGGCCCTGTCATCGTCGGCGGCCCGCAGACCGTCGCCGACGAGCTCGAGCGGTGGATCGAGGTCGGCGGCATCGACGGGTTCAACCTCGCCTACGTCGTCACGCCGGGCACGTTCGAGGACTTCGTCGACCTCGTCGTGCCCGAGCTGCGCCGCCGCGGGCGCATGCCGGAGCGTCCGCTTCCGGGCACGCTCCGGGGCCGTCTGAACGGCACGGGGTCGCCCGTCGTGCCCGACTACCATCCCGCCTCCGCCTACCGCGGCGCCTACGCGGGCGCGCGGAGCGTGGCGGACGAGGAGGCCGAGGCGCGCGAGGCGGCCGCGGCGACGAAGGGAGCCTGACACCCATGACCGTGCAGGAGCAGCGCCACGCGCGCAGCCACTGGAGCGGCGTCGCGTCCGCGGACGAGATGGGGCGCTGGGAGGCCGTGGCCGCCGAGGTCGCCGCGACCCTCGCCACCGACGCCCTCGAGCGCGACCGCGCGAACGCGCAGCCGAGCCGCGAGCTCGACCTGCTGCGCGACGCGGGCCTCGTGACGCTCCTCGACCCGGCCGAGTTCGGCGGGGGAGGAGCGCACTGGGAGACCGCGTTCCGCGTCGTCCGCGTGCTCGCGCGCGCCGACGCATCCGTCGCGCAGGTGCTCGCCTACCACTACATCAACGAGGGCAACATCGGCTTCGCCGTCGACCCCGCACGTCAGCCGGAGCTCTACCGTCGCACGGTCGAGGGGCGCTGGATGTGGGGCGACTCGGTCAACCCCGTCGATCCCGACCTCGTGCTCTCCCCCGACGGGGAGGGCTACCGCCTCAACGGCGTCAAGCGCTTCTCCACGGGCGCGTCCGTCGGCGACGTCGTGCTCGCGAGCGCGCGCGTCGACGGCGGGGCGCGCGCGGGGCAGCAGGTGTTCGTGCTCCTCGACCACGACCGCGCCGGCATCGAGTACCTCGGCGACTGGGATGCGCTCGGGCAGCGCCTCTCCGCGAGCGGCTCCGTCGCCTTCCGCGAGGTCGCGGTCGCGGAGGCGGACGTGCTCGGCGTGCTCGGCGACGAGCCCTTCTCCTCCCTCATCACGCCGGGCATCCAGCTCGCCTTCGGCAACCTCTACCTCGGCATCGCGCAGGGCGCGCTCGAGCGCGCGCGCGAGCTGACGCGTGCCCGCACGAACTCGTGGTTCCTGAGCCCCGCGTCGCTCTACCGCGACGACCCGTTCGTGCAGCGCACGTTCGGCGAGCTCGTCGCGCGCACCGACGCCGTCGAGGCCCTCGCCGATCGCGTGGGCCGGCGCTTCGACGAGGTCGTCGCGGTGGGCGACGGCGTGACGGCGCAGCTGCGCGGCGAGCTCGCCCAGGCGGTCGCGCGGCTCAAGGTCGTCTCGACCGAGGTCGGCCTCGACGTGGCCTCGCGCGTCTTCGAGGTCACCGGCTCGAGCTCGGCGCGGTCCTCGGTCGGCCTCGACCTCTACTGGCGCAACATCCGCACGCACAGCCTGCACGATCCGGTCGACTACAAGAAGCTCGAGGTGGGCGCGTACTACCTCAACGGCGAGCTGCAGCCGATCTCGCTCTACACCTGATGGCGGCCTTCGACTCGCTCGCCTCCGCCCGGGAGGCCCTCGCGCCCGTGCTCGAGCGCGCCCGCGCGGGCGCCGTCGAGCGCGAGCGCGAGCACGAGCTGCCGCGCGCGCTCGTACGCGAGCTCGCGGATGCGGGCGTCGGGGCGCTGCGCGTGCCGCGCGCGTTCGGCGGGTCCGGCTTCTCGATCGCCGAGACCGCCGAGCTGCTCGTCGACCTTGCCGCCGCGGACTCGAACCTGCCGCAGATCTTCCGCGGCCACCTCGCGTTCGTCGAGGACCGCCTGACGGCGCCGGAGACCCCCGAGCGGGAGGCGTGGCTGCGGCGCTTCGCGGCAGGGCAGGTCGTCGGCAACGCGTGGAGCGAGGTCGGCTCCGTCGCCCTCGGCTCCTCGGGCACGCTTCTCACGCGCACGAGCGAGGGGCTGCGCGTGAGCGGCCGCAAGTTCTACACGACCGGCAGCATCTACGCCGACTGGATCGACGTCACGGCGAAGGACGAGCACGGCGCGGACGTGACGGTGCTCGTGCGCGCAGACCAGCCGGGCGTCACGATCAGCGACGACTGGGACGGCTTCGGGCAGCAGCTCACGGGCACGGGGACGACCGTCTTCGAGAACGCCATCGTCGAGCCGGACCACGTCTACCGCTTCGAGGACCGCTTCCGCTACCAGACCGCGCTCTACCAGCTCGTGCTCGTCTCCGTGCTCGCGGGCATCGCCGTCGCCGTCGAGCGGGACGCCGCCGACGAGGTGCGGCGGCGCACGCGCGTCTACAGCCATGGGCTCGCGCCGCTCGCGCGCGACGACGGCCAGATCCAGGCCGTCGTGGGCGGCCTCTCCGCGACCGCCTTCACCGCGCGAGCGCTCGTGCGCGCGGTCGCCGACGCGATCGAGGGCGCGCACGGGACCGCCCGCGAGCGGGGGTCGGCCGCCGACGACGAGGCGAACGTCCTCGCCGAGATCGCGTCCGCTCACGCGCAGACGGTGCTCTCGGAGTCCGTGCCGGCCGCCGCGAGCCGGCTCTTCGACGCGCTCGGGGCGTCCGCCACGAGCCGGCGCACGGGCCTCGACCGGCACTGGCGCAACGCCCGCACCGTCGCCTCCCACAACCCGTGGATCTACAAGGCCCGCATCGTCGGCGACTGGGTCGTCAACGGCACGCCCCCGCCCTTCGTGTGGCAGATCGGCGTCGCGCCCTCCGATCGGCGCTGAGCCCACGGCGAACGCGCGCCCGCGCGCCGCGCACCCGCGTAAAATGAGGGGGATCGGGAAAGAGGGTGCGACCATGGTCGACGTTCGGCGCGTGAAGCTGCCGGGTGTGGGGGTGCTGCACACCTTCCGCACGGAGGACGGCGGCAAGGTCGGCGTCATCACCCACCGCTCCGGTCACAGCGACCTCGTCGCGTTCGCGGACTACGACGACTCGCCCGACGCGGACAACCAGAAGGTGTCGCTGCGCCTGGACGAGGACGAGGCCCACACCCTCGCCGAGCTCCTCGGCGGCACCCAGATCACGGAGTCCCTCTCGAGCCTCGAGCAGGTCCCCGGCCTCTCCATCGACTGGTTCCCCGTCGACTACGACGACTACATCGCCGGCCAGCCGCTGGGCGACCTCGGCGCCCACGGCGTCGTGGGCGTGACGGTCGTCGCGGTCGTGCGCGGCGACTCGACGAACCCCGCTCCCGCGCCCGACTTCAAGGTCTTCCCGGGGGACACCCTCGTCGTCGCGGGCTCGCCCGAGAAGGTCGCGAAGGCCTTCGCGTACTACCGCACGGGCGAGCTCAAGACGAAGGCGCCGGTGGACGCGGCTCCCGGGGCCTAGCCGGTGCACTCGGGCGGCGAACTGCTCGTCCTCGGAGCGCTCTTCCTCATCGCCTTCATCCTCGGGCGCGCGGGCAAGCTCATCGGCCTGCCCTCGATCCCGATCTACATGCTCGTGGGCTTCCTCGCGAGCCCGCACACCCCGTGGTTCCCGCTCGACCTGCCGTCCCACTACGTCGAGCTCGTCGCGATCCTCGGCCTCATCCTGCTGCTCTTCAACCTCGGGCTCGAGTTCGACCAGGAGGAGTTCTTCGGCAACTTCGGGCGCCTCATGCTCTCCGGCGGCGTCTACGTCGCCGTCAACCTCGGGGTCGGCCTCGTCTTCGGCTTCATGCTCGGCTGGGGCACGCGCGAGGCGCTCATCGTCGCGGGGATGACGGCGACCTCCTCGAGCGCGATCGTCACGAAGCTCCTCATCGAGCTGCGGCGCCTCGCGAACCCCGAGGCGCCCATGATCCTCGGCATCACCGTCATCGAGGACATCGTGATCGCCGTCTACCTCGCGATCGTGAGCGTCATCTTGAGCGGGCAGACCGAGCCGTGGCCCGTCGTGCTGCAGCTCACCGTCGCCTTCCTGTTCCTCGTCGTCATGTTCGCGCTCGCGCGATGGGGCGGCCGGGTCATCTCGCGGCTCACGCGCACGCGCGACGACGAGCTCTTCACGATCCTCTTCTTCGCGCTCGCGATGGGCTTCGCGGGTCTCGGCCAGTTCCTCGGCATCACGGACGCGATCGGAGCCTTCCTCATCGGCGTCGTTCTCGGGGCGAGCCGTCACCACGCGCGCATCGAGCAGTTCGCGGTGCCGCTGCGCGACGTCTTCGCCGCGTTCTTCTTCGTCAACTTCGGGCTGAGCCTCGACTACACGACGTTCGGAGAGGTGCTCGTGCCGGTCGCGATCGCGATCGGCATCACGATCGTGCTCAACGCGGGCGCGGGGCAGCTCGTCGCGCTGCTCAACCGGCTCGGGCCGCAGGGCGGCATCAACACGGCCGGCATCCTCGTGAACCGCGGCGAGTTCGCCCTCATCCTCGCGACCCTCTCGGTCGACGCGGGCCTCGACGCGCGCATCACGCCCTTCGCGGGCCTCTATGTGCTCGTCATGGCGATCATCGGGCCCGTGCTCGCGACGAACTCCGAGCGCATCGGGTCGGTGCTGCTCGGAACCGCGCGCAAGCAGCGCCGCATGCGGGAGCGCATGGAGGCCGCCCAGCGCGAGCGCGAGCTGCGGGGGGAGGCGGCGGGCGAGGAGGCCGGCGGCGAGCCCGAGGAGGGGCTCGAGGGCGAGCCCGACCGCGCGACCCTCGAGCGTCTCGTGGAGCAGGCCATGCAGCAGAGCGACGAGCCCGTCCGCCGAGAGAGGGATCCGGAGTATTGAGCACTCTCGCGCCTCCGCCGACCGTCTGGCAGGTCGCCCGCCGTCCGCGCTGGGTCGCCGCGCTCGTGCTCGCCCTCGCGCTCGCCGCGGGCTTCGCGGCGCTCGGGCAGTGGCAGCTGTCGCGGAGCTTCCAGAACGCCACGGTCGTCACGGTCGACACGGAGACGGTGCGGCCGCTCGTGGGCTTCGCGACGCCGCAGAAGCCCATGACGGACCGCCAGCTCGGCCAGCTCGTGAGCCTCTCCGGCACCCTCGTCGCGGGGGACTACGTCGTGCTGCGGGACCGCCACGTGCAGGGCGCGGACGGGGCGTGGCTCGTCGGGCACGTGCGCGTTGACGGAGCGGGGGATCCCGCGCCGTCGGTCGCCGTCGCGCTCGGCTGGTCGCCCGACGTGCGCGCGGTCGAGCGCGCGGCCGAGCGGATGGGCTCCTCCGATCGGCGCATCGACGTGGTCGGCCGCTACCTGCCGAGCGAGCCGGCCGAGAACGACGACCCCGAGAAGGGCGTGCAGAGCGCCCTGTCGGTCGCGGCGCTCATCAACGAGTGGCGGTCGGTGGACGACGTCTACCCCGGGTACGTGAGCCTGCGGACGGCGCCGGCCGGATCCGGCCTGCGCCCGATCGACTCGCCGCCGCCCGCCGCGAACGAGACGCTCAACCTGCTCAACCTCTTCTACGCGGTCGAGTGGGCCGTGTTCGCGGGATTCGCGATCTACCTCTGGTACCGCCTCGTGCGCGACGCGTGGGAGCGCGAGACGCAGCCCGAGGAGGACTGAGCACCTTCGTCGGCGCTCGGGGCCACGAGCGGCCCCGCTCACGATGCTCGACCGCTCGTGACCGCTCGTGCCCGCTCGTGCTCGGCTGCCCCTGCCTGCTCGCTCGCGCGTGCCCGCCCGTGCTCGGGCGCTCGTGCTCGGCCGCCCGATCCAGCCCGCCCGATGCAGCCCGCTTGCTCGCGGTCGCCCGCCCTTGCGGGCCGTCCGCGCCGAGCCAGGGCCAAGGCACGGGTCCGTACACTGGAGGCGTGCCCACGCTCACCCGTCGTCTTCTCGGCCCGCGGAAGGCCGACATCCCCCGGGCCCGCCGTGCGATCCGCTTCTACAGCGTCTTCGCCTACGTGACCGGCATCATGCTCCTCCTGCTGTGCGTGGAGATGGTCGTCAAGTACGGCCTGGGCTACGAGCTCGAGCTCGGCGGCCGGCACGGCTTCCTCGAGTTCGTGCCGTGGAACCCGGTGACGGGCGTGAGCCTCGTGACGGGCGTGAACCTCTCGACGGGGGTGCTCATCGCGCACGGCTGGCTCTACGTCGTCTACCTCGTCGCGGTGTTCCAGCTGTGGAGCATCATGCGCTGGCCGTTCCTGCGCTTCGTGCTCCTCGCCCTCGGCGGCGTCGTGCCGTTCCTCTCGTTCATCGTCGAGCACTTCGCGGCCCGCATCGCCCGCCGCGAGGTGCAGGAGACCGCGGAGCGGCACGCGCGCGAGGCCGAGGACGGCGCGGCCGGGGCGAGCGCGTCCGGCGCCGCGGTGGGACCGAGCGCGGCATCCGGAGCGGCGGCTCCCCCGTCCGGCCCGGCGGTCGGACCGAGCCCGACGGCGGGACCGAGCCCCGCGAGCGGACGGCCGTGACCGTGTCCGAGCACCGCCCCGTGCTCGTCGTCGACTTCGGCGCGCAGTACGCGCAGCTCATCGCGCGACGGGTCCGTGAGGCGAACGTGTACAGCGAGATCGTGCCGCACACCGCGACGGCCGAAGAGATCCGCGCGAAGAATCCCGCGGGCATCGTCCTCAGCGGTGGCCCGTCGAGCGTCTACGAGCCCGGGTCGCCGAGCCTCGACCCCGGCATCCTCGAGCTCGGCGTTCCCGTGCTCGGCATCTGCTATGGGTTCCAGGTGATGGCGCAGCAGCTCGGCGGGGAGGTCGCGCGCACGGGCGGTCGCGAGTACGGGTCGACCGCCGTGCGCATCGCCGGGGACGGCGGCTCGCTCCTCGCCGAGCAGCCGGAGGCGCAGACGGTGTGGATGAGCCACGGCGACTCCGTCGCGAAGGCCCCCGAGGGCTTCGACGTGCTCGCCTCGACGGACGCGACGCCCGTCGCCGCGTTCGCGAACGACGAGCGCAAGCTCTACGGCGTCCAGTGGCATCCCGAGGTCAAGCACTCCGTGTACGGGCAGCGCGTGCTCGAGAACTTCCTGCATCGCGCCGCGGGCATCCCCGCCGACTGGAACAGCGGCAGCGTCATCGCCGAGCAGGTCGAGCGCATCCGCCGCCAGGTCGGCGACGCGCGCGTCATCTGCGGACTGTCGGGGGGCGTCGACTCCGCGGTCGCCGCCGCCCTCGTGCAGCGCGCGGTCGGGGATCGGCTCACGTGCGTCTTCGTCGACCACGGCCTGCTGCGGGAGGGCGAGCGCGAGCAGGTCGAGCGCGACTACGTCGCGGCGACGGGCGTGCGACTCGTCACCGTCGACGCGGCCGAGCAGTTCCTCGACGCGCTCGCTGGGGTGAGCGATCCGGAGCTCAAGCGCAAGATCATCGGGCGCGAGTTCATCCGCACGTTCGAGCAGGCGGCGGAGGCGCTCGTGCTCGAGGCAGCCGTCGAGGGCGAGCGGGTGCGCTTCCTCGTGCAGGGCACGCTCTACCCGGACGTCGTCGAGTCCGGCGGCGGCAGCGGCACCGCGAACATCAAGAGCCACCACAACGTCGGCGGCCTGCCGG
>JAATFA010000031.1 GCA_015655445.1 Actinomycetales bacterium | reverse complement strand
GGGCGGGCCCGCGGTGGTGGGCGGGGTTGCGGTGGCGGGCGGGGCGTCGGTGGCGAGCGGGGCTTCGGTCGTCACGCGCGAGAGCGCGATGGCGCTCGGGGTGCCCGTGCCGTTCGCGTTCGACGCGGAGGCCGACGTGCTCGTGCTCGACCCGCTCGACTGATCCCCTTCCCTGCACGCGCCGGCGTGTCTGGCGTGCGCGCCCGGAATTCCGGGCGCGCACGCCAGACACGCCGGCGCGAGCGGAACAACACGGCCGTGGGGATACTGGGAGCATGACTCCAGGAGAGCCTGGGGAGGGGCGCACGCCACAAGCGGATCCCGGCCTTCCCGTCACCGTGTCGATCACCCGGCTCGTCGATCCCGCGCGCATCCCCGAGGTCACGCGGTGGGTGCAGGCGGGCGTCAACCTCGCCAACCGATATCCCGGCTTCCTCGGATCGGGATGGGTGCGCGCGAGCCGCGACTCGCTCGAGTGGCACATGCTCTACCGCTTCGCCGACGAGCGCCTCCTCGCCGCGTGGGAGAACTCGGACGACCGTCAGCGCTGGCTCGAGCTCGGTCGCGACCTCGTCGTGGAGTCGCGTGTCGAGAAGCGCACGGGCATAGAGGGGTGGTTCGACGTGCCCCGCGCGGCTCCCGCGAGCGCGTCGCCGCCGCGCTGGAAGCAGGCGACGAGCATCTGGCTCGGCTTCTTCCCCGTCAACCTCGTCTTCACGCTGCTCGTCACGGCGTTTGTGCCGGGATGGGCGGATCTGCCGACGCTCGCCAAGGTGCTCGCGACGACGCTCGTCCTCACGCCCGTGATGACCTATTGGGTGCTGCCGGCGGTGACGCGGCTGCTGCGGTCGTGGCTCCTCCGCTCCCGCTGACCCGCGCACACCCTCCCCCTGCACGCGCCGGCGTGTCTGGCGCGCGCGCCCGGAATTCCGGGCGCCGACGCCAGACACGCCGGCGCGAGCGGGAGGGGGGGGGGTCAGCGGGCGCGGTGGTCGCGCACGGGGGCGCGCGGGCCGTGGCGGGCGGGCGCCGTGCCGCTCAGCTCGACGAGCCGCACGACGCGCTGCCGCTGGCCGCGCCACGGCTCGAGCAGCTCGAGCATGCCGTCGTCGTCGACGGGACGTCCCGCGAGCGCCCATCCGACGAGACGCGGGAGGTTGTAGTCGCCGACGCTCACGGCGTCGGGGTCGCCGTGAGCGCGGGCGAGGGTCTCCGCGGCCGTCCACCGACCGACGCCGGCGATCGACGTGAGCGCCGCGTGCGCCTCCGCCGGCTCGCGCTCTGCGCCCGCGGCCCGCTCGAGCGACTCGGCGACGCGCGCGCAGCGCACGATCGTCTCCGCGCGCTGCGGCCCGACGCCCGCGCGATGCCACTCCCACGAGGGGATGCGGCGCCACGTCTCCGCGGACGGCGCGACGCGCATCCCCGCGGGAGCGGGCCCGGGGGCGGGCTCCCCGAAGCGCGTGAGCAAACGGCGCCAGCCGCGCCACGCCTCCATGCCCGTGACCTTCTGCTCGAGCACGGCGGGCACGAGAGCCTCGAGCACGCGCGCGGTGCGCGTGAGACGCAGGCCGGGAGCGCGCCGTCGAGCGCCCGCGAGCGCGGGATGCGCGCGCACGTCGAGGCCGGACCAGTCGTCGCGTCCGCCGAGCAGCTCGGGCATCTGCTCGATCGCCCACTCGGCGCCCGGTCCCCACGCCGTCGCCCGCACGTCCCGTCCGCTGACGAGGTGCAGGGTCGCGGGCCCGGCGGGCGTGCGCGTCGCGCGCCACACGCCCGAGCCGTCCCAGCGCAGGCTCGGGTCGCCGCCGCCGCGCTGGAGCGGCGCGAGGACGAGCCGGACGTCGACCGGATGCGCGGGCGCGTAGGTGGCGCGCACGGGCTCCGCGGTCCTCACCCCTGCACCCTACGCGCGCGGCACAGCGGGAGCGATCAGCCGCGCTCGCGCATGCGCTCCCGCGGGGGGAAGAGCAGCAGCTCGGGCAGGCTCGTCGCGAAGTAGTCGGTCGTCCCGTCCGGACGCACCGGCGCGGGCGGGGGCACGAGCGGGCGGGCCTCGCCGAGGGACGCGGGCGGGTCCTCACGCGGCAGGCCCGCGGCCGCGCGAGCGCGGTCCCACGCGGCTAGCGCCCGGCCCTCGCCGCCCTCCCACGGCTGGAAGACGCGCGAGGCGAGCAGCGCGACCGCCTCGGACGCGCGCCCTGCGTCGACGAGGAGGTCCGCGTAGACGACGGCGAGGTCGTCCCGGGCGAGCACGAGCGGGAGCGCCGCCTCGAGGCGGGCGAGCCGCTCGACCGCGGGATGCTCGAGGCGCTCGGCGAGCTGGTCGAGCTCGTAGAGCAGGCGTCCGTCCGCGGGGTCGAGCGCGCGGGCGCTCACCAGGCTGTCCCACGCGAGTCGCTCATCGCCCGCCTCGTAGGCGGCGAGCGCGGCGTTGCGACGCAGCACGGCGTCGACGAGGCCGAGGTCGATGGCGGTGCGCCACGAGTCGAGCGCCTCCGCGCCGCGCCCGAGGTCGTAGAGCAGCATCCCGAGCAGGGAGTGCGCGACCGCATCGTCCGGCTCGGCCCGCAGCGCCGCGGTGAGCGCGTCGTGCGCGTCGAGCCCGGAGGGGAACGCGAGGGCGCGGTCCTGCGCGCGTGCCTCGGCGCGGGCGCGCGTCGCCTCCGCGGGCCGTCCCGCACGCTCGTGCTCGAGCGCGGCGAGGTAGCGGGCGAGCGGCCGCGCGTTGCCGAGGGGTCCGACGGGGAGCTCGACCGCACGGTCGAGCGCGGCGATCGCCCGCTCGTGCTCGCCGAGGCGTGCGAGGTCGCCCGCGGCGTCGAGCAGCGCGTGCGGATCGGCGACGGCGTCGGGGTCGGCGACGACGCGCGCCGTGACGTCGAGCGGGTCGATGCGCAGCGCGGTGGCGAGGCATTCGCGCGCCTCGCCGTGACGGCCCGCGCGCTCGAGCAGGACGGCTCGAGCGGTCCACACGCGCACGTCCTGCGGATCGCGTCGCGCCGCCGCCTCGAGGTCGCCGAGCGCGCGGGCGTCGGCGCCGTCCTCGGCGTCGAGGCGTGCGTGCTCGAGCAGCGCGGCCGACGCCCGCGCGCCGTCCCAGGCCGCCTTCGCGAACATCGCTCGCGCCTCGGCGCGCCGGTCCATCCGCCGCAGCACGAGGCCGCGCAGGTAGAGCGCCTCCGTGTCGGCCGGGTTGGCGTTGCGGCGCGTGAGCCGCGCGATGGCGCGCGCGAGGTGCGCGTCGGCCTGCGGATAGCGCGCATGCCGGTACTCCCAGTCGCCGAGCGCGAGGTGGGCGGCCGCGTTCCCGTCGTCGCGCCGGAGTGCCTCGCGCCAGTACGGCAGCGGCGAGCGCGTGGGATGGCGGTACTGCACGAGGTGGACGCCGACGAGCACGAGCTCCTCGACGCTCTCGACCTCCTCCGGGGCAGGCGGCTCGCTCGCGGTCGCCGGCTCGGGCCGTGCGCGCTCGTCGGGCCGCGTCCACGACAGGAGGAGCGCCCCGGCTCGGTCCCGCACCTCGATCGAGAGCCGCCCGTCGGCACCCGCGGGCAGCTCGGCGACGAAGGGCGCCGCGGGGGAGAGGTCCGCGGTCGCGCGCACGAGCTCGCGGCCGCTCGCGTCCCGCACCGCGATCCGCGCTCCCGGGAGGCAACGCGTGACGGCGACGCCCGCGTAGGGCGCCCGGTGCCGGACAGGGACGCCGCCCGTCGCGGCTCCGTCGTCCGATCCGCCCACGTGCACGGCGACCTCGGTCGAGGCGGCGTGGGCGACGCCGATGTCGCGGATGGGGTACCAGAACTGGGTGAACGTCTTCGTCTCGCCGGGCAGGAGCCAGGAGAAGTCGGGCTGGTTGTCCGTGTAGACGCCCGCCATGAGCTCGACGTAGGGCCCGTCCGCGTCGGTGAGGTGCGCGTGCCAGGCGTCCCCGAACGGCGCGCTGCCCCACGTCCACTGCTTCTTGCCCGGGGAGATGCGGCGGTCCGCGACGTGGACGAAGCCCGCGTCGGCCGCGTGGTCGTAGCCGCCGAAGAAGCCCTCGTCGCTGTCGACGACCATGTACGAGGTCGGCACGGGGATGTTGGCGAAGAAGTCGATCCGGTCCGCGCCGGGTCGCTCGCGCGCGCGGGCAGGATAGTCGACGCCGTAGTACGGCCGGTCCGCGGCGGGGAAGGCCGTCACGGCGCGGCGCGCGTGGTCGGCGACGTGCTGCACGTCGGGCGGGAAGAACGACTGGTAGTGCTCGTGCACGCGCGCGGCGACGTTCGCCCACCACAGGAACGTCTGCCGTTCGCTCGTGCGGTTGTGCAGCCGCACTTCGAGCTCGACGACGGCGCGTCCGGGCCGCAGCCGCACGCCGTGCGTCGCCGCCATGCGGGTCATCGGCTCGTGGTCGCCGCACCACACGGTCGCCGTGCCGTCCTCGTCCTCCTGGATGCGCCACTCGGTCGGCAGGAAGGTGCCCGGCCGGTGATGCTGGGGCCAGTTGAGCTCGACGCCGCCGCTGATCCACGGGCCGGCGAGGCCGACGAGGGCCGGCTTGATGACGTTGTTGCGGTAGAAGAAGTCGTAGCCGTTGGTCTTGTCGAGGCCCACGTGGATGCGGCCGCCGATCTCAGGGAGCACGAGCACGCGCACGTACTCGTTCTCGAGGTGCACGGCCTGCCAGCGCCGCGGGCGGCCTTCGCCGGAGATGCGGTCGACGAAGGGGATCGGGTAGACGCGCCCGCTCGAGCCCTGGTACACGCGGCGCGCGAGGAACATCGGCTCGCGCAGCGGCTCCCCCGGGTCGTAGGTCACGATCGTGACGGGCTCGGACCACGCGATCGCGCGACCGGCCGCGAGCCGTCCGCGCAACTCGGGGGGCGCCGGGGGCAGGTGCAGCAGAGGGCGCACGTCCGAATGTGCCATGGCTGCCACCCTAGGAGCGGCGTCACAGCGGAGGAATGGGCGAACTCGCGAGCAGGCCTGGATTTTTCTCCGACCCTGCGGCGGGGGGATCGCCGCGAGCGCGCGCAGCGCGCGTCGCATCCCTGCACGATCGGGTCGCGCGCCGGCGCGACCGCGGACGCGGCGTCGCCGCGCTCAGCGCGCGAGCCAGGCCTCGACGTCGTCGGCGGTGCGCGGGATCGCGATGGAGAGGTTCTCCGCGCCGGACTCCGTCACGAGCACGTCGTCCTCGATGCGCACGCCGATGCCGCGATACTCCTCGGGCACCGTGAGGTCGTCGGGCTGGAAGTACAGCCCCGGCTCGATCGTGAAGACCATGCCGGGCTCGAGCACGCCGTCGAGGTAGAGCTCGCGTCGCGCTTGCGCGCAGTCGTGCACATCCATGCCGAGGTGATGGCTCGTGCCGTGCACCATGTAGCGGCGGTGGTACTGCCGGTCCGGCTCGAGCGACTCCTCTGCGCTCACGGGCAGGAGTCCCCACTCGGCGGTCCGGGCTGCGATGACCCGCATCGCCTCCGCGTGCACCTCGCGGAAGCGGATGCCGGGCCGCACGATCGCGAACGCGGCGTCCGCCGCCTCCCGCACGGCCTCGTAGACGCGGCGCTGCACGTCCGTGAACCGGCCGCTCACGGGGAGCGTGCGCGTGATGTCGGCGGTGTAGTAGCTGTCGAGCTCGATGCCCGCGTCGATCAGGATCAGGTCGCCGGGGACGACGGGGCCGTCGTTGCGCGTCCAGTGCAGAATGCAGGCATGGGGCCCGGATGCCGCGATCGTGTCATACCCGACGGTGTTGCCCTCGGCCCGCGCACGGCGGTTGAAGGTGCCCTCCACGAGGCGCTCGCCGCGCGAGTG
>JAATFA010000059.1 GCA_015655445.1 Actinomycetales bacterium | reverse complement strand
GCGGGCCACGTCGATCGTCTCGTGCTCCTGCGCGTAGTAGCCGATCCGCAGCCCGTGACCCGGCTCGACCGTTCCGGTGTCCGGCCGGTCGATCCCGGCCAGGATCCGCAGCAGCGTCGTCTTGCCCGCGCCGTTGAGCCCCAGCACCACGACCTTCGAGCCCCGGTCGATCGCGAGGTCGACGGCCGTGAAGATCTCCAGCGAGCCGTAGCTCTTGCTGAGATCGGATGCCGTCAGCGGCGTGCGCCCGCAGGCCACCGGATCCGGGAAGCGCAGCTTCGCCACCCGGTCGGCCACCCGGACCTCGTCGAGCCCCGCGAGCAGCTTCTCGGCCCTGGCGACCATCTGGTGCGCGGCCGCGGCCTTGGTCGCCTTCGCTCCGAACCTCGCCGCCTGCAGCTGCAGCTGGGTCGCCTTCTTCTCGGCGTTCGAGCGCTCCTTCTTGCGCCGGTCCTCGTCGGCCTCGCGCTGGCAGAGGTAGTGCTTCCACCCCATGTTGTAGACGTCGATGACCTGACGGTTGGCGTCGAGGTAGAACACCTTGTTGACCGTGTCCTGCACCAGGTCGACGTCGTGGCTGATCACGATGACGCCGCCGGCGTAGCCCTTCAGGAAGTCGCGCAGCCAGACGACCGAGTCGGCATCCAGATGGTTGGTCGGCTCGTCGAGGATCATCGTGTCCGCGCCGGAGAACAGGATGCGGGCGAGCTCGATCCTGCGGCGCTGGCCGCCGGAGAGCGTCTTCAGCTGCTGATCGAGGATCCGGTCCGGCAGAGACAGGTTCGAGGCGATGGATGCCGCCTCGGCCTCCGCCGCGTACCCGCCGAGTGCGACGAAGCGGTCGTCGAGTCGCCCGTACCTGGTCATCGCCGCTTCGCTGATCGCGACATCCTGGCTGGCCATGTCGTGGGTGGCCTGCTGGATGCCGAGCACCAGCTGCCCGAGTCCGCGGGCATCGAGGATCCGGGTGCGCGCGGTATCGTCCGGGTTGCCGGAGCGCGGGTCCTGCGGCAGATAGCCGATCTCACCGGAGCGGTCGATCGAGCCCGCGGTGGGCAGGCTCTCTCCCGCGAGGATCTTGGTCAGCGTCGTCTTGCCGGCGCCATTGCGGCCGACCAGCCCGATCTTGTCGCCCTTGTCGACGCGGAAGTTGACGCCCTCCATCAGCAGGCGCGCGCCGACCCGGATCTCGAGGTCGTGAACGGCGAGCATGACGGACTGCTTTCTCCAGAAGAAGGGTGGGGCCAATTTCTCCGATGGAATTGGCGAGGATGTCGACAAAAGGACCACGTGGGCCAGCCCAGTAGTCGAACGAGAGGGCACGGCGGCTCATTCCGCACCGCTCCGCCCACCGATCACAGGAGTAAGGACCCCGATGTCGACCCTCACCCCGTCCGTGCGCCGCTCGGTGCTCGCCGACCGCGTCTTTCCCCGCAGCCTGGCCCTGGATGCCGTGCTCGTCGTCGCGGGCGCGGCCCTCGTCACGATCCTGGCCCAGGTCGCGATCCCGCTCTGGCCGGTCCCCATCACCGGGCAGACCCTCGCGGTCCTGCTCGTCGGATCGACGCTCGGGGCCGCACGCGGTGCGATCTCGATGGTGCTCTACGGCATCCTCGGGATCCTGGGCCTTCCGGTCTTCTCCGACGCCAGCCACGGGTTCGGCGTCATCGCCGGACCGACCGGCGGCTACATCGTCGGCTTCGTCATCTCCGCCGCTCTGGTCGGCTGGCTCGCCGAGCGCAGCTGGGACCGCAGGGTGCTGAAGGCGATCGTCACCTTCGTGGCCGGCAGCGTCGTCGTCTTCGCCGTCGGCCTGCCGTGGCTCGCGGTCTACCTGGGCAGCGTCGGCGCGCAGAACGACCTCAACGCGGTGCTGGTGGGCGGACTCTACCCGTTCCTGATCGGCGGCGCCATCAAGGCCGCTATCGCGGCCGTCCTGCTTCCGCTGGCCTGGTGGGGCGCCGACCGGATCGCCGCCAAACGCGAGCAGGAGTAGGGACGGCCCCCGGGCGGGGGCGCCACGAAATGGGGTCGCACGCGACCTGAGACGGGATCGCGCTCGCCCGTAGAATCGCAGGCGGGGAAGGCGGTTCCGGATGTCCACGGTCGAACGTCGGATCGCCGTGAGCGCGATCATCGCGGTGATCGCGCTCGTGCTGGCGAGCCTCACGGGCGTCGCGGTCTGGTCGGCTCTGACACCGCAGCAGAAGAGCGCCGGGCCGTCGAACCCGCTGTCCGGCACGACCTTCTATCGCGACCCGGACTCCAGCGCGGCGAAGGCCGCGGCAGCCGATCCATCTGGTGACCTGGACCCGATCACGAACGAGCCCGCCGCGATCTGGCTGCTCCCGGAGCAGTACCCGACCGCGACCGTCGGCGGCCGCGTCGCCGCGGTGATGAAGGCCGCCTCCGCGAAGGACGAGGTGCCGGTGTTCGTCGTCTACGGCATCCCGAACCGCGACTGCGGCAACCAATCGGCGGGCGGAACGGCGACGTCGACGGACTACCAGGCGTGGGTCGCCGCGATCGCGAAGGGTCTGAAGGGCGGGCGCAGCGTCGTCATCCTGGAGCCCGACGCTCTCGCGCTGTCGACCCAGTGCGGCGACGTCGATGAGCGGGTCGCCGAACTGCGCACGGCGATCGCGACACTCGCGCCCACCGGCGCGACCGTCTATCTGGATGCCGGCCACTCGACCTGGCAGCCCGTCGGCACCATCGTGCAGCTGCTCGGCGCCGTCGGCCTGGGCAGCATCCGCGGGTTCTCGACCAACGTCTCCAACTTCAACACGACCGCCGACGAGCTCGCCTACGACGAGCAGATCAGCTCCCGGCTCGGCGGCGCGCACTTCGTCATCGACACCTCGCGCAGCGGGAACGGGCCGGCGCCGGATGCCGCCTTCTGCAATCCGCCGGGACGCAAGCTCGGTGAGCCCCCGCGCGTCGTCACCGACGGAACGCCGCTGGATGCCACCCTGTGGGTCAAGAACCCGGGTGAAAGCGACGGGAGCTGCAACGGCGGCCCGCCCGCCGGGCAGTGGTGGCAAGCGGGCGCGCTGGCGTTGATCGCCGGGACCGGCTGAGGGAGAGGAGTGACGGGATCGTGACCACAGGCAACGAACGGCGCGTAGCCGTCGTCATCGAAGATGACGAGGACATCCGCAACCTGCTGCAGACCGTCCTCAGCCAGGCCGGCTTCGAGGTCGTGGCCCGCTCGAACGGCGTCGACGGCGTCGAGGCGGTGCGCACCTTCGACCCGACGGTCACGACGCTCGACGTCAACATGCCGGGCATCGACGGCTTCGAAACCGCCAAGCGGATCCGGGCGTTCAGTTCCACCTACATCGTGATGCTGACGGCCCTGTCGGAGGAGATCGACACCCTCCAGGGACTGGATTCCGGCGCCGACGACTACATCACGAAGCCGTTCCGACCGCGCGAGCTGCGCGCCCGGATCGAGGCGATGCTGCGGCGTCCCCGGTCCCCCATCGGCACGTCGGCGGCGGCTGCCCCGGTCGCACCGGCCGCCGCACCCCCGCAGCTGCCTGCTCCGGCAGTGCTCCCGGTCGAACCCATGCCCGAGCCGGCCGAGGAGATCATCACGCCTGCCGTCTCGGTCGAGACCGGTGCCGCGATCGCCGGAGAGAACGGCTGGCTCGAGCACCGCGGTCTGTGGATCAACACGCCGATGCGCATCGTCCGCAACGAGGGAGAGGAGCTCACCCTCACCCGCAGCGAGTTCGACCTGCTGGCTGCTCTCATGCACTCGGGCCGGCGGGTTCGGACCAAGGCGGACCTCGCCCTGCTGCTGCGCGGCGAGAGCTACGTCACCAGCCACTTCGTCAGCGAGGCCGACAAGCGCGGCATCGAGGTGCACATGGGCAACCTGCGCAAGAAGCTCGGCGAGAGCTCAGCGAGCCCTCGCTGGATCGAGACCGTCCGGGGGGTCGGCTACCGCCTGACCGCCGCCGACGACTAGGCCGACTCGAGCTTCGCAGCCAGATCGGTCAATTCCGCGCAGGCGGTGGTGCCCACCTCGATGAAGCGGACGATGGCGACGCGGTCGACGTGCCGTGTCGACACGAGCTCGCTCTGCAGATCCGCCGCCGCGAGCGACAGTGTCAGCGCCCCGAGCATCGCCCTCGACGTGCGGACGCTGAGCAGCACCGTCGTGACATCCTCGGGGTCTTGTCGCTCCATGGCGTCGAGGAGCCGCGCGACACGCCATTCCCAGGCGGCCACGAAATGCCGGATGAACCGGATCACGGCGGCGACGTTGCCGGCGACCTCCCGGAAGCGCCCGGCGACCTGCGCCTCGTCGATGTGCTGATAGCTGCCGATGATCGTCACACCCGGTATCCGCGATGACGACGGAACAGCTTCACGACCATGCCGACGGTCTGCAGGACGACGGTGATGCCGAGGATCGGCCAGCCGATCCACAGGATGCTGGACTGCACGACGACCGGCAACAGGAACCAGCCGAGCACCAGCACGGCCATGACGAGCACCGCGATGATCGCCGGCGCGATCCACGCGTTACCCGCGCCGCGTTCCGCCTTGGCCTGCGCGGCCCAGTTGTCGACCTGCTTGCGGCTGAGGAACTTGCTCCAGGCACGGACGAAGTGCCCGAGCCGGATCCACATGTACAGCTCGGCGGGCACCACGGCGATCGCGAACAGGACGTCCTTCCAATCCCGCTTCTGCATCGACATCGCGGTGCGCAGGTTCAGCAACACGGCCACGGCCGGCGGGATGAGCCAGATCGGCGCGAACACGAAGGCGTGGATCGACAGTGAGGCGACCAGCAGCAGGATGAACAGCAGGCGGCTCATCAGGTTCACGAGCATCGAGAAGTTCTCGAGCCAGCGCAGCCGCAGGTTGGGGTGCAGCGGCTGTCCCTTGGTGTCGCCGCGCTGGCCGGGCCACATGAGCTCGATGGCGCCGAAGTTCCACTTGACCTGCTGGGCGTCGAGGCCGCGGAGGGTGGTCATGCCGCCGACGTCGGCGCGGGCGCGGGCGCTGATCTTGGTGAGATAGCCGGCGCTCTTGATCTGCAGCGAGAGCAGCGAGTCCTCGACCTCGCTGTCCTTCACCCAAGGGGTCGACTGGTGGTTCTCGACCATCGCTTGACGCAGAGCCCGGACGGAGAAGATCGAGAACTGCCCGCCGAGCACCGCCATGTTGCGGCCGCGCAGCATGTTCTGCATGTTGAAGGCCGCGAACTGGGCGCGCTGGCCGGCGATGAGGAACGGCGCGACCGCGCCCTTGAGCGAGCTGTCGTCGATGCTGTAGATCGCCGAGATCCCGCCGATGCGGCTGTCCGAGGCGATCTCGGCCTCGAGGCTCGCGACGGCCGTCGGCTCGGCGGTCGTGTCGCCGTCGACGCCGAGCAGGTAGTCGCACCCTTCGACGAGGCCGAAGCCGTAGTTGAGCGCGCCGACCTTCTTGTCGGGGTTCTTGCCGATGTCGTGCACGTACACCTCGGTGAACTGCACCTCGCCGTCCGCCTCCATCGTGTGCGGGCCGGCGAACGTGCTCGCGATCGCGACGGTGTCGTCGGTCGTGTTGTTGACGATGACGTGGATGACGTCCGGCACGCGCGTCTGGCGCAGGAGCGACTCGAGCACCGACGCGATCGACTCCGCCTCGTTGTAGGCGGGGATGACGCAGCCGATCGTGGGCCGGTAGGTCGGCAGCGCCTCGACGGAGGCGATGAAGTCGTTGACCTCGTCCTCGAGCTCGCTGCGCTGCGGGACGTTGACGTAGTGGCTCGTCGCGGGAGCGCCGATGGCGCGCGTCGTGCGGCTGCTGCGAATCGTGCTGCTCATGTCGTGGTGGGACCGCCCGCAGGCGGCCCGCTCTCCCCTCGTGTCCTCGCCTCCCCCGTGGAGACATCTACGAGCATGCGGCACGAAGTGCAGCGAACACGGCGGCCGGCGATCAGGAAGCGGTCAATGTTGGCGCGGGAGCTGGCGAACACGACGCCGAGGCTCAAGATCGCTGCAGGATTCCCGCACGCGCTGTCGTTCTCGCCGGGCCGCGGGTCCGCGACCGGCCACAATCGTCCTGACAGAGGGGGTCCCATGTTCCGTCCACTCCGCTCCGGCGCGGCCGCGCTCGCCGTCGCCGGGCTCCTGGGCATCGTGCTCACGGCGTGCGGCACGCCGCCGTGGGAGCAGCCGCAGTTCTCGCACGACGCGTCGGCGCAGCGCTCGAGCGCCCCGCCGACGCCGACCCCGACCGTCACGGCCGTGCACAACGACCTCGCGACAGGGGCCACGCAGCGCCAGCTGCAGGCGGGCGCGATCGGCGTGACCGTCAACTACTGGGCCGACCACCTGGACCAGTGGACCCCGCAAGCGAGCAAGCCGTTGCACTTCTCCCTCACGACGACGCTCGACGGCGGCTCGACCCAGCACGTGTACCTCTCGCGCGTGACGCTCACGCTCGCCGTGTCTGGCCCGAAGGGAACGCTCCCGGCGCCCTCGCCGCTCGCCGACCAGTCGACCGTGAGCCCGGGATACCTCGTGAGCTCGCCATACAGCTACAGTCAGACCTTCGTCGTCCCCGCGCTCGACGCGGCCGCGACCTCGATGCAGGTCACGCTCGAGTACGAGCTGCTCCTGCAGACCACGCCGACCTCGTCGGACTACGCCAAGCAGACGGCGACCGACACGCTCACGATCGCTCTCGCGACCGGATGAGTCACGCGGCCGTGCCGGACGGCGCGGCCGTGCCGATGCTCGTGCCCTCCGTGTGCGCGGCCTCGATCGCGGACGAGGCCGCGGCGAGGAGCGCCGTCGACTCGTAGCCGAGGTCGTCGGTGCTCGCGACGCCGAAGCGCGCCATGGCGCGCAGACCGCCGAGCGAGTCGATGGGGGTGTCGACGAGCGCGTTCTCGATGCGCTCGGCGACGAGGCGCGGCTCCCCGATGAGCGGCGCGGGCGTCACGACCGCGAACCGGCCGTCGCCGAGCTGGCCCACGAGCGAGGCGGTGGGGACGGAGTCGACGCAGATGCGGCCGACCGTCGCGACGACCTCGGATCGGCGCTCGCGCCCGAACGTCTCGGCGATCTGCTGGAGGTTGTCGACCTGCAGCACGACGACGACGAGCGCCTCCCACGCCTGGTCCGCGCGGTCGAGCCAGGTCTGGAGCGTCGATGAGAACGCGTCCCCCGCGAGCACGCCGCGCGGGAGCTCGCGCGCGCTGCTCACGAGGTCCGCCCCCGGCCCTTCGCGGCCGGTCTGCAGGATGCTCAGCGAGATCGCGCTCGCCGTCACGAGCACGACGTTGAGGAGCGTCGTCGCGGGCGTGCCGAAGTACGCCTCGAAGACGGGGCTCTCGGCGCCGAGCACGAGGAAGACGACGGTGCGCACGGCGTAGAAGACGAAGACGAGCGCGAAGACGACGGTGAGCACGCGCGCGTGGATGTACTCCCGCATGCGCGGGCGCAGCGTCTCGACGGCCGCGAGGGCCGCGAAGACGGCGATGCCGAGGAACATCGCCGTCGCGCCCGACCACGGCCCGGGTCCTGCCGCGACGGACGTGAGCGCCGTCACGACGGCCGCGGCCATGGGGACCGGGTAGAGCGAGCGGCGGCCGTTGAACTGGCGGCACCCCGACCACATCCAGCCCATGACGGCGACGAGCGCGGCGTCGCCGATCGCGACGGTCCACCACGCGGAGGGGAAGATGCCCCACACGAGGAGGGCGAAGGTCGCGAGGATGCCGCACACGTACGCGTTCGCCCACGTGCGGCTCGCCGCCGACGCGCGTCCGTAGGCGACGTTGAGGATGAACGAGACGCCGCACACGATCACGACGATGCCGCTCACGATGAGGAGGGTGTTCTGGTCCACGGCGCCGCCTTCTGTCCCCTGGTCGTCAGACTCTATCCCGCGGCGCGAGCTCGAGGTTGGTCGGCAGGCGCAGCGTGAAGGTCGTTCCCTGCCCGGGCGCGCTCGCGACGTTGAGGTCGCCGCCGTGCAGGCGCGCGAGCGTGCGGCTGATGCTCAGGCCGATGCCCGTGCCGTGCACGGACGAGCGGCGCGCCGACTCGGTGCGGTAGTAGCGGTCGAAGAGACGCGCGAGCTCGCGCGGCGTGATGCCCTGCCCGGTGTCGGTCACGGCGACCTCGACGGCGTTGTCGGTCGCGCTCGCGCGCACCGTGACGCTCCCGCCCTCGCGGTTGTACTTGATGGCGTTGCTCAGGAGGTTGTCGACGATCTGTCGCACGCGCAGCGGGTCGGCCTCCACGCGCAGCGGCGGCCCTCCCGCGGGCCAGCGCAGCTCGACCTGGTGCTGCTGCGCGAACGCCCGCTGGCCCTCGACGGCCTGGTCGACGATCTCGCGGACGTCGCACACGCGAGGCGAGATCTTGGGCTGGCCCTCCGCGTCGCTCGCGGCGAGCAGGAGGTCGTTGACGAGCTGGAGCAGGCGCTCCGCGTTGCGCCCCGCGACCTGCACGTGGGCGCGCGCGCTCGGGCCGAGGTCCTCCTCGTCCTGAGCGAGGTCGAGGTATCCGAGGATCGAGGTGAGCGGCGTGCGCAGCTCGTGCGAGACCGTCGCCACGAGGTCGTCGCGCGCCTGGATCGCGTCGAGCTCGGCCGTCGTGTCGCGCAGGATGATGACGCCGCCGTCGTACTCGCCGCTCGTCGTCACGAGCCGCCGTGCCGAGACCGAGAACGCCGCGCGGTCCCCGCCGGGTGGTCCGACCCAGATGGTGAGGTTGTCGAAGCTCTGCCCCCGCATGGCCCGCGAGAACGGGCGCTCCTCGTCCGTGTAGGGGGTCACGCGGTCGGGCTGGTAGACGATCGCGGGCACGACGCCCGACGCGCCGGCGCCGAACCGGTCGAGCGTGCGGCGGTGCGCGGCATTGACGAGCGTCACCGATCCCGCGCGGTCGAACGCGATGACGCCGAAGTCGACGGCGTTGAGCACGTTGTGGAGGGTGTCCTCCTGGCGCCGCGCGCGGGCGAGCGCGGACTCGATGAGCACCGTCTGCTGGCGCAGGAGGACGCTCTGGGCGATCGTGCGGCGCGTCGTGAGGTGCACGGACGTCGCGACGAACGCGAGCGTGACGGGCAGCAGGACGAGGGCGGGGAAGTCGCTCGCGTCGAACGGGAACCCGACGAGGAGCTCGGAGGCCCATAGCAGGAGGGTCGAGGTGCCTACGGCTCCGACGGCTCCCCCCACGCCGAAGTCCCGCGCGAGCCAGATGACCGGGAAGACGAGGAAGAGGCCGCTGCCGAGGGCGGGTGCGCCCGCCCGCACGGCGACGATCGCGAGGATGTCGACGGCGGGGACGGTCGCGACGAGCGCACGCGGCAGGGAGCGCCACGGCACGGTCGCGGAGAGCCCGGTCGCGACGAACACGAGCGTGACGCCCGCGAAGAAGAGGCCCGAGGCGAACGAGCGCGGGTTGAAGACGGCCGAGGCGAGGATGAGCAGCAGCACGGCGGCCGCGACGAGCAGCTGGTTGATGAAGACGGCGCGACCGCTCACGCCCACCTGCGCCAGGTGGCCGTAGCCTCCCCGCCGCGGGCGCGCCGCGGATCGCTCGTGCGCCATCCGCTCGCCCCCATCTCGCGCATCCGACCTGGCACGAGGCTATACGGCCGGAGCACCGCGAGGGGAGCCGCCGCGCCTTCCTCGCCGCCTCACGCGAGCGAGACGAGCTCCGCGTAGTCCTTGTTCCAGTGGTCCTCGACGCCGTCGGGCAGCAGGAGCACGCGCTCGGGGTGCAGGGCCTCGACGGCGCCCTCGTCGTGGCTCACGAGCACGACGGCGCCCGTGTAGGTCGCGAGCGCGCCGAGGATCTCGTCGCGGCTCGCGGGGTCGAGGTTGTTCGTCGGCTCGTCGAGGAGGAGCACGTTGGCCGAGGAGACGACGAGCGTCGCGAGCGCCAGGCGCGTCTTCTCGCCGCCGGAGAGCACGCCCGCGGGCTTGTGCGCGTCGTCGCCGGTGAAGAGGAACGAGCCGAGCACGCGCCGCGCCTCCGTCTCGGTGAGGGCGGGCGAGGCCGAGAGCATGTTCTCTAGCACCGTGCGCGACGTGTCGAGCGTCTCGTGCTCTTGCGCGTAGTACCCGATGCGCAGCCCGTGCCCCGCCTCGACGACGCCCGTGTCGGGCGTGTCGACCCCGGCGAGGATGCGCAGGAGGGTCGTCTTGCCCGCGCCGTTGAGCCCGAGCACGACGACCTTCGAGCCCCGGTCGATCGCGAGGTCGACGGCCGTGAAGATCTCGAGCGAGCCATAGCTCTTGCTCAGGTTGTGGGCCGCGAGCGGCGTGCGTCCGCACGGCGCCGGGTCCGGGAAGCGCAGCTTCGCGACGCGATCGCTCTGCCGTGCCTCCTCGAGCCCGGAGAGCATGCGCTCGGCACGCGCGACCATCTGGTGCGCGGCGGCCGCCTTCGTGGCCTTCGCGCCGAACCGGGCGGCCTGCAGCTGCAGGGCGGCCGCCTTCTTCTCGACGTTCGCGCGCTCCTTGCGCCGCCGCTCCTCGTCCGCCTCGCGCTGCTTGAGGTACGCGCGCCAGCCCATGTTGTAGACGTCGATGACCTGCCGGTTCGCGTCGAGGTAGAGCACCTTGTTGACGGTCTCGCCGACGAGCTCGACATCGTGGCTGATGACGACGAAGCCGCCCGAGTAGCTCTTGAGGAACTCGCGCAGCCACACGACCGAGTCGGCGTCGAGGTGGTTGGTGGGCTCGTCGAGGATGAGCGTCTCGGCGTCCGAGAACAGGATGCGCGCGAGCTCGATGCGCCGGCGCTGGCCGCCGGAGAGCGTCTTGAGCGGCTGGTCGAGGATGCGATCGGGCAGGGCGAGGTTGCTCGCGATCGAGGCCGCCTCCGCCTCCGCCGCGTATCCCCCGAGCGCGAGGAAGCGGTCGGTGAGGGATCCGTAGCGGCGCAGCGCGGCCTCGCTCACGGCGTCGTCCTCGCTCGCCATCTCGAGCGTCGCCTTCTGCATGCCGAGCACGATCTGGCCGAGGCCGCGGGCGTCCAGGATGCGCGTGCGCGCGAGCTGCTCGGGGTCGCCCGCGCGGGGATCCTGCGGCAGGTAGCCGATCTCGCCCGTCCGCTCGACGCGACCCGCCGTGGGCAGCGTCTCCCCCGCGAGCACCCGCGTGAGGGTCGTCTTGCCGGCGCCGTTGCGGCCGACGAGACCGACCTTGTCACCGCGGTCGACGCGGAAGCTCACGTGCTCCATGAGCAGGCGCGCGCCCACGCGGATCTCGAGGTCGTGCACACTCAGCACAATGATCGTCCAGTTCTTCGGGAGGGATTCGACAAGAGGGCTGCGGCGCGCCGGCCAGATAGTCTACTTCCCATGTCGACCCCGAGCCTCACTGCGCCTCGCATCACCCTCGTCGATCAGGTCTTCGCCCGCCGGCTGCCCATGGACGCCGTGCTCGTCGCCTCCGGCGCGGCGCTCACCGCGCTCGCCGCGCAGGTCGCCGTGCCGCTGTGGCCCGTGCCGATCACGGGGCAGACGCTCGCGGTGCTCCTCGTCGGGTCCTCGCTCGGCGCCGTGCGCGGCGGTCTGTCGATGGTCCTGTACGCGCTCCTCGGCCTCGTCGGCCTGCCCGTGTTCAGCGACGCCGCAAGCGGTGCGCACGTGCTGCTCGGTCCGACCGGCGGCTACATCGTCGGCTTCATCCCCGCCGCTGCGCTCACCGGGTGGCTCGCGCAGCGGCGATGGGACCGCCGCTTCTGGCGCGCGCTCGCGAGCTTCGCCGCCGGCTCCCTCGTGACGTTCGCGATCGGCCTGCCGTGGCTCGCGATCGCGCTCGGGCTCGACCTCGAGCAGACGCTCGAGGGCGGCCTCTACCCGTTCATCCTCGGCGGCGTCGTCAAGGCCGTGATCGCCGCCGGCCTGCTCCCCCTCGCGTGGCGCGCCGTCGAGCGCGCGGACGCCCGTCGCGGGAGCTGACCCGCGCGCGCGGCGGGCGTCATGCGCCGTGGAGGCCGGGAACGGCCCGGCCGCGCGCCCACCGCAGCATGACCTCGTCCAACCCGATGACCGTCCGACTGCCGCTCGGGCCACCGGCGTAGAGCATCGTCGCCGGCGCGGCCGGCGTCCACGGGGCCCAGGGCGGCAGACCGCGACCGTTCGGGTCGCCGGTGTGCGCGAACGCGGCCCATGCTCCGGCCATCTCGTGCGCGACCTGCCGCGCCTCGGGCGCTCCCCCGGTCTGGGCGCGGCAATGGTCGGCGTTGTCGAAGGCGTAGGCGATCTCGCAGCCGTGGTACGTCCGCACCCGCGGCGCGACGACGTCGGCGGAGTGTGCGAAGACATAGGCGTGCACGGGGACGCCGGCTGCCGAGCACGCGGCCGCTTGCCGTTCGGCGAGCGCGCGCACCCACCACGCGCCGAGCGCGGCATGCAGTCCGAACTCGTCCTCGTCCGGGTACTGGCGGCGGTATTCGGACACGACGGCGTCCGCGGCGCATCCGAAGCTCGCTCGCGCGGTGGCGGCGAGGTCGGCGGGACCGAACCGTTCCGCATCGGGATTGTCGACCCCGTTGACGAACTCGGCGAGGTTCGTCCCGACGACGAGCGGGACGACGTCCGCGTGGGTCGCCGCGGCCGCGCCGACGAGCGGCTCGGTGAGGATCTCGCCGTCCACGGTCGGGGCCCACACGCCCCCGAGCTCGGACACCGCGCTGATCAGGCGATCCAGGGGCAGCTCGCCGAGCCGCTCCAGGTGAGCGGGGTCGACCCCGACCTCTGCCAGGAGGTCGAGCGTGAGGGCGAGGGACTCGTCGCGCGCGTTGATGTCGGTCATCGAGCCGCTCTGGATGATGCCGCGATGGAAGAGCCCGCGGGCCGCGGGCATGCTCATCAAGGCGGCGACCTTCATGCCGCCGCCGGACTGCCCCACGACCGTGACGGAGTCCGGGTCGCCGCCGAACGCCGGCGCGTTGTCGCGGATCCAGCGCAGCAGCAGGACGAGGTCCTGCAGCCCCGCGTTGACGTGCCGCTCGTAGCCGGCCACGTCGAGTGCGGCGAGGTCGAGGAAGCCGAAGGCGTTCAGCCGGTGGTTGGCCGTGACCACGACCAGGTCGTGACGCGCGGCGAGGTTCGCCCCGTCGTACGCGGCGAGGTCGTTGCCCGATCCGCCGGAGAAGGCGCCTCCGTGCAGGTACACGAGCACCGGGCGACGCCCGGCGCCCGACGTCCAGACGTTGACGCGCAAGCAGTCCTCCCCCTGGAGGCAGCCGTTCGAGCCGCGGCGCAGGAGGTAGTTGTCCTCGTCGTGGCCCCGCCCGACCATTCCTTGCGTCGAGGTCGACTGGGGGGCGATCGGTCCATGGAAGAGCGCACTGCGCACGCCGCTCCAGCGCTCCGCCCTCACGGGAGGCCCGAAGCGGAGGTCGTCCGCGGTCGACTCGCCGTAGGGGACGCCGAAGTACCCGTCGACCTCGGTGCCGTCCGTCGTCATCCGGCGAGCGCCCCGCAGGCGGCCGCCGGTCGTCATGACCTCGCAGCGATCGCGCATTGGCCACCTCCCCGACGCAGGATACATCGGATCAATCGCCGGCCTCCAGTACGTCGCACCCCGGCGCATCGAGGGCACGCCTCCCGCAGATCCTTGACATTCCAAGGATCCTCCAGGGAGCCATCTGATTCATCGAGGAGTTGTCCTTGCTATTTGGGAGAGAAGGATCACAATAGGTAGGAGGAATGGCGATCCCACTGCGGATCGTCGGCACAGCACGAGACCACGGGTACAAGGATCAATGAGGATTGCTTTTGTGTGCCGTGCCACCGGATCCGGGAGCGCTGGAGCGCCTCGGTGATCAGAGCATCGGGCCAACGACGGCCCGTCTCGAGAGGAGCGCATATGCCTTCCCCCATCGTTCGCCGACGCACCCTTCGCTGGATCGCTCTCGCGGGAGCGCTGGCGGCCGGGAGCCTGAGCCTCGTCGCGTGCTCGGGCGGCTCGGGGTCGTCCGGGGACTCGAAGACCCTCGTGGTGCAGATCCAGACCGGCCAGGAGCCGGAGGTCAACGGCTTCATCACGGTGTTCAAGAAGCAGAATCCCGGCGTCACCGTCAAGACGACGTCCGTGTCGCAGACGGCGAAGGGCGGGACGAACCTCCAGGTCATCACGTCCTCGAACGCGCCCGACGTCGCGATCGTGCCGACCAACAGCGAGGCCTACACGAAGGCCGTCGACGGGAAGCAGCTGCTCCCGCTGACCGACGTCTACCGCGCGTCGGACCTGCAGAAGCGCTACGGCGATGCGCTCGCGAACTCGCTCAAGACGGACGGCGTGCCCTACGTCGTCTCGTTCGACTCGACGCTGTACAGCATCGTCTACTACAACACGGGCCTGTTCGCGAAGCTCGGCATCACCCCTCCCGCCAACCATCGCTTCGCATCGCTCGCCGAGCTCAAGACGGATGTGGACGCCTTGAAGGCCGCCGGCCATCAGGGACTGTCGATCGGGCCGGCGGACAAGTTCCAGGCGAGCTGGATGATCGACGCCTTCCTGCAGAGCACCGCGACCCCGAGCGAGTACCAGAACTACCTGAGCAGCTGGCAGAAGGACACGAAGGTCACCGCCAAGTTCACGGACCCGGCGTTCACGAAGGCCGTCGGCATGATCCAGACGATGGGGAAGGAGGGCATCTTCCAGAACGGCTTCCTTGGCATGAACGTCGCCCAGTCGGAGGCGACGTTCATCCAGCAGCAGTCCGGCATGCTCCTGGACGGCAGCTTCTCGCCCGCCGTGCTCCAGAAGGACGGGATCGGCTTCGACTACGACTGGGCGCTGCTTCCTCCCGTCACGCCGGGCACCCAGATGAAGGTCTCGACATACAACGGCAACGCCTACGCCATCCCGGCGAAGGCGAAGAACCCGTCGCTCGCGAAGAAGTTCCTCGAGTCGATGATGTCCGTCGACGGCCAGGCGACCACGGTGAGCAACGGCGGGATCCCGGCCGTGAACGACGTGCCGCAGTCGGCCTATGCGAGTCTTCTGCCGCAGGTCCGCTCCGAGCTCGATGACATCGCGGCGAACGGCAGCGCTCCCGGCTGGACCTCGGTCGTGCCGGGAGGCATCGGCCAGCAGCTCGTCGACCCTCTCGTGCAGGAGATGCTCAACGGGAACGGATCGCCGGAGTCCATCGGACGAGCGGCGCAGGACGCTCTGGAGAAGTTCCGCAGCAGCGGGGACTGATCCGTCTCGATCCCGACGGCGGCGAGAGCGGGAGCGAGGAGCTCTCGCTCTCGCCACGACGAGAAAGGAGTCATGCGATGGTGCTGGCACGCAAGGAAACCGTCCTCGCGGGCGCCCGCGGACGACCATCCCGACGCCCGAGGAGCGGCTCGCGCATCGTGGGCTCGCGTCGTTCCACGCTCGTGCTGACGGTCCTCCCCGCGGTCCTGCTCATGGTGCTCTTCGTGGCGCTGCCGGCGCTCGAGGGCATCCGGATCAGCTTCTCGGACTGGAGCGGATTCGGCAGCGTCGACTTCATCGGCCTTCAGAACTACATCGACGCGATCGAGGACTCGCCCTTCCTCGGCTCGCTCGTGACGACGGCCATCTACTCGTCGCTCTCGATGGCAGGCATCGTCGTGATCGCGACCCTGCTCGCGGCGGCCGTGAGCGGCCGGGTTCGGGGCTCGGCGTTCTACCGGGTGGTCTGGTTCCTGCCCGGGATCGCACCCGTCACCGCCGCGGGAGTCTTCTGGGCGATCGCGTTCCAGCCCAAGACCGGCATCGTCAACGTCCTTCTCGGGGCCATCGGGCTCGGCAACGCGCACGCGTGGCTCGCGAGCCCGACGCTGTCCATCTATCCGACGATCTTCGTGACCGTCTGGGCCAACGTCGGCTTCGCGTTCCTCCTCGTGCTCGGCGCGATGGAGCAGATCCCGACGAGCGTGTACGAGGCGGCCAGGATCGACGGGTCGTCGACCCTGCGCACCTTCTTCTCGCTCACCCTGCCGCTCATCCGCCCGGTGCTCGCCATCACCGCGGTGCTCGAGCTCATCTTCCAGTTCAACGGCTTCACGATCATCTGGTCCATGACGCAGGGCGGGCCCGGATACGCCACGAGCACGCTGCCCGTGCTCATCTACACCCAGGCGTTCCAGCTCACCCACTTCGGCGTGGGCGGCGCGATGGCCGTGATGGGGGGCGCGCTGCTGATCGTCGTCGGCCTCTTCAGCATCCGGCTCAGCCGCTCGAAGCAGGAGGACTGATGGTCAGGCGCTACCTCGGGCTCACCGTCGGACAGGTCCTGCTCATCGGCTGGACGGCGCTCACGCTCCTGCCGTTCCTGCTGATCCTGGCGTTCTCGTTCCGTACCAACGCCGACCTCTACGCGCATCCGCTCGGCGTCGGCGGCTCATACCATCCCGAGAACTACCTCACCGCCTGGCAGGGCCCCGGCGACGGCGCCGGGATGGTGACCTTCTTCACCAACACGGTGATCGCGGCCGTCCTCGCGCTCGTCGTCACGCTGACCCTCGGCTCGATGGCGGCCTTCTTCGCCACCAAGCTGAGCCCCCGGCTCCGCTCGGCGTTCCTCGGCGTCTTCCTCGTGGGCCAGGTGGTGCCGTTCGTGCTCATCATCGTCCCGTACTTCCAAGTCGCGAACGAGCTCTCTCTCCTCAACCAGCCCGCTGTCCTCGGGGTCGTGTACGGAGTGCTCGCGATGCCGACGACGGTCCTCGTGCTCAACTCGTACTACGCCGACTTCCCGTACGAGCTCATCGAGGCGGCGACGGTCGACGGTCTGGGAGAGTTCGCGGCGTACCTCAGGGTCGTGCTGCCGCTGTCGAAGGGGGCGCTCACGGCCGTGGGCATGCTGATGCTCGTGTACGTCTGGGGCGAGGCCCAGCTCGGCATCGTCATGCTGCAGACGCCGCAGTCGCAGACGGTCTCGATCGGCATGCTCGGCTTCCAGGGGCAGTTCGTCTCGGACCTCGGCCCGCTGTTCGCGGGGCTCAGCCTCGCGACGATCCCCGTCATCATCCTCTACCTCGTCTTCAACCGGTTCGTCACGAAGGGCATCGCGCTCGGCGGCGTCTTCCGCTGAGGCCCGGCGGCGTCGTCGTGCGCCGCGTCCATCCCACCCATTCCGCACGCAAAGGAGCACGAGCGCCATGTCCGCTTCGGATCTCGGCTGGTTCACGCACGATCGCTTCGGCCTCTTCATCCACTGGGGCCTCTACTCTCTCGCCGCACGCCACGAGTGGGTCATGAGCCGCGAGCGCATCCCTGTGGAGGAATACGAGAAGTACGCGGACGTCTTCGAGCCGGACCTCTACGATCCACGAGAGTGGGCCGCGCAGGCGAAGGACGCGGGCATGAGGTACGTCGTGATCACCACCAAGCATCACGAGGGCTTCGCGCTGTGGGACTCGAAGCTCACGGACTACACGGTCGTGCGAAGGACGCCATGGGGTCGCGACCTCATCCGGTCCTTCGTCGATGCGGTCCGGGAGGCAGGGCTCAAGGTCGGCTTCTACCATTCGCTGCTCGACTGGCATCACCCCGACTTCACGATCGACGGCTTCCACCCCCGCCGGGACGACCCCGACGCGCGGGAGCAGAACGCGCATCGCGACATGGCGAGGTACCGGGCCTACCTGCACGGACAGGTGCGCGAGCTGCTCACCGGCTACGGCCGGATCGACTACCTCTTCTACGACTTCTCCTACGCCGGCGACGACCATCACGCGGTCTGGGGCCCGAAGGGAGCGGACGACTGGGGATCGGAGGAGCTCCTCCGCCTCACGCGCGAGCTGCAGCCCGGGATCATCGTCAACGACCGGCTCAACATCCCCGGCGACTTCGTCACGCCGGAGCAGTACCAGCCCGCGAAGCCGATGGAGCGCGACGGCGAGCGGGTGCCGTGGGAGGCGTGCCAGACGCTCAACGGCAGCTGGGGCTACGACCGCGACAACCATGACGACAAGTCGGTGGAGCTCCTGGTCCGCATGCTCGTCGACGGGGTCTCGAAGGACGGCAACCTGCTGCTCAACGTCGGCCCGACGGGACGGGGCGCCTTCGATCCGCGCGCCGAGGCCGCGCTCGCCGGCATCGGCGAGTGGATGCGACTGCACTCGCGCTCCATCTACGGGGCGGGGGCGAGCACGTTCGCCCCTCCCTCCGACGTGCGCTACACCCAGCGCGGCGATCGGCTCTACGTGCACGTCTTCGCCTGGCCCTTCGGCCATCTGCACCTGCCGGGCCTCGCGGGCAAGGTGCGCTACGCCCAGCTGCTCCACGACGCCTCCGAAATCCGGAGGCGGGAGATCGACCCGCGCCTCGAGGCGTACACGGTCGGCCTCGGCGGCATGCCCCCCGGAACGCTCACGCTCGAGCTGCCCGTGCAGCGGCCCGACGTCGCGGTGCCGGTGATCGAGCTGTTCCTCGAAGACGACGCGGCAGCACGCGAGGACGGCGGGCTCCCCCGCGCCCCCCTGCCTGCTCGGCCGTAGCATGACCAGATGAGCGCACCCCGTGGGCAGGAGCGGAGCGGGAGTCGGGGGGACGGCGCCGGATCCGCCCGCTCGCAGACCGACGTCGTGGTCGAGGGGATCAAGCGGATGATCACCCACGGGCCGCTTCACGCGGGCTCACGGCTGCCGGTCGAGAAGGACCTCGCGACGGAGCTGGGGGTCTCCCGCAGCTCGCTGAGAGAGGGCGTGCGCGCGCTCTGCATCATGGGCGTGCTCGAGACGAGGCAAGGCGACGGCACCTACGTCACCTCGCTCGAGCCGAGTCTTCTGCTCGGTCCGATGAGCTTCCTCGTCGATCTGCACTCCGACGCCGACGCGTCCCACCTCCAATCCGTTCGGCGCGTGCTCGAGACGGAGGCGGCGGGTCGCGCGGCCCTGCGGATCTCGGCGCACGACATCGACAGGGCAGCGGGGATCCTGGAGCGCGTGGGGCCGCTCATGGCCGAGGGCCGGCGACCCGACTACGAGGCGTACCTCGAGGCCGACGTCGCCTTCCATCGCGTGATCGCGCACGCGTCGGGTAACCCGGCGCTCGAGGCCCTCATCGAGGCGCTCGCCAGCCGGACGATCCGCGGGCGGATGTGGCGCGCGATCACGGTGGAGGGCGCGCTCGCGACGACGCACGCGGAGCACCAGGCGATCCTCGCCGCGCTCGCGGCGCACGATCCCGACAGCGCGCGACTGCGGATGGGCGCCCACCTGCTTGCGGTCGAGGACTTCATGCACGAGCATCCCGCCGAGGCGTCCGGGTCGATCGTCGCCAACGGCTCGGCGGCGAGCGGCTGAGCCGCCGAGGCGGGGATGGCGGGGAGGCTCAGATCGCGAAGCCGAGGGCACGCATCATGTCGCGCCCGTCGTCGGTGATGCGCTCGGGGCCCCAGGGCGGCATCCACACCCAGTTGATGCGGAAGCGCTCCACGATCCCGTCGAGCGCTTGCGCGGTCTGCTCCTCGAGCACGTCCGTGAGCGGGCAGCCGGCGGACGTGAGCGTCATGCTGATGATGAGCGCGTCGTTCTCGTCGTCCCAGCTGAGGTCGTAGATGAGCCCGAGGTCGACGACGTTGACGCCGAGCTCGGGGTCCACAACGTCCTTGAGCGCCTCCTCGACCTGGTCGAAGAGCTGCGGGGCGAGTGCCGTGGGCATGCGTCTAGCCTACGCTCGCGGTGCCGCTCACGTACCGGTCGTAGCCCTCGTCCTCGAGGCGGTCGGCGAGCTCGGGCCCGCCCTCCTCCGCGACGTGGCCGTCGACGAAGACGTGCACGAAGTCCGGGCGGATGTAGCGCAGGATGCGCGTGTAGTGCGTGATGAGGAGGATGCCGAGGCCCGTGTCGGCCTTCACGCGGTTGACGCCCTCGGAGACGATCTTGAGCGCGTCGACGTCGAGGCCGGAGTCCGTCTCGTCGAGCACCGCGAACTTGGGCTTGAGCAGCTCGAGCTGCACGATCTCGTGCCGCTTCTTCTCGCCGCCCGAGAAGCCCTCGTTGACGTTGCGCTCGGCGAACGACGCGTCCATGCGCAGCGCCGCCATCGACTCCGCGACGGTCTTCCGCCAGCCGCGGATCGAGGGAGCGGCTCCGTCGATCGCGGTCTTGGCCGTGCGGAGGAAGTTGGTCACGGTCACGCCCGGGATCTCGACCGGGTACTGCATCGCGAGGAAGATGCCCGCTCGCGCGCGCGCGTCGACGCTCATGGCGAGCACGTCCTCGCCATCGAGCGTGATCGATCCGCCCTCGACCGTGTAGCGCGGGTGACCCGCGATCGTGTAGGCGAGCGTGGACTTGCCGGAGCCGTTGGGACCCATGATGGCGTGCGTCTCCCCTGAGCGGACCGTGAGGTCGACGCCCTTGAGGATGTCCTTCGTGCCCTGGTCGGTCGCGATGCTCACGCGCAGGTCGCGGATCTGTAGCTCTGACATGGTTCGGATTCTCCTGGACTGCGCCCGGGGGCGCGGATGGCTCAGACGACGGGGACGGTCACGTCCGGGTCGAGGTAGACGTCGCCGTCCACGATCTCGACGGCGTACACGGGAACGGGCTCGTAGGCGGGAAGCGTGAGCGGGCGGCCCGTCTCGAGCGAGAACTTGGAGCCGTGCGCCCAGCACTCGATCGTGGGTCCCCCGGCGTCGCCGTCCGGGGCCTCCTCCACGAACCCCTCGGAGAGGGAGATGTCGCCGTGCGTGCACGTGTCGCCGATCGCGTGGACGACGCCCGCGGAGTCCATGACGACGGCGATCGGCGTGCCGTCGACGACGACGCGGCGTGCCGATCCGACGCCGAGCTCCGCCGCCGAGCACACGCGCGTGCGCGTCACGACGCCTCCCCCGCTGCCGGGGCCTGCGCCTCCGGGTCGCCGAGGGCGCGCGCGATGCGCGCGTGCAGGTGCCGCTCGAGCTCGGGGCGCCCGATCCGCTGCACGATCTCGCCGAGGAAGCCGAGCACGACGAGGCGCCGCGCGTCGGGCTCGCGGATGCCGCGCGACTGCAGGTAAAAGAGCTGCTCGTCGTCGAACCGGCCGGTCGCGCTCGCGTGGCCCGCGCCGACGATGTCGCCCGTCTCGATCTCGAGGTTCGGCACCGAGTCGGCGCGCGCGCCCTCCGTGAGCACGAGATTGCGGTTCTGCTCGTAGCTGTCGGTGCCGCTCGCATCCGGCCCGATGAGCACGTCTCCGACCCACACGCTGCGGGCGCCGGCGCCCTGCAGCGCACCCTTGTAGGTCACGCGACTGCGCGTGTGCGCGGCCGCGTGGTGCACGTAGGTGCGGTGCTCGAGGTGCTGGCCGTCGAGCGAGAAGTACACGCCGAGCATCTCGACGTCGCTCCCCTCGCCCGCGAGCTCGGCGCTCGGGTTGACGCGCACGATGCGGCCGCCGAGGCTCACGACGATGTGCCGCAGCACGGCGTCGCGCTCGAGGCGAGCGAAGTGGCTCGCGAGGTGGCGGGCGTCCTCGTCCCACTCTTGCACGCTCACGAGGGTGAGCTGGGCTCCCTCGCGCACGAGGATCTCGACGTTCTCGGCGAGCTGCGCAGCGCCCGTGCTCTCGAGCACGATCGTGGAGCGACTGCCGGCACGCGCCTCGACGACCGTGTGCGCGGCGCGCGGCTCCGGCCCGAACGCCGCGCGGCGCACGACCAGCTCGGTCTCCGCGCCCTCCGGCACGGAGAGCAGGAGCGCGCCCTCGACGCTCTCCCACGCGTTCGCGGCCGCGCGGTCCTCGGCGAGGCCCGCCGAGCCGATCCGCGCATCGTCCCGCGGGATCCAGGTGACCGAGGCGAGGCCCGACTCGGCCTCCACGTCGTAGCGGCCGCCGTCGAGCGCGCCGTCGAGCAGCGCGCCGAGCTCGCGCACGGGCGTGAGCCGCCACTCCGGCTCGAGCCCGGTCACGCGGGGGAAGTCCTCGCGATGCGAGGAGGCGAAGCGCTCCGCGCGCGACTGCACGGGGCGGGTGGCCCATCCTCCGTGACTGTGCTCGGCCAGGCCGTGCTGAGCCGGCGCGGACGCCGTCTGAGGTGCGGAGGGCATCTAGCCGACTCGTCCTTCCTGGGAGCGCGTCATCCGACGCTGCCTTCCATGCTCATCTCGATGAGCTTGTTGAGCTCGTTCGCGTACTCCATCGGCAGCTCGCGGGCGATCGGCTCGATGAAGCCGCGCACGATCATCGCCATCGCCTCCTCCTCGGGGAGGCCCCGCGACTGCAGGTAGAACAGCTGCTCCTCGCTCACGCGCGAGACCGTCGCCTCGTGGCCGAGCTGCACGTCGTCCACGCGGATGTCGATCGCGGGATACGTGTCGGAGCGCGAGATCGTGTCGACGAGCAGCGCGTCGCAGCGCACGGTGTTGGCCGAGTGGTGCGCCTTCTCGTCGACGCGCACCTCGCCGCGGTATCCCGCGCGGCCGCCGCCGCGCGCGATCGACTTGGACACGATCGACGACGTCGTGTACGGCGCCATGTGGATCATCTTCGCGCCTGCGTCCTGATGCTGGCCTGGACCGGCGAACGCGACCGAGAGCGTCTCGCCCTTGGCGTGCTCGCCCACGAGGTACACCGAGGGGTACTTCATCGTGACCTTGGAGCCGATGTTGCCGTCGATCCACTCCATGGTCGCGCCCTCGTGCGCGATCGCGCGCTTCGTCACGAGGTTGTAGACGTTGTTGGACCAGTTCTGGATCGTCGTGTAGCGCACGCGCGCGTTCTTCTTCACGATGATCTCGACGACCGCCGAGTGCAGCGAGTCGGACTTGTAGATCGGCGCCGTGCAGCCCTCGATGTAGTGCACGTAGCTGCCCTCGTCGGCGATGATGAGCGTGCGCTCGAACTGGCCCATGTTCTCCGTGTTGATGCGGAAGTAGGCCTGCAGGGGAATGTCCACGTGCACGCCCTTGGGCACGTACACGAAGGACCCGCCCGACCACACGGCCGTGTTGAGCGCGGCGAACTTGTTGTCCCCCGCGGGGATGACGGTGCCGAAGTACTCCTCGAAGAACTCGGGGTGCTCGCGCAGCGCCGTGTCGGTGTCGAGGAAGATGACGCCCTGGTCCTCGAGCTCCTTCTGGATCTGGTGGTAGACGACCTCAGACTCGTACTGAGCCGCGACTCCCGCCACGAGGCGCCGGCGCTCCGCCTCGGGGATGCCCAGGCGGTCGTAGGTGCGCTTGATGTCCTCGGGAAGCTCCTCCCACGTCGCGGCCTGCTTCTCCGTCGAGCGCACGAAGTACTTGATCGTGTCGAAGTCGATGCCCGTGAGGTCGGCGCCCCACGTGGGCATGGGCTTGCGCTGGAACATCTGGAAGCCCTTGAGCCGGTTGCGGAGCATCCACTCGGGCTCCCCCTTGAGTCGGGAGATGTCGGTGACGACCGCTTCGCTGAGCCCACGTCGAGCCGCCGCGCCCGCGACGTCGGGGTCGGCCCATCCGAACTCGTACTGCCCGAGTCCCGCGAGCTCGGGACGGTCGATGAGCACGTCTGACATGTGAACCTCGATTCCTGTCAGGGAAGAACCCGGGCTGTCCCGTCGCTATTCCCTCGCCGGCTCGGCGCCGGCATGCTCGCGTCGCCTCGGAGGATCGCGTGCACGGTCCTCTCGCTCCGGCGCGCGAATCGCTTCAGTCTACAGTCCGACCCTCCGCGTGCGCCGGACGGACGCCCTCGAGTCCGGGCGCTTTCGAGCTCGCCGCGCGCGCGTCGCCGGTCGCGCTCGCGGTCACGACGCGGGCGCGGTCGTCGGGTGCGCGACGCGCTCGTCCGCGCGCGTCCCAGCGCGGAAGAGGCGCGGGTGCACGTCGAGCAGCACGCGCAGCGCTCCCGCCCACACGAGCGCCGCGCCGAGCAGGTGGATCGCGACGAGGAGATCCGGCAGGCCCGTGAGCGACTGCGTCGTGCCGACGGCGGCCTGCAGCACGAGCACGACGAGGAAGGCGATCGTGCGCTGCCGCGCGAGGCGCGTGCCGCGCGTGCGGGCGAGCACGACGAGCAGGGCGATCGCGAGCACGATCACGGCACCGCCGAGGGCGCCGTGCACGATCGCGACCGTCGTCCAGTCGAGCGCGATGCGGGGCACCGCGGCGGAGTCGCCCGAGTGGGGACCCGCGCCGGAGACGATCGTGCCGGCGAGCACGAGCGCGAGGGTCACGACCATGAGCGCGACCGCGAGGCCGCGCGCGGCGGGAGGGGGCTCCTCGTCGACGGCCGCCTGCCGGAGGGTGCGGTGCCACGTGAGCGTCGTCGTCGTGAGCAGGGCGATCGCCATGACGAAGTGGAGCGCGACGACCCACGGGTTGAGCTCGGTGAGCACCGTGACGCCGCCCGCGACGGCGTTCGCGACGACGAGCCAGAACTGCGACCACGCGAGGCGCGTGACGGCGCGATCGCGCGGGCGCTGCAGACGCGCCGCGACGATGGCCCATCCGACCGCGAGGATCACGACGCCCGTGAAGACGCGGTTGGCGAACTCGATCACGCCGTGGACGCCGAGCTCGGGCGTCGGGGCGAGCGAGCCCGTCTCGCACGCGGGCCAGCTCGGACAGCCGAGCCCGGACCCCGTGACGCGCACGACCCCGCCCGTGAAGACGATGACGATGCTCACGACGAGCGAGGCGGTCGTGGCCCAGCGCAGGGCGCGGGGCGAGAGCGACACGCGCTCGGCGAGCCAGGAGAACGGCGTGCGCATCAGAACGGCAGGAAGCGGACGAGCGGGTCGACGCCGACCGCGACGAAGAGCAGGCTGAGGTAGCCGATGCTCGCGTGGAACACGCGCATGGGCTGCACGTCGCCCTCGCGGATCGCCTGACCGTACAGGCGGTGCGCCTCGACGACGAACCACACGCCGCTGGCGAGGGCGACCACGGTGTAGAGGATGCCCATGTGCGCGACGGGCACGAGCAGGAGCGAGCACGCGACCGTCGCCCACGCGTAGAGGATGACCTGCAGGCCCACGACCGATCGCGCGCGCACGACCGAGAGCATCGGCACGTGCGCCGACGCGTAGTCGTCGCGGTAGCGCATCGAGAGCGGCCAGTAGTGCGGCGGGGTCCACAGGAAGATGACCGCGAAGAGGATGACGGCGGGCCAGTCGATCGAGCCCGTGACGGCCGCCCACCCGATGAGCACGGGGGCGCACCCGGCGATGCCGCCCCACACGATGTTCTGCTCGGTGCGGCGCTTGAGCAGGAGCGTGTAGACGAGCACGTAGAAGAGGATCGCGCCGAGCGAGAGCGCGGCGGCGAGCCAGTTCGTCGTCGCAAGCAGCCACGCGATCGACGCGACGCCCGTCGCCCACGCGAACACGAGCGCCTCGCGGTCGCTCAGCTCGCCCGTCACGAGCGGCCGGTGCCGCGTGCGGTGCATGACGCGGTCGATGTCGCGGTCGATGTAGCAGTTGAACGCGTTCGCGCTCGCCGCAGAGAGCGCCCCGCCGAAGACGGTCGCGAGCACGAGCAGCGGGTTCGGGATGCCGCGCTCGGCGAGGATCATGACGGGGATCGTCGTGACGAGCAGGAGCTCGACGACGCGCGGCTTCGTGAGCGCGAGGTACGCGCGCGCCTTTCTGCGCACTCCGATGCGATGCTCGTCGACGCGCGCCGGTGCCGCTACGTTCACTGTGCTCCTCGTGCCTTCCGCCGCCACCCAGTGTAGGCGACCCGCCCTCGCCGCCGGTTCCGACTCCGTTCCCAGGAGGTCCCCGAGAGAGCCGCCCGAAGGCTCAGCGTTCTCTATACTTGGAATGCTTGCCAGCCGAGCGACTCGCACTCCTCCACGTCCGGGAACGGCGGTGCTGCGCGCGGTGTGCCGATGACGTCCGCGGCAAGTGCTCCCCCGCGGCCGATCCGTTTGTCAGCGGCGGCTGCTCAGCCTAGGAAGGTCGGCAATTTCAGTGGCAGTTCTGCAGTGGGACCCCCTCGACGACAAGGCAGTGGACACGGTGCGGGTGCTCGCAGCGGACGCCGTGCAGAAGGTGGGCAACGGACATCCGGGCACCGCGATGAGCCTCGCCCCGCTCGCCTACATGCTCTTCCAGAAGGTCATGCGCCGGGATCCGTCCGATCACCGCTGGATCGGCCGCGACCGGTTCATCCTCTCCGCCGGGCACAGCTCCCTCACCCAGTACATCCAGCTCTACCTCGCGGGCGACGGCCTCGAGCTCGACGACCTGAAGGCGCTGCGCACGTGGGGCTCGAAGACCCCCGGGCACCCCGAGTACGGCCACACCGACGGCGTCGAGATCACGACGGGCCCGCTCGGCCAGGGGCTCGCGTCGTCGGTCGGCTTCGCCTACGCGTCGCGCTACGAGCGCGGCCTGTTCGACCCCGACGCACCGCAGGGCGAGAGCCCGTTCGACCACTTCATCTACGTCATCGCGAGCGACGGCGACATCGAGGAGGGCGTCACGAGCGAGGCGGGCTCGCTCGCGGGCACGCAGCAGCTCGGCAACCTCATCGTCTTCTACGACAGCAACCAGATCTCGATCGAGGACGACACGAACATCGCCCTGAGCGAGGACACGGCCGCGCGCTACGAGGCCTACGGCTGGCACGTGCAGACCGTCGACTGGAAGCGCACGGGCGAGTACGTCGAGGACAAGCAGGCGCTCTGGGACGCGATCCGGAACGCGCAGGCGAACACGGCGCAGCCCTCGCTCATCGTGCTCAAGACGATCATCGGCTGGCCGGCCCCGACCAAGCAGAACACGGGCAAGGCCCACGGCTCGGCGCTCGGCGAGGAGGAGGTGCGAGCCCTCAAGGAGGTGCTCGGCTTCGATCCCGAGAAGAGCTTCGACGTCGCCGAGGAGGTCATCGAGCACACGCGTCGTGCGATCGAGCGCGGCCGTGCCGCGCACGAGGAGTGGAACACGGCCTTCGACGCGTGGGCCGAGGCGAACCCCGAGCGCAAGGCGCTCCTCGACCGCGTGCTCGCGGGCGAGCTGCCCGCGGAGCTCGAGGGGGCGCTGCCCGTCTTCGAGCCGGGCAAGGACGTCTCGACGCGCGCCGCGTCGGGCAAGGTCATCAACGCGATCGCCGCCGTCGTCCCCGAGTTCTGGGGCGGGTCCGCCGATCTCGCCGAGTCGAACAACACGACGATCGAGCAGGCCGAGTCCTTCCTGCCGCCCGAGCGCTCGACGAAGGAGTGGAAGGGCAATCCGTATGGCCGCGTGCTGCACTTCGGCATCCGCGAGCACGCGATGGCGGCGATCCTCAACGGCATCGTCCTGCACGGTAACACGCGCCCCTTCGGCGGCACGTTCCTCATCTTCAGCGACTACGAGCGCCCGAGCATCCGCCTCGCCGCGCTCATGAAGGCGCCCTCGATCTTCGTCTGGACGCACGACTCGATCGCCCTCGGCGAGGACGGCCCGACCCACCAGCCGGTCGAGCACCTCACGGCGCTGCGCGCGATCCCCGGCCTCGACGTCGTGCGGCCCGCCGACGCGAACGAGGTCGCATGGGCGTGGAAGACGATGCTCGAGCGCCGCAAGGGTCCGGCGGGCATCGCGCTCTCGCGCCAGAACCTGCCCGTCTTCGCGCGCGGCGACGGCGAGGCGGAGGGCGACACGCTCGCGACCGCGCGCCTCGTCTCGCGCGGCGCGTACGTGCTCGCGGAGGCACCCGGCGGCGCGCCGGACGTCATCTTCCTCGCGACGGGGTCCGAGGTGCAGATCGCCCTCGCCGCTCGCGAGGCGCTCAAGGGCGAGGGCATCGGCGCGCGCGTCGTCTCCGTGCCGTGCCAGGAGTGGTTCGAGGAGCAGGACGCGGCCTACCGGGAGTCGGTCCTGCCCTCCTCCGTCAAGGGGCGCGTGTCGGTCGAGGCGGGCCTCGCGCTCACGTGGCGGCCGTACATCGGCGACGCGGGCCGCAGCGTCTCGATCGAGCACTTCGGCGCCTCGGCCGACTACAAGACCCTCTACGAGAAGTTCGGCCTGACCGCGGAGGCTGCCGTCTCCGCGGCGAAGGAATCGCTGGCCTCCCTGTAGCACAGGGGAAGGAAGAGAAGAGATGGCAGACACCACGACAACCACCACGAGCCCGACCGCACAGCTGTCCGCGGCCGGTGTCAGCATCTGGCTCGACGATCTCTCGCGCGAGCGCATCAACAGCCACGGGCTCGAGAAGCTCATCGAGACCCGCAACGTCGTCGGCGTGACGACCAACCCGACCATCTTCGCGAGCGCCCTCGCCAAGGGCGAGGCCTACGACGCCCAGGTCGCCGAGCTCGCACGTGCGGGCGCGAGCGTCACGGACGCGGTCTTCGCGATCACGACCTCCGACGTCGGGCACGCCGCCGACGTCTTCCGGCCGATCTACGACTCGACGGACGGCTTCGACGGCCGCGTGTCGATCGAGGTCGAGCCGGGCCTCGCGCACGACGCGGCCGGCACGATCGAGCAGGCGAAGCGCCTGTGGGCGTCGATCGACCGTCCGAACGTCATGATCAAGATCCCCGCGACCCGGGAGGGTCTCGAGGCGATCACGGAGACGATCGCGGCGGGGATCAGCGTGAACGTCACGCTCATCTTCAGCCTCGAGCGCTACCGCGAGGTCATCAACGCCTACCTCACGGGGCTCGAGAAGGCGAAGGAGGCGGGGATCGACCTCTCGACGATCCACTCGGTCGCGTCGTTCTTCGTCTCGCGCGTCGACACCGAGATCGACAAGCGGCTCGACGCGATCGGCACGGACGAGGCGAAGGCCCTCAAGGGCAAGGCGGGCGTCGCGAACGCGCGCCTGGCCTACCAGGTGTTCCAGCAGGAGTTCGCGAGCGAGCGCGCCCAGAGCCTGCTCGCCGCGGGCGCGCACTGGCAGCGTCCGCTGTGGGCGTCGACGGGGGTGAAGGACCCGAACCTGCCCGACACGCTCTACGTGACGGAGCTCGCCGTGCACGACACCGTGAACACGATGCCCGAGAAGACCCTCGAGGCGACCTTCGACCACGCCGTCGTCACCCCCGACGCCGTGACGGGCCACTACGACGAGGCGAACGAGGTGCTCGACGCGATCGGCTCGCTCGGCATCTCCTATGCGGAGGTGACCGCCCAGCTCGAGCGCGAGGGCGTCGAGAAGTTCGTCGTCTCCTGGAACGAGCTGCTCGACACCGTGACCGCCGCTCTCGAGGCTGCCAGGTGAGCATCACGATCGCGACCTCCGGCGCCGCCGGGGAGGCCGTCGAGCGCGTCGTGCCGCAGCTCGTGCGCGACCTCGTGGCCACGGGGATCACGGGCCAGGACCCCACGCTGTGGGGTCCGGACGCGGAGGCGGAGGCATCGAAGCGGCTCGGCTGGACCGAGGCCGTAGCCGTCTCCGAGCCGCTCGTGCCGCAGATCCTCGAGCTGCGCGACGAGCTGCGCGGGCGCGGCGTCGACCACATCGTGCTCGGCGGCATGGGCGGCTCCTCGCTCGCGCCCGAGGTCATCACGCGCACGTACGGCGTCGAGCTCACCGTGCTCGACTCGACCGATCCCGGCCAGGTGCTCTCCGCGCTGCGGGACCGGCTCGAGCGCACGGCCGTCGTCATCTCCTCCAAGTCGGGATCGACCGTCGAGACGGACAGCCAGAAGCGGGTCTACGAGAAGGCGTTCCGCGACGCGGGCATCGACCCCGTCGAGCGGATCGTCGTCGTGACCGACCCCGGCTCCCCGCTCGAGGAGTCCGCGCGCGCGGACGGCTACCGCGTGTTCACGGCCGATCCGAACGTGGGCGGCCGCTATTCGGCGCTCACGGCGTTCGGCCTCGTGCCCTCGGGCCTCGCCGGCGCGGACATCGCCGAGCTCCTCGAGGAGGCGCAGGCGATGGAGCTCGACCTCGCGCAGGACTCCCCCGAGAACCCCGGTCTCGTGCTCGGCGCGGTGCTCGCGGGCACGCAGCCGCTCAAGGACAAGATCGGCATCGTCGCGGACGGCACGCACATCGTGGGCTTCCCCGACTGGGCCGAGCAGCTCATCGCGGAGTCGACGGGCAAGCTCGGCAAGGGCCTCCTGCCGGTCGTGCTGGAGAAGGACGCGCCCGAGCTCGCGCTCGACCTTCCCGACCTCCAGGTCATCCGTCTCGTGCGCGATCGCGAGGAGACGAGGGAGGTCCGGCACGGCGAGGTCGAGATCTCGGGGAGCCTCGGCGCCCAGTTCATGACGTGGGAGTACGCGGTCGCGGTCGCCGGGCGCCTGCTCGGCATCAACCCGTTCGACCAGCCCGACGTCGAGTCCGCGAAGGTCGCCGCGCGCGGCCTGCTCGACGCCCGCCCGGAGCCCGAGCCCGCGCTCTTCACGGAGAGCGGGATCGAGGTGCGCGCCTCGGCGGGCCTCCTTGACGGAGTCCCGACGCTCGAGCGCGCGCTCGCAGCGCTCTTCGCGGAGCTTCCGGAGAACGGCTACGTCTCGATCCAGGCCTACCTCGACCGCGTCGCCCACCCCGAGGTCGCGCGGCTGCGCGAGCTCGTCGCGCGGCGCGTGTCGCGCCCGGTGACGTTCGGATGGGGTCCGCGCTTCCTGCACTCGACGGGCCAGTACCACAAGGGCGGGCCCGCGATCGGCGTGTTCCTGCAGCTCACCGGTGTGCCCTCGGAGGACCTGGAGATCCCGGGCCGGCCGTTCACGTTCGGCGAGCTCATCCAGGCGCAGGCCGCCGGCGACGCGAGCGTGCTCGCCGAGCACGGCCGTCCCGTGCTCACTCTCACGTTGACCGATCCCGCCGCGGGCCTCGCCGCCCTGCGCGCCGCGATCGGCTGAGGTCGCCATGGTCGTGCAGATCACCCCGGAGTTCAATCCGCTCCGGGTTCCCGAGGACCGCCGACTCAACCGGATCGCCGGTCCCAGCAGCCTCATCATCTTCGGCGTGACGGGCGACCTGTCGCGCAAGAAGCTCATGCCCGCGGTCTATGACCTCGCCAATCGGGGCCTGCTCCCCCCGGGCTTCGCACTCGTGGGCTTCGCCCGCCGCGACTGGGCGGACGAGGACTTCGAGAAGGTCGTCTACGAGGCGGTCAAGCAGTACGCGCGCACGCCCTTCGACGAGGAGGTGTGGCGGCAGCTCTCGCAGGGCATCCGCTTCGTGCAGGGCGAGTTCGACGACCCCGAGGCCTTCCAGCGGCTCAAGCACACGACCGAGGAGCTCGACGCGACGCGCGGGACGATGGGCAACCACGCGTTCTACCTGTCGATCCCGCCGCGCTCCTTCCCCCTCGTGACCGAGCAGCTCAAGCGTTCGGGTCTCGCCGACCCCAAGCCGGGCCAGTGGCGCCGCGTCGTCATCGAGAAGCCCTTCGGCAGCGACCTCAAGACGGCGCGCGAGCTCAATGCCGTCGTCGAGTCGGTGTTCCCGCCGGACTCGGTGTTCCGCATCGACCACTACCTCGGCAAGGAGACGGTGCATAACATCCTCGCGCTGCGCTTCGCGAACACGATGTACGAGCCGATCTGGAACGCGAACTACGTCGACCACGTGC